>DMPQ01000469.1 GCA_003455945.1 Planctomycetaceae bacterium
ACGACGCGGGCCCACGACGAGGCCGAGTCGCTGACGAAGACCCCTTGCTGACGCGGCGGGCTGGGGGAGACGCGGGGGAGCGTTCTTTGCGATCGGTCAGCGGTACCAGTCGCCGTCGTCCTGGAACTCTTCTTGCGGGACACGTTCGACCGGGAGCGCGATGGTCCGTTCGCGAGGCGGGAGTTCGTACAGCTGGTCGCGTTCGGGGAGCGTCTCGGCGATCGAACGGCCGACGACATGCCCGCCGAGAATGCCGGCGATCTCCAGCGGCAGACCGATCGGCGAAGAGCCACCTCCGGCCAGCGCACTGCCGACATAGCTGCCGTAGGCGGGACCGAGATTGCGGTACGCCTGACGCTCTTCGTCGATCGGCCAGTAGTCGTGGGCGTACGCCAAGGCGTCTCGCGAGGCGACCGCTTCGTGATAGAGCGGCACGACCGGCAGCAGGTAGAGCGCCGCGTAGGTGCCGGGGTAACGGCGCCCCGCAAAGTCCTTGGCATGAGCCCCTTCGTGAACGGCGAACGCGGGGACGTCGCTGTAGAGATTGATGGTGTTGGTGTACGGGTTGTAGTTGTCTCCGCCGAAGACTCGTCCCGGCAGGAGCGTGTAGCCGACGACCGAGAGGGTCCCGAGCGTGTAGCGCCAGCCCGCTCCGACCGACTTGTTCGCGACCAGGCGACGCCACTCCTCGCGCGGCGCGTACTGGTTGATGCGGACCTTGACGCCGTCGAGCTCGTTGACCGCCAGGTAGTCCGCGAGCATCCGTTCGGTCTCGAACGAGATCCGATGATTGTCGACGCGGCGATCCCACATCAGGATCTTGCCCGGAATGCCGACGATCCAGCCGACCGTATCGAGCGTCTTGTACGGGCGGCCTCGTTCGATCTGCGGTTCGTTGATCGCCATCAGCTCGGGCGCGGTGTTCCACTGCGCGGCCGAACCGAGGCGATAGGGGCCGGGAGTCCGGCAACCGACGGCCAGAACGGACAGCCCGAGCAGCAGCACGATCGACGTGGCTCTCCGCCGAAGCAGCAGCGAAGGAGCGTCAGCGGTCAGGTCGACTCGGACGAGCGCGCGGCACATGCGTCAGGTCTCGCGACAAGGACGGCTTCGGCTCGGTCATCGACGGCCGAAAAGTCGCGGGACGGTAGAGAAACGTGCGCGAGGCGTAAAGAGCGGCGCGGCGATCGGGGAGCGGCCGCGCGATCGAGACAGGGGGAGGCACGACCGGAGTCGGTCTTTCCACCGAACTCCGCTCGACCGCGGTCGAGCCCAGGGCCCGGCCGCGATCCGAACGGAGGCTCACTCCGTTTCGGCTTCGCGTCGGAAGACGGCGACGATGTCTTCGACCGGGACGACGAAGAGCTGGTTGTCGCTCTCGAAATCGACCGGAATCGCGTTCTTGGGGTGGAAGAGGACCTTGTCGTACTGCCGGAGCGGCACGTCCTCGTCGTTCTCGACCGCCTTCGAGATGGTGACGATCCGGCCGGTGATGGTCGGGATCTCGGCGGCATCGGGGAGCGCGATTCCCCCCTTGGTCTGACGCTTCGGTTCGTCCTTGCGGACGAGGACTCGAAGGCCGATCGGCTCGACATACTCGAACGAGACAGGTTTCTTGGCGGCCATGCGTTCCTCGATCGTTTCCGTTCGGACGAGCGTCGTCGAGCGGCTCGGTAAGCCGAGCGGGCGGGACGATTTCGCGAGGCAAGAGAGGGACGACGATCGAGGCGGCGGCGGAGGGATTCGGCGTCGCGGCGAGGGGCCGGAAGACGTCGAGCGGAAAAACGGAAGGAGGGGCGCCGGATCGGCCTTGAAGTCGTGTGGTTTTTTGTCACAATACCCCGTTTCCCATGGCCTACAAGGGGCTTCTCTCGGGAGCCGCGTCAGGCGGCACCGCTCGCGAAACGATGACGGTCGGTCATCGTCGACGCCGGAGCGGAATCCGGGACGGGAAGGAATCGATCGCGGTCGGATCCGACGGTCGGAACGAACGACTAGGGCGAAGTCCTGTCGAGCCTGAGGGGGCGAACGAGCCCGATTCGGCCGGCGGCACTCGCGACTCGGGATAGGGTCGGCATCAGGTAAGGGGCCTGCGGTGATTGACGTTCTGAATGTTGAGGCTCGGGACAAGGTCGGATCGGCCAACTCGCGTCGTCTGCGGGCCACCGGAATGCTCCCCGGCATCCTGTACGGTCACGGCGAAGGAAACCTCTCGATCGCGGTTCCGGCCGCTCGGGTCGAGCAGGTGATCCGCCACGGCGGCCATGTGGTGCATCTGGAAGGAGCGGCGTCGGGCGAGGCGCTGATCAAGGCGGTCCAGTGGGACGCGCTCGGCACCGCGCTGGTGCACATCGACCTGATGCGGGTCGTCAAGGGGGAGAAGATCAAGGTGTCGGTCGGCGTCGAGACCAAGGGGGATGCCCCGGGTGCGACGCACGGCGGCGTGGTCGAGATCGTGCTGCACGAGGTGGAGCTGGAGTGCCCGGTGGTCGACGTGCCGGATCACATCATCTGCAACGTCTCGACCCTGGACCTCGGCGGTTCGATCCATGCGGGCGAACTGCAGTTGCCGGCCGGAGCGAAGCTGCTGACCGCTCCCGAGACGGTGGTGGTCCACTGCGTCCGCGCGGCTCGCGCGACCGAAGAGACGCCGGTGGCTGGAGCCGAACCGGAAGTGGTGGCCAAGAAGTCGGCGGAGTGAGCCGTGCGGGGCGGCCGAGCCGGAGTCGACTGCGAGCGGCGTAGTCCGATCGAGGCGACCGACGGCTCCCCGGATCGGGTCGCTTCCGCGACGAACGGTGGTTCGCGATGAAGCTGGTGGTGGGGTTGGGAAACCCCGGCAAGCAATACGAGGGGACGCGTCACAATATCGGCTTCGACGTGATCGCCGAGTTGGCTCGGCGACATGGAGCCGGTCGGCCGAAGGGGCGATTCGCCGGAGAGACCTGCGAGATCGCGATCGGCACCGAGAAGGTGGTGTTGCTGACGCCGCTGACCTACATGAACGCCAGCGGGCGGAGCGTGCAGGAAGCGAAGGACTTCTTCAAGTTGGAACTCGACTCGCTGATCGTCGTCTGTGACGACTTTCAGCTCCCCCTCGGGAAACTGAGGATCCGCGACGGCGGACGATCCGGGGGGCAGAAGGGGTTGGACGATTGCATCCGGAAGCTCGGGACGACCGAGTTTCCGCGACTGAGGCTGGGGATCGGACCGATCCCGCCTCGGTGGGAAACGGTCGACTTCGTGCTCGGCAAGTTCGATCCGGAGTCGCGGGACGAGACGAACAGGATGGTGGTTCGGGGAGCCGACGCGATCGAGGCGTGGGCGAAACTTGGGATCATCGAGGCGGCGAATCGCTTCAACGGTGTCTGAGCGATAACGCGTCTGAGCGAAAACGCGGCTGAGCGACCCCCGATCCGACAGGCGGGGATCGGTCGCGGGACTCGGCGGAAGCGATGGGCGTGACGAGGCAGGGCTTTGTCAGTCGCCGAACGGATGGTTAGACTACGCTGCGGTCGCAGTAACGGGAGATTCGACCTTGGCTCGAAACGTCTACGAGTGCATGTACATCTTCGATTCGAATCGGTATGCCCGCGATCCGGGAGCGGTCGCGAAGTTGGCGACCGATCTGATCGAGGAGCAGGGGGGGCACGTCCTCGCCAGCCGGTTGTGGAACGAACAGCGATTGGCGNNTCGTATCCGATCGACGGCCATCGTAAGGGGACCTACTGGCTGGTCTACTTCTCGATGGAAGGCCCCGGCCTGAAGGACTTCGCGCGTCAGTGCGAGATCCGCGAGGAGGTCCTGCGTCAGTTGGTGCTGAAGGTCGATCCGCGACTGGTCGACACGCTCGTCGCTCATGCTCGCGGCGAAGTCGTCGGCGCCCCGGAAACCGCGGACGCCGCAGGCTGATTTGGCGGGCCGGAGGCGGTGCGGGCCGAGGCGCGAGCGACGGGCGGAGTCCTGACGGGCCTGNNAATCGGAGTCCTGACGGGATCGGCTCGGGAGTTCGCGGTCGCCCGTGCGATCCCCGGTCGCGATTCGGCCGGAGCAAGTCGCCGGGGCGAGTGCGTGTCGAGCGGCTTCGCCATCGCCTGGTTCGCGCGGTCTCGGATCGCTTGCTGACCGGACCGAGGCGAATCGCGATGCCGATCCCGGCGGACGCCGATCAGGCGGTCTGCCGGCTGGCCGAACGCTCGACGGTGATGGTGTGATTCGAGGTCAAGCGACGCAGCGGGAACTCGTCGTGGTGGTCCAGGCGGAGGTGGTGCGAGCCAGGTAGCGGCTCCCCTCTCGGCGAACGCGGCTCGCCCGACAACGGACGGGCTCCACAGGAAAGGCCATTCGGATGGCGAGTTTCAACAAGGTGGTGCTGGTCGGAAATCTGACGCGCGATGTCGAGGTCCGATTCACGCCCAGTCAGATGCCGGTGACCGACATCGGTCTTGCGGTCAACGATCGGGTGAAGCGAAACAACGAGTGGGTGGACGAGGCGACTTTCGTCGACGTCACGCTCTTCGGTCGGAACGCCGAGATCGCCGGACAGTACCTGAGCAAGGGCTCGCAGGTGCTGATCGAAGGGCGACTGAAGCTCGACCAGTGGGAACAGGATGGCCAGAAGCGGTCGAAGCTGAAGGTCATTGGCGAGAACATGCGGATGCTCGGCAGCCGTCGCGAAGGAGGCGGCTCGGGCGGATCCGGTGGACCGTCGCAGCGGCCGAGTCGGGCTACCAGCCCGTCGCGGCAGCAGGACGCGGGCAACCGCGGCTACGACGACTACAGCGGTGGATTCGGAGGCGACTCGGGAGAAGAGGACGTTCCGTTCTGATCGCGACGAGGCCTCGGATCGAGGCTTCGACAACGGACCGAACACGGCGCGGGATCGCGATCGGAACGCGAACCGCCGACGACACATGGCTTCGAGTGCAGCGGGAATTTCGGCGATGTCTACCACGACCAAGCGCATTGCGGCTCACAAGCGTCTTCCGCGAGGGGCCAACGGCGGCATTCAGCTGCTGCTGATCCACAACGTCGCTCACCTCGGCAAGCAGGGGGACGTCGTCGATGTGAAGCCGGGCTATGCCAAGAACTACCTGCTCCCGCAGGGGCTCGCGACGATCGCGACCGACCACCACAAGCGGATGGTCGACAAGCATCGCGCCAAGCTCCTCGAGATCGAAAAGGATCGCCTGAAGGGACTCCAGGATCTCGCTTCGGCCCTGTCGAAGCAGAGCCTGACGATCGAGGCGAACGCGAACGACGAAGGGCACCTGTACGGCAGCGTCGGCGCCAACGAGATCGTCGCGGCTCTCAAGCAGCACGATCTGACGATCACCGTCGATCAGGTGCGCCTCGAGGGAGTGCTCAAGGAGCTCGGTCTCTACACCGTCAAGGTACAGCTCCACCCGGACGTCGCGACCGAGGTCAAGGTCTGGGTCGTTCCGACCGTGTCGGACGACGCCAAGGGTTGATCCGCCCGCCCGCTCGGCGGTCGTTGCAACTCGATGCGAAAGCAAGAGAATGGACCCGGCAACGGGTCCGTTCCGTTTCTTGACCCGCTTCCGACCGAACGGGCGGTCGCGAAGCGGATCGGAACGGAGCCGATCCGATCGGACCACAGCATCAGGAGGGAGCCGGCGTGAACGGACGCGAAGGGGGTGGGGATCGTGAACTTCCGGTCAATGCCGAAGCCGAACTGAACGTGCTCGGGAGCGTCCTGCTCCTTCCCGACTCGTGCGACGATCTCGCTCCGATCCTTCGCCCCGACGATTTTCACGACGAGGCGAATCGGGTGCTGTACGGTCATCTGACCGAGATGCATTCGACCGGCAAGAAAATCGACCTGACGCTGCTGCGCGAACGACTGATCTCGTCGGGAGACTACGACCGGATCGGCGGCGCCGCCTTTCTGGCCAAGGTGATTCACGCCGTCACGACCGCCGCTCATGCGGTCTACTACGCCGAAATCGTCCGCGAAAAGGCGACGCTCCGGCGCCTGATCACGGCAGCGACCGAGATCGTCAAGGATGTCTATGCCGGCGAGAGCACGGCGAAGGAAGCGCTCGGTTCGGCCGAGCAGCGGATCTTCTCGATCCTGGACGAGCGAGGGGCAAGGACGCTCGTACCGATCCGCGACGTGCTGCATGAGGCGATGGATCGGATCGATGCGCGGATGCGAGGCGAGGCGACCGAAGGAGTCGTCGACAGCGGCTTTACCGATCTCGATGCGATGACCGGCGGCCTGCACGCCTCGGAGCTGATCATCCTGGCGGCTCGTCCGAGTATGGGAAAGACGGCGTTCGCGATGAACATCGCCGAGAACGTCGCGGTCAAGTCGATGGCTCCGGTCCTCTTCGTCAGCCTGGAAATGTCCGCGGTCGAACTGATCGAGCGACTGCTCTGCTCGATCGCCCGCGTCAACGGCCACCGCCTGCGCAACGGCACCATCTCGCAGGACGACCGACGGCGTCTGGCCGATCAGGCGGCGATTGTCAGCGAATGCCCGTTCTACGTCGACGACTCGCCGGGGCGGACCGTCAGCGAGATCGCCGCCGCGGCTCGCCGCATCATTCGGCGCGAGAACCGGATCGGTCTCGTCGTGATCGACTACCTGCAGCTGNNAAATCGTCAAGCCGAAGACTCGCGCGAACACCGACCGCGTCTGAGTCATCTGCGCGAGTCGGGGGCGATCGAGCAGGATGCCGACGTCGTGATGTTCGTGCATCGCGAGGAGTACTACGTCCGCGGCGAAGAGCAGCAGCGCGTCGCCGGTCAGGCGCAGATCTTCATCGAGAAGCAGCGCAACGGCCCGACCGGCGACATCAACATGATCTGGCGCAAGGAGTTCACTCGCTTCGAGGATCGGGCTCCGGAACGCTTCGACGACTTCGATTCGTTCAACGGTCAACCGGCCGAGATGGCGTAGCGCGGCGTTCGGAACGAGAAGCGCGAGGCGGGGCGCGGCTGGGAGCGATTGCGGGGCGGGAGAGCACGGGGAGCCCCTGCGCTTT
>DMPQ01000081.1 GCA_003455945.1 Planctomycetaceae bacterium
AGCCCCGGCTCGTCCCGAGCCGAAGGCCTGCGACATCGACACCGGTCACGCCACGAGGCGTCTCGAACGCCCGATGTCGCACGGCCGCGCGTCGAGGACGACGCGGGCCCACGTCGAGGCGGTTGCCGAGTCGGCGCCTCGAGTGGCAGCGCTTCCGGACCGACCCAACCAGCCCGAAGCGAAGCGCCGGGATCAGCCCCGGTAATGGCGTCGACACCGATCGAACCTGCCGGCTGTCGGAACGACTCGGTGTCGCACGGCCGCGCGTCGGGGACGACGCGGGCCCACGTCGACGTGCCTCGTTTTGTCGTAGTGCGACCGCCCCCGGTCGCAGCGGTTACCGAATCGAGGTCACGAAGTGCCCCTGCGCTTGGCGCTTCGGGCTGGGGAGGGCGCGGAGGGAGAACGCGGTTCGCCCTCGCCTCGTCGCTCGATCAGGTTCGGAGCGACGGATCGAGGTGAGCGACATCGTTCTCGACGACAAGCATCGCGCGGCCGTCCGGCGCGAAGTCGATCGTCGAGATGCTCGCGTTCCGATACGGACTCGGCAGGTGCGGCTCGTGATCGCGGTCGAACAGCTGCGCGGTGACGAGCTTCTTGAAGTCGGCGTGCATCACGCAGGCGATCCGGACCGAGGTGCCGAGAAAGGTCCGCTTGAGGCGATCGATGACGCGAGCCGCTCGTTCGATCGCCTGGTCGTCGCTCTCCCGATCCCGGCTTCGCCACCAGCCGCGATGGTCGATCGGATCCTCGACGATCGCATCGGGAAAGAACTCGCGGATCTCGGCATCGGTGAATCCGGGACAGCCGCGGAAGTTCGACGGTTGCCACCCCGAATAGCAACCGCCTCGTTCGTGCAGATCGGTCCAGATGCGAGGGGCCAGGCGGGTGACTCGGCGGATCGGCGCGGCGGTCTGCAGGGTCCGCCGAAACGGACTCACCAGCAGCACGTCGAGTTCGGTCGTCTCGGCCCAGGCGCCCAGGCGTTCCGCCTGGAGCTGGCCGACGTCGGTCAGATGCGGGTCATGGACGCGCTGATATTCGGGGAGCGCATTGTTCGACGATTGGCCGTGACGGATCAGATGGAGTCGCACTTCGGAGCTCTTTCGGACCGATCGAAACTCGGGCGATGCCGAGTCGCATGAGCGGGACCGCGGTCCGCATCGGCCCCGTCTGCTGCGACTCGATCGTCAGCTTATCGATCGGACCGGGGAGCTGTCGTCGGGGGATCGGCCGTCGCGCCGCGATCGTCGCGCGTCTCAGGCGCTCCGCTTCCCCGGCACGCGGAAGAAGCGTTCGGGCGGAAGCCGGATCGAATCGACTCGCAAACCGAACTTGTCGCCGATCTTCACCGCCTCGCCGAGCGCGACTTCGACTCCGGCGACTTCCAGCGTCAACGGCGCCTCGCAGCTCTTGTCGAACTGGATGATCGCGCCGGGCCCGATCTCGACGACTCGCGCGACCGTCGTCTTGGTCGTCGCGAGCGTCACCGATACCTCCACCTCGACGCGCAGCAGACTCCGGACGTATTCGGGAAGTCGGTGGAGTTCGTGTTCCAGGCGTTCGTGCGGATCGGCATAGGTCGGCTCCGCAGCGCCACCGGTCGTTCGCGAGGCACCCTTCGCGGGCGAGGCGGGACGCGATGGGGCCGCCGAAGCGGGTTCCGATGAGGGAACCCGAGGCGACTCGGGAGCGGCGGTCGCATCAGGAGCGGCAGTTGCTTCGGAGGCGGTCGGAGGAGCCGAGGCCGGTTTCGCGAAGATCGCGAGGGCATCGCGGACCGGGAAGATCAGCGTCGCGGAGCCGCTCTTGTCCGAGGCCGTGAGCTGCCAGTCGACTTGGCCGAGCGAGTCTCCCGAGGCGCGGCCGAGCCCCTCGGCGATCGAATCGACCCAAGCGGCTCGGGAGTCGACCGGCAGGCAATCGTCGGGCAAGGCATTCATGCCGAGCTCGAGCGCCAGCGTATCCAGGCGACTCTGGCCGGTCGGATCGGGAGCCTTGACCCAATCGGGGACGAAGCCGGTCGATTGCGGAATCAGCAGCAGCGCGAATCGTTCGTCGACTTGCCAGGCGATCACCAGGCCGCCGCCGCTCCACGCATCGGGCCACGCTCCCCACGCCGCTTCGGTCCCGTCGGCGATCTCGATGGCGATCTCGGCATCGAGCGCGCGGGACAGGACCGCTCCGATCTCGCCTCCGTTGGTGCGGCAGGCGGCGGCGACGTTTTCTCGGATCTCGCTGCCGAAATCGGCCATCGGTGCGGAGCCTCGAAGGAGCGGTCGATCGGAAGATCGGTGGAGCCGGGAGCTGCGCAGCTTTCGGCTTCGTCCCCTTTCGGCCAAGGGGACTCGCGAACTGAACCAGGGTCTGCCGGTCGAGGCGATTGCTAGCGGACCGGAGGGGCGGGGGGNNGAGCCGAGGGCGTGCGATGTCGAATCCCGCTCAGCTTCGTAGCGTTTCGAATGACCGTTGTCGCAGCCTGCCGTAGTGCGACCGACCTCGGTCGCAGTGAATTGACGTCGCCCCGGTGTGGCCCCGGCTCGTCCCGAGCCGAGGGCGTGAGACGACGACATCGGTCACGTTTCGAAACGTCTCGAACACTTGTTGTCGCTCGGCCGCGCGTCGGGGACGACGCGGGTCCACGTCGGGGCGACGTCCATCCGCTGCGACCGGGGTCGGACTCACCTCCGCGACGGCAAGAAAAAAACAAGCCGCGGGGAGCGATCCCCGCGGCCTGGTTCGTTCGATGATCCGGCAACGTCAGACGGCGATCAGCCGACCGACTGGATCGTCTTCAGCACGCGAGCGACGATCTTGTACGGATCGGCCTGCGAGTTCGGGCGACGATCCTCGAGATAGCCCTTGTAGCCGCTGTTGACGAAGCTGTGCGGGATGCGGATCGACGCACCGCGGTTCGCGACGCCGTAGTTGAACTTGTCGATCGACTGCGTCTCGTGCAGACCGGTCAGACGCAGGTGGTTGTCCGGGCCGTAAGCGGCGATGTGCTCGTCCTTGTACTTGTCGAACGCTCCCATGAGCTTCTCGAAGTACTCCTTGCCGCCGACTTCGCGCATGAACTTCGTCGAGAAGTTGCAGTGCATGCCGGAGCCGTTCCAGTCACCGCGGATCGGCTTGCAGTGCCATTCGACGTCGACGCCGTACTTCTCGCACAGGCGCATCATCAGGTAGCGGGCGACCCACATGTCGTCGCCGATCTTCTTCGATCCCTTGGCGAAGATCTGGAATTCCCACTGCCCCTTGGCGACTTCGGCGTTGATCCCCTCGATGTTGATCCCGGCATCGAGCGTCAGGTCGATGTGCGCTTCGGCGATCTCGCGAGCGATGCAACCGACGTTCTTGTAGCCGACGCCGGTGTAGTACGGACCCTGCGGAGCAGGATAGCCGGTGGTCGGGAAGCCGAGCGGACGGCCGTCCTTGTAGAAGAAGTATTCCTGCTCGAGACCGATCCAGAGATCGGCATCGTCACCGACGGTGGCGCGGAAGTTCGTCGGATGCGGCTTGCCGTCCGGCAGCAGCACTTCGCACATCACCAGGAAGCCGTTCTTGCGGCCCGAGTCCGGATAGAGCGCGACGGGCTTCAGGATGCAGTCCGAGCTGTGTCCTTCGGCCTGCTGCGTCGAGCTGCCGTCGAAACCCCACAGGGCGCAGTCGGCGACCGAGGCGGGAGCCGTGTCGACGATCTTCGTCTTGCTGCGGAGGTTCGGTTCCGGGAGGTAGCCGTCGAGCCAGATGTATTCGAGCTTGTACTTCGATGCGGACGACACGTGCTGACCCTCGTTTCCAGGTTGGACACCACTCATGCCACGCGAGCCCCGCCGTGTCCTTCCGCCGTCCCTCCGATCGGGCCGCTCGGACCGGATCGGAAGCGTCGACGTTCGGACCTCTTGCGGGAAAGATCGCCCCACTGAGGCTGGCGACGAGTCTATGAAGACTGCCTCCCTTTGCAAGGGTCGCCCCTCTCGCCGATCCCGCCCGACCGCCGAACGACGCGGAAATTTGCCTTGATCGTGGGCAGGGATTGCCGCTGGAGTCGGCAGGTAGGGCGGGTCCGCCGAATCGACTCGGCCAAATTCCCAAGGAATCCGCGGCCCGCTTCCCCGACGACTCGCCGCGGAACAATTCCCGAAAAAAATTCGAGCCGGTCGAGGTGCGCAGCCGGGCTTCTCGCCTTCCGTTCGGGAGCCCATCCGACTCCGCCGCGGTGACGCTCCGGTCCTCGACCGAGTTCGCTTCGGGCTTGCTCGCTTCGGCCGTGCTCACCTCGGCCGCGCCTCTCGGCGACCTCGAGCGGAGGCGGGGACCGAGTGGGCCGATCGCCGCGGAAATCGGGAACGCCTTGACCGGACCATCGCGCGCGTATCGCCGCGCGCCGCGCCGCCGTACATTGAAGGTCCTGCTACGCCCCCCTTCCCACCGCTCTCGGCCGGAGCCGCACATGCGCCTTCGCTTCTCCCGCTCGCTCGTTCTCTCCGGGCTCGTCTCTCTTGCGCTCGTCGACCCGTCGTTCGTCGATCGGACGGTCGCGTCGGAGCCGGTCGATTTCGGACCGCTCGAAGCCCGTTACCTGCGCGAAGTTCGGCCGCTCCTGGCGGCTCGATGCAACGACTGTCACGCGACGTCGGATCCGCAAGGGGAACTCGATCTCGAACGCTTCGACTCGATCGCCTCGATCCGCTCGGCCCCGCATCATTGGCAGCGGTTGGTCGAGATGGTGGCCGATCGCCAGATGCCTCCTGCCGATGCGTCGCCGCTGAGCGATGACGAGCGCGCGACGCTGCTCGACTGGGCCCGCGATTACCTGCAGGCCGAGGCGCGAGCCGGAGCGGGAGACCCGGGGCCGGTCGTGCTCCGTCGCCTGAACAACGCCGAGTACACGTACACGATCCGTGATCTGACCGGTCTGCCGCTCGATCCGGCCGCCGAGTTCCCGGTCGACGGAGCGGCGGGCGAAGGGTTCGCCAACACGGGGCAGGCGTTGGCGATGTCGCCGGCGCTCTTCACCAAGTACCTCGATGCGGCCAAGCAGGTGTCGTCGCATGTCGTGCTGCTGGAGGACGGGATCGCCTGGTCGTCCGGAACGACGCGACGCGATTTTGCCGACGAGCGTATCGCCGGGATCCGGCAGCTCTACGAGCGTTACTCGGACGAACGCGGTGGTGTGCCGTGGGAGCGGTATCTGGACGCGGCCTTCGCCGTGCGACGAGCGGTCCCCTCGAGTTCGGCGAATCGAGACGCCACCGATGCGGTCGCGTTCGAGCGAGCGATCGCCGAGCAGGCGACCTCGCGCGGCCTCTCTCCTCGATTTCTGACGCATCTGATCGAGCGTCTCGAGGCCGACGAGCGTTCGCCGCTGGTCGACGAACTCCGACGGATCTGGCGCGACTCGCTTGATTCGTCGAGCGAGCGGGATGCCGGAGCGGTCGCGGCGATCGCCGATCGGATCCGAACCTGGCAGAGTGCACTCGTCCGCTTTCAGAACGTCGGACATCTGAAGCCGTGGCAAGTCGACGTCGATCCGATCACGGAGCGGATCGAGATCCGTCGTCCGCTTCCCGCGGCTGATCCCGACGGTCGGATCCGGATCGCGCTGAGCAACGGGTCGGCCGGCGACGGCACCNNCGGGTCGGCCGGGGACGGTACCGACGGCGATGTCGCGATCTGGGAGCGACCTCGGTTGGTGGCGGCCGGTCGTGACGAATTGCCGATTCGCGATCTCGCGCCGACGACCGCGCGCCGCACGGCGCTCCGCGACGGCCTGATCGAATCGACCGAGCGGGCGCTGCGGGCGATCGCGACGATCGATCGGAGCGACGAGCCGTTCGACTCGGCGCAGCTCGCCGCGGCCCATCACCTCCGCCCCGAGCTGCTCGCCGCATGGGCCTCGGTCTTCGGACTCGGCGACGACGCGCAGCCGATGCTCGACCGCTTCGCGACCACGATCGGCTCGGCTCNNACTTCGTCCGCGGCTGGGGAGCGCACGAGACGCCGCTGGCGCTCGCCAGCTCGGGCGATGCCGAGGTACGGATTCCGGGACGAATGAAGGGGCATGGCGTGACGGTTCATCCGTCGCCGACGCACGACGTCGCGATCGGTTGGACGAGTCCGATCGCCGGACGCGTTCGTCTCGAGTCGATCGTGACTCATGCGCACCCCGAGTGCGGCAACGGAGTCGTCTGGGCGGTCGAAGTGCGACGCGGCCGGACTCGGCGGCGTCTGGCCGAAGGAGTTTCGCATGGCGGCGCGCCGGTCGGCTGGAACTCGACCGAAGCGATCGCGGTCCGCCCCGGCGATCTCGTCTCGCTGCTGGTCGGACCGCGCGATCGGGATCACTCGTGCGATCTGACCGATGTCGAGTTCCGACTGATCGAGACCGAGGGAGACGAGCGGGTCTGGAACCTGACCGAGGAGATCTCGCCCGACATTCTGGCCGGGAATCCGCATGCCGATCGGTTCGGTCACTCCGGCGTCTGGTCGTTCTATCGCGAACCGAGCGGCGGTGACTCGACCGCGCCGCTCCTGCCGGCCGGCTCGACGTTGTCTCGATGGGCCGAAGCGCCGGCGGAGGAGCGCGAGGTGCTGGCCGCGACGATCGCCGCTCAGCTTTCCGGAAGGGAAGCGGTCGAGCCGGGGTCGGCCGATGCGGCGGCGGTGGCGATGCTCCGCTCGCTGGCCGCTCCCTGTTACGCCGCGGCCGAGCGCGCCGCCGAACGTCTGGGGATCGTGCTCGACGAGCGGGGAGCGACGTCGATCGGCGATCTGCCCGCCGAGCGTTTCGGTGACGAAGCGGGGGATCGCGGGGTCGGGGAGTTCGACCTGGTGATCGGGCCGACGTCGGACGGCTTGCCGGGATCGCTCGCGATCGACCTTCCCGCCGATCTGGCGCAAGGAGCCGAGTTGGTCGCCACGGTGTCGCTCCATCCGAGTCGAGGAGCTGCGGGGAGCCTGCAGCCGACGATCGACGTGAGAGCGAACGGCATCTCGCCCTCGGACGGTGCCCAGACCCTGGTTCCCGGGAGACCGATCGTGGCGGGGAGCGGCGCGGAGCGGATCCGTAACGCATTCGCCGAGTTTCGTCGCGACTTTCCGGCCGGTCTCTGTTACCGACCGATCGTTCCGGTCGACGAAGTGGTGACGCTGGCGCTCTTTCATCGCGAGGATCGCGCGCTGTCCCGGTTGATGCTGACCGATGACGAAGCCCGCCGCCTCGATCGTCTCTGGTCCGAACTCCATTTCGTCTCGCGCGATGCGCTGACGATGGTCGATGCGTTCCAGCAGCTGATGGAATACGCGANNGAGCCGTTCCGCGAGCCGATTCGGGAGCGAGCCGAAGCGTTTCGCGCCGAGCTGATCGCGGCCGAGCCGGTGCAGCTAGCGGCGACGATCGACCTGGCACAGCGCGCCTTTCGCCGACCGCTTCGCGACGAAGAGCGAAGCGAGCTGAGCGGGCTCTACGAACGGCTGCGCAGCGAAGCGGTCGAGCATGACGAAGCGATCCGACTGCTGATGGTCCGGATCCTCTGCTCGCCGTCGTTCCTGTATCGGCTGGAAGCGCCTCCTGAGGGGACCGAGCCGGGACCGGTCGACGATTACGAACTGGCGTCGCGTCTGAGCTACTTCCTGTGGTCGTCGATGCCGGACGAAGCGTTGTCGGCTGATGCGGCGGCGGGGCGACTGCAGGACGACGAATCGCTGAAGCGGATCGTCGCGCGGATGCTCGACGACGATCGGATCCGTCGCATGGCGATCGAGTTCGGTTGCCGCTACCTACAGATCCACGATTTCGCGGCGCACGACGAGAAGAGCGAACGGCATTTCCCCGAGTTCGCCGAGATCCGCGACGAACTGTACGAGGAGCCGATCCGCTTCCTGACCGATCTGATCCGGAACGACGGTTCGGTGATGAGTCTGTTCGACGCGGATCACACGTTCGTCAACGGCGAGCTGGCGGCGTTCTACGGAATCGATGGCGTTCAGGGGGACGAGTGGCGGCGAGTCGACGGGGTGCGGGCCTCGGGGCGCGGCGGCGTGCTCGGCTGGGGGGCGACTCTGGCCAAGAACAGCGGCGCGTCGCGAACGAGTCCGATCCTGCGAGGGAACTGGATCTCGGAAGTGATTCTCGGCGAGAAGCTGCCGAAACCTCCGGCCGGTGTTCCGCCGCTGCCGGACGAGGATGCGGGGAGCGATTCGCTGACGGTCCGACAACTGATCGAGCGGCACACCTCGGATCCGAAGTGCATGGGGTGCCATGTCCGGATCGACCCGATGGGCTTCAGTCTCGAGAGCTTCGACGCGATCGGTCGACTCCGCAACTCCGACGTCGGCGATCGGCCGCTCGATACGGCGGCGACGCTGATGGACGGCACGTCGCTGGTCGGTCTCGACGGCATGCGGAGCTACCTGGTCGGTCCGCGCGGGGAGCAGGTCGAGCGGGTCTTCTGCCGCAAGCTGCTCGGGTATGCTCTGGGGCGTTCGGTCCGCTTGTCCGACGAGCCGCTGCTGGATGCGATGATGCAGCGATTGAGCGAGAACGGGCATCGGATTCATGGAGCGATCGAGCTGATCGTGACCAGTCCGCAGTTCCGCGAGATCCGAGGGCGCGACTTCGCGTCGGTCGAAGGGCCGGGGAACGAGTAGCGGACTTCGGACTCGGATGAATCGGCCGCGATCGAGATCGGGTACCTATCGGCCTTACAGGGCAAGACGACCGCGATGCACGAAGCGAAGAACACCGCCCGCGCCATGGTGCGGATCGGCTATGACGGACGAGTCCACAAGTTCTTCAAGGCGGCCGATGCGCGCGAGCGGTTCGAGAACGAACTCCGGGTGCTTCTGTATCTGGAGCGGCGCGAGTGTCCGTTCGTGCCTCGCGTTTCTAGTTTCGATCGCGAGACGCTGGAGCTCGTCACGACCAACTGCGGGGCGCGCGTCGAGCAGATGTCGGAGGAGAAGATGCGTTCGATCTTCGCCGAGCTGGAATCGTTCGGCGTGCGGCACGACGATCCCTACCTGAGGAACATCACCTACCGCGCTTCCGACGGCCGGTTCTGCGTCATCGATTTCGAGTTCGCGACGATTCTCGAACCGGACGCGACGTGTGCTCCGGAGGTCGATACGGAACCGTTGCCCCTCGCGTCGGGATCGTCGGCCGAGACGCCGGTCCCTCCGCGACTGCGCTGGTCGGGGCGGACCGAGTGCGGCTGTTTCCGCTCGAACAACGAGGATTCGTTTGTCGCGGTCAGTTTCGATCGTCACGATCTGTACTACCTGGGGCCGAACGGCGACGCGAACGCGGCGGGGATGGACTTCGTCTTTGCGGTCAGCGACGGGATGGGNNGGCGAGCGGTCGGGAGAGTTCGCCAGTCGCTTCGCGCTCGACAACATCACGCGGTTGTTGTCGAAGCGGTTCGACCTGTCGGCTCGGGAACGTCGCGCCGGCATCCGCGACTGTCTGACCGACATCTTTCTCGGCATCCATCGCCAGCTCACCAGTCTCGGGCAGAGCTACGAGCAAGGGCAGAACATGGGGGCGACGTTGAGTCTCGCGTGGATCGCGCGAGGCTGGATCTATGTCGGACATATCGGCGACAGCCGGATCTATCGGATCGATCGCGACGGCGAAATGCGGCAGCTGACCGAGGATCACACGCATGTCGGCTGGCTCCGCCGCCACGGCAAGCTGAACGAGCGTGAGGCGCGGTTCCATCCGCGGAAGAACGTCCTTTCGCAGTCGCTCGGCTCGGGCAACCGCTACATCAACCCGCAACTGCTCGAGGTGCCGTGCGCCGTCGGCGATCGTCTGGTGATCTGCAGCGACGGCGTCACCGACGGTCTGTGGGATCGAGCGATCCGCGACCTGATCGTTGCTCCGGAATCGCGCTGGGCACCGTTCGCGCCGGCGGAACGGCTGGTTCGAGCCGCGCTCGAGGAAGGCTCGCGCGACAATGCGACGGCGATGGTGATCGAGATCGGCTGAGCGCGGGCTGCNNGTGGGCCCGCGTCGTCCCCGACGCGCGGCCGAGCGACACCGTCTGTTCGAGACGTTTCGTAACGTGACTCGTCTCGTCGTCTGAACGTCGAGCCACCGACCAGAGTCGCGGCAAGTCCCGTTAGGAACGAAAGACCGTGGGCTGCGAACGGGGTGGCAGATCGATTCGAGTCGCGGTTCGGTCGTACCTATCGGGACTACGCGTAGCGAGTGAAGAGCCGCGTAACCCGGCGATGAATCGCCGGGCNNCGGGCTGGTCGGGTCGTTGACGGGGGCGCACCCTGAGTTCGACCATGGGCCCGGTCGACGGCCCCTCTCCGCTGGTCGAACCGGTGCTCGCTTTCTAGGATGAGGTGAACGAAGGGGCGGTCGTCGTGACCGGGGCTACCGCGACTTCGGCGGCTCGGATTCCGGGGTGATCCGCGGGTCCGTGGGCCGTCCGGTTTTCCCGAACCTTCCGTCGTCGAGGAACTTTCGCATGAAGTACGCGTGGATGGTGCTGGCTCTGGCAATGCTGACCGTCGGCTGCGGTGTCGAGGTCGAGACCAAGTCGACGCCGACCGAAGAGTCGACCGAGAACAAGACGTCGCTGGTCGTTCCGGCCGATGCGACTCACGTTTCGCTGCTGGTCCCCAAGATGGAGTGCCCCGTCGCCTGTTGGCCGAAGGTCAAGGAGACTCTCGAGCGGCAGCCCGGTGTGACCAACGTCGTGCTCGCTCCGCAGAAGGACGAGAACGTGATCGACAACCCGCAGGTCGAGATCGAGGTGGCCGAGGGCTTCGACGCCGACAAGGCGCTCGCGGCAGTGGCCGAAGCCGGTTTCTCGGGCTCGACGGTCGTCGCCGCCAAGTGATCGGAAGCGGGAGTCGTCCGATGAGAACGACTCCTGCCGGCCGGTCCGAAGATCGAGTTTCGCGGCGGCCGGGCGCAGCAGCGCTCGGTCGCCTTTTTCGTTGATGCGACCCCCGCGGCGAACGATTCCGCGGCNNCGGACTTTCGCACCATGATCGACTCTTCCGCTTCCGTCGACTCTTCCGCCGAACTGACCGAACGGGCGATCCGTCTGGCTGCCGAACTGCTCGAGGCGTCGCGGCGCCGCGAGACGGCTGCCGAGCGGGAACGTTCGGCTCGCATGGCTCGGATGATTGAGGACGAGCCGGGGAAGCGGTTCACGATCGCGCTCGCCGACCAGGTCCTGCGGGTCGAGGAGCCGCGTCGCGCGGCGCAGCGTCTCTCGGCCCTCCTCGCCCAATACGGCACGCCGCGCTACCTGTCGTGGCTCGACCGCCGCACGATCGAGGCGGGAGCGGCGGCGGCTCGACTGGCCCCGGGACTGGTCATGCCGGCGATCACGTCGCGCGTCCGCAAGGACTCGAACCACGTCATCGTCCCGGCCGAAGATGGACCGCTCGACAGCTATCTCAGCGAGCGTCGGAGCGGCGGGATCCGCGTCAACTTCAATCAGTTGGGCGAAGCGGTGCTCGGCGAAGCGGAGGCGCTCCGGCGACTGGAGACCTACCGCAATCGACTGCTCGAACCGCGGATCGACTATCTGTCGGTCAAGCTGTCGGCGGTCGCCAGTCAGATCAGCCTGACCGGCTATCGAGCGACGGTCGATCTGCTCGCCGAACGGCTGCGGATTCTCTATCGCGCCGCGATGCAGTCCGGCACCGAACGTCCGAAGTTCGTCAATCTGGACATGGAGGAGTATCGCGACCTGAGTCTGACGATCGACGTCTTTCGTCGCGTGCTCGACGAACCGGAGTTCGAGCGACTGGAAGCGGGAATCGTCCTGCAGGCCTACATCCCCGACAGCGCGTCGCGGCAGCGCGAGCTGACCGAATGGGCGATCGAGCGGCAGCGCCGGACCGGAGCGGGGATCAAGCTCCGGTTGGTGAAGGGGGCGAACCTGGCGATGGAGCAGGTCGAGGCGTCGCTCCGCGGCTGGGAACAGGCGGTCTACGCCACCAAGCTCGAGGTCGACGCGAACTGGAAACGGATGCTCCGCTTCGCGTGCGAGCCGCAACATCTGGCGGCGGTCCGAGTCGGCGTCGCGAGTCACAATCTGTTCGCCATCGCGTACGCGTTCCTGCTGCGCGAGACGAGCGAGCAGCCGGAGCGGATCGAGTTCGAGATGCTCGAAGGGATGGCGAATGCCCAGGCGTTCGAGCTCCGTTCGCGAGCCGGAAGCGTGCTGTTCTACGTTCCGGTCGTGAAGCGGCAGGAGTTCGAATCGGCGGTCGCCTATCTGGTCCGCCGGCTGGACGAGAACACGGCGCCGGGGAGCTTTCTCGGTGCCCTCTTCGCGCTTCGCGAAGGTTCCGACGCCTGGAATCGGCAGCGCGAGGCGTTCGTGCAGGCGTGTCGACTGTCGCATGATCCGACCCTCTCGGACCGACCGCGTCGGCAGCAGGATCGTCATCGCGAAAAGCCGGCGGCGACCGCCGCCGGTTCGCCGTTCGACAACGTCGCCGATACCGATTTCTCGCTCCCGGCGAATCGCGCCTGGCTCGAAGCGATCGATGCTCGATGGCGCGAACTGGCCGAAGATCCGAATCGGATCGGACCGGTCCCGCTGCAGGTCGGCGGAGCGACGACCGCCGAGCGGACACTCGTCGAAGGGCACGATCCCTCTCGTCCCGGCGTCGTCGCCTATCGGTATGCGATCGGTAACGAGCAGGATGTCGAGACGGCTCTGGCGACCGCGCACGCCGCGATTCCCGCCTGGTCGGGACGCGGAATCGCAGGGCGAGCCGACGTGCTGCGACAGGTGGCGGTGGAGTTCGCCAAGGGGCGCGGCGAGCTGATCGGCTGCATGACGCTCGACGGCGGCAAGGGGGCGACCGAGGCGGATGTCGAAGTGAGCGAGGCGATCGACTTCGCCGAGTACTACGCGCGTTCGCTCGATGATCCGGCCTGGTTCGACGGCACCGAACCCTCCCCGATCGGCATCGTCGTCGTCACGCCTCCTTGGAACTTCCCGTACGCGATTCCGGCCGGCGGCGTGCTCGCGGCGCTGATGGCCGGCAACTCGGTCATTCTCAAGCCGGCTCCCGAAGCGGTTCTGACCGCGTGGTACCTGGTCCGGCAGTTTTGGGATGCGGGAGTCCCTCGGGACGTGCTGCAGTTCCTGCCGCTGGCCGACGGCGATCTCGGTCGGCGATTGCTGACCGACGACCGAGTCGGCACGGTGATCCTGACCGGCGGCTATCCGACGGCGCGACTGTTCGAATCGTGGAAGCCGTCGATGCGGCTGATGGCCGAGACGAGCGGCAAGAACGCGATGATCATCACGGCGACGGCGGACGTCGATCTCGCGGTGCGCGATCTGGTTCGGGGAGCGTTCGGGCATGCCGGCCAGAAGTGTTCGGCGACCAGCCTGGCGCTCGTCGAAGCGTCGGTCTACGACGACCCGAAGTTCCGCCGCATGCTGAAGGAGGCGACCGAGAGTCTGCCGGTCGGCTCGGCCTGGAACCGCTCCTCGATCGTCACTCCCGTGATCCGGCCTCCTGGAGCCGAACTGCTGCGAGGGCTGACGCAACTGGATGCGGGGGAGAGCTGGCTGGTCGAGCCGAAGATGATCGACGGGAACCCTTGCTTGTGGAGTCCCGGGATCCGCTGGGATGTTCGCCGCGGGAGCTGGTATCACCGGACCGAGTGCTTCGGACCGGTGCTCGGCGTGATTCGCGTCGCCGATCTGGACGAAGCGATCGCCGTGCAGAACGAGAACGAGTTCGGACTGACCGGCGGTCTCCAGTCGCTCGACGTCGACGAGATCCGCAAGTGGGTCGCGAAGGTCGAGGTGGGGAACGCCTATGTCAATCGCGGCACGACCGGCGCGATCGTCCGGCGTCAGCCGTTCGGCGGTTGGAAGCATTCGTGCGTCGGTCCCGGATCGAAGGCGGGCGGTCCGAACTACGTCGCCGCGCTGGCCAAGTGGCGCGAGACCGGATTGCCGAAGCTGCGACGACGTGCCGATGACGAGATCGCGCGTCGCCTGGCAGCTGCGGAGCGATTGCTCGGCGCCGATCAGGCGGGAATCGAGCGGCTGAGGGCCGGCGTCGAAAGTCAGGCGCAGGCGTGGGCAACCGAGTTCTCGCGCGACCATGATCCGTCGCGGATCCACGGCGAGTCGAACTGCTTCCGCTATCGGGCTCGCCCCTGGACGCTCGTCCGTTGCCCCGGTCGGCATCAGGAGCGACCGCCGGTCGATCTGCTGCTGGCGCTCTTCGCGTGTCGGCGCGTCGGAGCGACGTGCGAGGCGAGTCTGGCGAACGACGTGCCGTGGCGTGCGGCGCTCGCGGAGTGGGCCGGCATCACGGTGACGGTCGAGAGCGATGCGGCGCTGGCGGAGCGATTGTCCGGACGCCGCGACGGAACGCTTCGGCTGCTCGGCGATGCGGAGCCCGAAACGCTGGCCGCCGCTCGTCGCGCCAACCTGTCGGTGCTGGACGGTCCGGCTTACGCCAATGGCCGCCTGGAGCTGACTCGCTATCTGCGCGAACAGGCGATCTCGCGGACGATGCACCGCTACGGCAACCTGCAGAGCGATCCGGAGCGGTCGTAGCGAAGACGCTTGCCCTCGCCGCCGGCCGCATCAACTCGGTGACCTCGGTGTTCTCTGTGGTCAAGAGAAATACCCTCCAAACACCGAGGACACCGAGGTCTAGTCGACGGCATCAGTCGCGCCAGTGTTCGAGGAGCAGCGCGCGGGTTTCGGGCCAGGCGCGTGAAGCGGCGGTCCAGTCGACTTCCATCCAGCGAGGCGGCTCGCCGGTGCTGACCGCGCGCGATTCGCTCCGCAGCGAAGCATGAAGCGGAATCTGAGCGCTCGGGCCGTCGGCCAGACGCCGCTCCGTCTCGGGCCCGATCAGTTTCGCCGCCAGACGATCCGCAGCGGCCGGATGCGGCCCGCCCGCGATCGCGACGAGCGTGTTCGGAATCAGCAGGGCTCCCGATTCGCCGTCGCCTTGATCGGGGAGCACGATCGCGACGGGGGAGCCCGATTCGAGTTCGACGATCGCGTCGTCGGTATCGGTCAGCCCGAATGCGAACTCGCCGCTGCCGACTCCGGTCGCCACCTGCTTGTTGCCGCTGACGATCGTCGTTCGCTGCAGCAGTTCGGCGATGAACGCGTCGAACGCCGCGGCCTCCCAGCGCGAACGCAGCACGGTCAGATGGGTCGCGGTGGTGCCGAAGGTCGGCTTGGCGAGCGCCCGCGGCTCGGTCCGATCGGGATCGACCAGCGCGGTGATCGAGCGAGGCCAGCGGCTCGGATCGGGCATCCGATCGGTGTTGACGATCAGGACTCGGGCTCGCGCCGCAAAGCCGACCCAGCGCCGCTCGGGATCGCGAAACGTCTCGGGAAACGATTCCCAGGTCGCGTCATCCAAGTTCAGCGGACGAAGCAGTCCCTGGTCGGCCAAGCGGAGCGTGTGGAGGATCTCGTTGTTCCAGAACAGGTCGCACGCCGGGCGTGCTCGTTCCGCTTCCAGACGGGTCACCAGTCCGACCGTCTTGGTCGATTCGAGATCGTAGACCGGCAGGATCTCGAGTCCCGTGGTCGCTCCTGCTTCGACCAACAGCGGCTCGGAAAACTCCCGATCGAGGGCCGCATAGACGACCACCGCGCGGTCGCTTTCGGACCAACAGCCGGCCGAAGCCAGCACGATCGTCACGAGCACGCCACTCAGTCGTCGTGGTGCGGCGACGCGATGCCGAGGAACAGGACCGACCGCTTGGGGATCTCGAGCGTTCACGGTTAGACTCGGTGCAGAGGAACAGGCGATTCGGACCGACAGCTCGCCCACCGTACAGGAATGGTTCATGCCGAGTCCAGTTGGCAGCGATGAGGGCCCGCAGCAGGGCCGAGCCGTTCTCGTGGGCTCGGCCGTTTTGTGGCTGAGGCATGGTGACGTTTCGCTGCTGATCGCGCTTCGCAACGTGATCGGTGTCGGCATCCACCCGACCTCGGGCTCGGAGAGCCCGGGGCCACGAGGGGCGATCGACCTCGGTCGCCGTGAATCGACGGCGCCTCGATGTGGCCCCGGCTCGTCCCGAGCCGNNGACGCGGGCCCACGCCGGGGCCGAGCCGTTATCGTGGGCACGTCCCCCTCGTGGTTGAGGCATGGTTTCGTTGCGCTGCTGTTCGCGCTGATGCTCGGAGGGCTGGTCGGTTGTTCGTCCGACTCGACCGATTCGGCGACTGAGGATCGTCCTGCGGAGACGGCAGCGGCACCGCAGGTTACCGAACCGGCGGTGACCGACCCGCCGAAGATCCAGGCGCGCTCGGTGCTCGGCGGGCGGCGAACGACCGGCGGCTCGCGCAGCGAATCGTCGTCGAACGTTTCGGCGAATGGCCCCTCAGGGACCGCCGATCCGCCGACGACCGATCCGGCGCCGGGAGAGGCGTCGACGAACGAACCGTCGACCGAGGCGCCGGTGCCTCCGGCACGCTCGCTCGGCGAACTGCTTCGTCGGAGCGGCGAGGCGCCGTATCTCGGTGCTCCGATGTCGATCGATCCCGATCGAGTCGCGGCGGCTGGAGTCGTCCTCAAGCAGGGGACTTATCTCGATCTTTACTCCGACGTGCGCGATCCGAATCGCGTGGCCGAACTCGTCCGGTTGTTCGACGCNNCTCGACGCGGCCGTTCCGCAATGGTGCGCGCGGTTCGCCGTCGATCCTGCGGCAGTCGAAGGTTGGCGCGTGTCGGGCTTCCTGATCCAGGATGCCGACGTGATGCGCCGCGCCGGATTGCTTCCGGACGATCTGCCGGCGTTTCCCAACGGTTTCTTTCGCGGCTTCGAGTTCTGGTTCTACGACCAGCCGAGCGACTTCTATCGCCGCTGTCTGATGCTGCACGAAGGGACGCATGCCTTCATGACGCATCATCTGGGCGGAGCGGGACCGCCGTGGTATTTCGAAGGGATGGCGGAGCGGATCGCCGTCCATCGCTGGGATGGCGAGACGTTGGAGCTCGATGCCCGACTGAAGGACCGCGACGAAGCGCCGTTGTGGGGACGCGTCCGGCTGGTGCAGGACGCCTACGCCGAAGGGCGCGGTTACCTTCCCGAGTCGCTGTTCGGCATGGACAACCAGGAGTTCCTGAAGAACGAATCGTACGGCTGGGCGTGGGCTCTGTGCGAGTTCTGCGGTCGTCACCCGAAACTGACCGACTCGTTCGCGACCCTTGCCGAGCGGTTGACCGATCGGAGCCCCGATTTCGCGTTGCCGATGATCGAGGCGAATCGTGACGGCTGGAACGACATCCGCGAAGACTGGCAATTGTTCGTCGGCGAGATCGATTACGGCTACGACATCGAACGCGCGTCGGTCGTGCGGCGCCCGACCGATACGCTAAGCGGATCGAAGGAGGTCGAGGTGGCGGCCGATCGTGGCTGGCAATCGAGCGGCCTGATCCTGCCGGCCGGAAGCTACGAGTTCTCGGCGTCGGGGGAATACCTGATGCGGACCGGCGACGAGGAGTGGCCGAGCGGTCCGGACGGCATTTCGATCGACTGGTATCGGGGCGAGCGAGTCGGGCGAATGATGCTTGCGATTCGGGGGGGAGAGGATCTGGCGTCGGTCTACACGCCGCTGCTGCAACCGCAACCGCTCGGAACCGGAGTC
>DMPQ01000228.1:0-9042 GCA_003455945.1 Planctomycetaceae bacterium
CGCGGAGGACCCCTTGCTGACGCGGCGGGCTGGGAGACGCGGCGGGCTGGCGGGGTGGCTTAGTCGTTGGGGGTGCCGGGCGTTTCGGTTGGCGGCGTTTCGGCTGGTGCCGTCTCTGTCGGCGGCGTATCGGTCGGAGCGGGTTCGGTCGCTTCGCGACGGTTGCTGCCCGGGCCTTCGCCGATCGTCATCCGGCTGATCCCCATGCGCCCCGGAGTCGGTGGCGGCAGCGTGCCGTCGGGGCCTTCGCGCTGCACCTGGCCGCTCGGCTTCAGACGCACTCGATAGCAAGCCGCTTCGCGATTGTTCCGGATGATGACCAGATCACCGTACAGACAGAGCGTGTTCCAGCAGATGCCGTCGAGCGCCCGAATCGGCTCCGACATCACGCACGCTTCCGGATCGACGTCGACTCGCGACAACTCTCCCGATTCGCTCAGCGCGATCATCGCGTCGCCGACTCGCAGGATCTGGCCGTGCCCCAGCCGCGCCTTGCGCCATTGCGAGCGGCCGTCGTCGAGCGAGACGCATTCGAGGATGCCGTCGTTCAGCCCGTAGGCATAGCCGTCGGCGAGGATCGCACTCGTCAGCTTGGTGCGCAGTGCGCGAGGGTTCTTCCAGACGCTGGTCACCTGCCAGGCGCCGTCGGCGTCGCGCCGCACGTCGATCCGTTCTGCCCCCGCTCCATACCCCTTGCTGATCAGCAGCGAATTGCCGTCGATCCGCTGCGGTTGCGACGTGTTGGCGTCGCCCGAGCTGGAGCCGGGATGCTCGTAGGTCCACAGTCGCTTGCCGTCGGCCGGGTCGTGCCCCGAGACATGTGCCTCGTCCCCCGTGACGATCTGTCTCACGCCGTCCAGCTCGACGAGAACCGGCGAGCTGTAGCCGATCTGATGATCGCCGCCGCGCCACACTTCGTCTCCGGTCAGACGGTCATAGGCGATCAGCGAGACCGGAGCGTCGGCCTTGCCTCCTCCCGGCACCACGACCTTGTCGTCGACGATCAGCGGACTCGCCGCTCGCCCCCACATCACCAGCTTCATGTCGGTGGCTCGGTCCGAGCCGACATCGGCGACGACGTCGCGCTTCCAGATCAGGGCTCCGTCCGACGCGTTCAGGCAGAGGAGCAGACCGGTCGCTCCCATCGCATAGACGCGACCGTCGTGCAGCGTCGGCGTCGCTCGCGGCCCGATCCCGCCGAGCTCTTCGTCGTGTCGAGCCGACTCGGCATGGAACCAGACCGACTTCCCCGTCTCGATCTCGTAGGCGGTCACCAGTTCGTCGTCGCCGCGCTGCTCCTGAGTGATCAGCAGGCCATGAGCCGCGACGAACCCCGACCAGCCGGCGCCGATCGGCGCTCGCCAGAGGAGTTCGGGGTTCCAGTCGTCGGCCAGGGCAAAGGTCGGCAACGAACCGTCGCGCGCCGGGCCCATGAACTGCGTGAAGGCGAACGGATCCTCGCGACTCATCAGCGACGCGAAGCGTTCCGGAGGGGCTCCGTCGAGCTTGGGGGATTCGAGCAGTCGGTCGGGGGCTCGCCAGCGCGGATAGACGTGCAGCGAGAAGAGGTCCCCCGAATGTTCGACTCGAAACAGGAACGGGAGCGCGACGACGACGGCGACGGTCCCGATCTTCAGGAGCCAGGAGTGCGAGCTGCGGAAGACGAGCCAGCCGACGAGCACGAGCACCGAGAAGACGATCGAGGCGGCGATGATCAGTCGCGGCGCGGCGGGGCCGGCCGCGGGGATCCGCTCGGCGAGGTCGTCGAAACGGAGCCAGGCAAAGAGTCCCATCGCCGCCAACAGGCCGATCGTCGCGATGACCGGCCAACCGGGGACGAAGCGAACGGGCTTCTCGGGAAAGAACTCCTGCGTTTCGGAGTCGGACATGACGGAGATCCCGGGGCGGAGAAGAGCGAGACGTGCACGGCGATCGTCATCGTAGTCGACGGTTGCCGAGAACGCCGGACCTCTTGCCGATGCTCAGCCACGACGGCTGTGGTGGTCACCAGGCATCGCGGCGTTCGTCACCCCAGCGGGCGCGGAGGAGACCGAGACGAAAAAACCGCAGCCGTCCCTTGCGGAACGACTGCGGTCATCTTTTGACCTCGAGCCGGATGCAGCGATGGGAGTCGCTGGGAGAAAGGCGGGGGTCAAGCGTGCTGAGCACAAGCGTTGGGAGACCCTGGCCAACCCGATCAAATGGTCCCTCAGCCGTATCGACCCGAGGCAAAATGCGATGTGACGTGTCGCGAACGCGGGAAGGATCGGTTCGGGTCCGCGAAGGACTTGAACCGAACGACCGATTTCGCGGCTCGGCCGACCTGCCGGATTCGACCGCGAGTCGCCTCGCTGCCGATTCCCGATCCGCCGTGCGACTTCAGCATAGACGCCTTGGCCGCGGCGGCAACCGTTCCGATCGAACCGAGCGGGGATGATTGCAGGAACTTCATCCGGATTCCAGCCCGATGTGTCGAGTCGGCGATCCGCGTCGCGACTATCGCTCACGATCCCCTCGGCTTATTCTGCATCGATTCGGTTCCGTCCTTCGCATCGGTGCATGGCCTTGATTCCTTCCGTCGACGAACTCGCCGCTTCGCTCCCCCCGTTGCTCGACGGGATCGGTCTCCAGGTCACCGACGCCCAGCTCGGGCGGCTCGCCGCCTACGCCAACTCCCTCTGGAGCTGGAACGAAAAGCTCAATCTGACTCGGCATACGACTCCGGAGCTCTTCGTCCATCGGGACGTGCTCGACAGCTGGGAGTTGTCCAAGGAGCTGCACGAGGGGGAGGCGGTGCTCGACTTCGGGACCGGAGGCGGGGTGCCCGGGATCATCCTGTCGATCCTTCGTCCCGACCTGTCGGTGACGCTGGTCGAGTCGGTGGGGAAGAAGGCGAATGCCCTGACCGAGATCGCTCGCGAAACGGGGGCCGACGTGACGGTCTGCGCCGGTCGCGGGGAAGGGGTGCTGGACGACGAGCGGTTCGATGCCGTGGTGACTCGGGCGGTCGGCCCGCTCAAGAAACTCCTGCCGATGCTGGAAGAGCATTGGTTCTCGGTCGGGCGACTGCTGGCGATCAAGGGCCCGTCGTGGGTCGAGGAGCGGACCGAAGCGCGGGAGCGCGGCCAGCTCAAGAAGCTCCAGCTGCGGAAGGTTCGCGAATACGACATGCCCGGCACCTTCTCGAAGAGCGTGATCCTGAAGATCTGGCCCGAAGGGGCCGACGAGAAATAACCGCGTCCGCGGTCTTTCCTCCGCGTCCTCCCAGCCCGTAGCGCAAAGCGCAGGGGTCCTCGGTGGCCTCCCCCTTCGAAATGCTGCGACCGGGGTCGGTCGCACTACGGCGGTGGCGATGACACCGTTCACTCGTTGATGACGCAGCGAGTGGCGGGGACTCAGACGGGGCTGATCCCGGCGCTTCGCTTCGGGCTGGTTGGGTCGGTCCGAACGCGCCGTCACACCGGGCGCCGACCCGGTCTCCGTGTCTCACCAGCCCGAAGCGCCAAGCGCAGGGGTCTCGGTGCTCTCGATTCAGAAAATGCTGCGACCGGGGTCGGTCGCACTACGTCAATGCTGCGACCGAGGGCCGACCAGTCCCGATAGGGACGACCGACAATAGCCCGNNGAAAATGCTGCGACCGGGGTCGGACGCACTTCGCCACGCTGCAACCAGGCCCAGTCACACCTCGGCACACGAAAATCCCTCGCCCCGCCCCCCAGTCTCCCCGAAACGCCTTGTACGAATCGCTCGATTCGGGATAATGCCGGGTTTCACGGAGTCGTGAGAGGACATGCGTTCGATTGCCGATTCGGCAGTCGCGCGGTCCGAGCGGGACGGAGCAGCATTTCGCGGTCGTTTCTCAAACCGGGCGAGGCGTCGGGGCTGGTCCTCGCGCCGAGGAGAGGGTGCGTGTTCACNNTTAGAACGAAAAGATCGAGCTGGCTCTGACCTACGGCTTCAAGGGGATCGACATCGATCTCGCCGAGATGGTCGCCCGGATCGCTCCGATCAGCGAGCATTTCGCCAAGCGATACATCACGAGCGCCCAGAAGTCGGCGAAGCTGCAGATCGGTTCGTTCCGACTGCCGATCTCGATGAGCGGCGAGAACAACGACTTCAACGCCCGGCTCCCCAAGCTCGAGCAGGCGGCTCAGTTCGCCGCGTCGATCGAGGCGCGTCGGTGCGTGCTGGACATCTCGCCCGGCAGCAACCGCCTGGCGTATCACGAGAACTTCGAGCTGTATCGGACCCGGATCGGGACGATCGCCGACATCCTCGAGAAGCACTCGATCCGTCTGGGTCTCGGCCTGATCGCCGCCGAGGACTCGCGACGCAACTACGAGTACCAGTTCATTCACGAGGCGGAGCCGCTGCTGACGCTGATCAAGACGGTCGGCCGTCCGAACGTCGGTCTGGCGTTCGATCTGTGGAACTGGACGGTCGGCGACGGCGGCCTCGATCAGCTCGACGATCTGCCGGTCGAGCAGATCGTGTCGGTCCGGATCGCGGACGTTCCCGAGAACGCCGATCTGAAGACGATCTCGTTCAAGCAGCGTCTGCTCCCCGGCACCACGCCGTCGAGTCGCGCGGTGAAGGTGGTCGGCATCCTGAAGGCTNNGTAAAGTACGACGGCCCGATCGCCGCCGCTCCGCACGCCAGCCAGTTCTCGGGGCTGACCCGCGACGCGGTGGTGCTCCGGACCAGCGAAGGGCTCGACCGAGTCCTCGAGCAGGCCGGCGTCACTCGCCTGCCGGTCGAAGCCTGAGCGACCGATTCGCTCGATCGATGATTCAACGAGAAGGGGGACCGTTTGCGGTCCCCCTTTTTTCGTGTCGCCTCGGACCAACGGCTTTCGTCGCGCTACAAATCTCGACATCAAGTTCGTCGAAGACCGACTTTCAGCTGCGCAGCAGCGTCTAGGGTAGCCCCGGGNNCGGCTGCCGTTCCGCGGTTCTCGCCAATGTTTCGGCAAGTTGCCGACGCGGGGGGAAGGCGCCTGCTCGCGATCGAATCGCTGATCACCACCGGTCGAGACAAGGCACGACATCCCGACTTTTGCGCCTCGGACAGACTCGGTCTTACTCGATCTGCCGGCATTCTGAAGAATCCTTCGTGTCGAAGCGCCGACGGCGAAGAGAACTCGGTACCGAACTTCAGGGAGAAGTTCCTTATCGAGACGGATCGAGAGAGAGCATGGCGAGCTACACGTCCTTGACTTATCACATCGTCTTTTCGACCGAGCATCGCCGTCCGATCATCCATCGTCGATTGGAAAGCGAACTGCACTCGCTCTTCGGATCGCTTTTTCGAGAGCGAGATGGTCTTCTGATCGCGGCAGGCGGAGTCGAAGACCACGTGCATCTCTTGGGCCGCATTCGGCCGCGGCACGCAGTTGCCGAAGTGATACGCGATCTGAAATCGTTCTCGTCCGGGTGGCTTGGAGGTCGAGTTCCAGAGTTCTCTTGGCAGTTGGGTTACGGAGCCTTCTCAGTCAGTCGATCGTCGGAAGCTGGGGTGACAGCCTACATCCGAAAACAGCGCGAGCACCATCGCCGCCGAAGTTCGCGCGACGAGTTTCTGCAGTTGTTGACGGCCCACGACATCGAGCCCGACCCAAGAGATCCGACGGTCGGTGAGTTCATCGGTTGAATGGCGAGAGAGAAGAAAACACTTGTTTGCGGTCTCGCGCGACGCGGCGGGCAGGGAGCCAATAACCGTGAGGAAGTCGTTCACCGCCGCGGGGACAGAACATGGCGTCGGTTAGCCCCGAGCCTCGCTCGGGGCTAACCTAGACGCTGCTCCGCAGCTGAAACCTCGGAGCAGGACGGTGCCGCGTCGATCGGGCCGCGACTGAATCTTCGGTCGCGCCCGCTGCCTACAGCTGCTTGCTCAGACGTTCCGCCAGGCGCTGGAGCGCGGGGCTCGTGTCGCGCGGATCGAGGTGGACGTTGATCAGGCTGTAGCAATCGTGATTGGCCAGCGCCGCCTGCAGCGCCTTTTCCAACTCCCCTTCGGTCCGCACTTCGAAGCCCCAGCCCTTGCCGATCAGTTCCGGGATGCGGTGGTAGTTCCAGTTCGGAATGTCGTTGAACGGGCCGTCCTGCAGGAAACGTTCGGTCGTGTAGCCGTGGTTGTTGAGCACGATCACGATCGGGTTGTAGCCCAGCTTGGCTCCGGTCGACAGCTCCAGGCAGGTCATCTGGAACGCGCCGTCGCCGACGAGCACGATCGGCCGAAGCGACGGGTTGGCGGTCTGGACGCCGACGCTCGCCGGCACGGCGAAGCCCATCGAGGTGTAGTAGGCGGGACTGACGAACTCGGTGTGACGATAGATCGTCAGATCGGCCGCTCCGAACAGGCAATCGCCGACATCGGCGACGACCACCGTCTGTTCGTCCAGCAGCGTGTTGATCCGCTCGAACAGACGCTTGACCGTCATCTTCTTGTCGGTGGCCGGCACGAACTCCTTCACCACCTGCGGCTCGATCTTCGGCTTCGCCCGCTTCCCCTTGCGGATCGAGCCTTCGGCCAGNNAAATCGGCGAGCGTCACTTCCTTGAAGTGATGATGGCGGATCCGCAGGTTCTCGCTCGTGGCGTAGATGCAGCGCGTCGGATCGAGATGAGCCGTGTAGATCCCCAGATTGATGTCGGTCATGAAGGTGCCGAGCAGGATGACGCAGTCGCTCTCCTCGACGAACTTCCGGACGCTCTCGCGCCCCATCGCTCCTTCGTAGATGCCCATGAAGAGCGGATGCTTCTCGGCGACGACCGACTTGCCGAGCAGCGTCGAGCAGACCGGGATGTCGTGCTTCTCGGCGAACTTCATCAGCACGTCGCGCAGTCCGAAGCGGTGGATCTCGACTCCCGCGACGATCACCGGGTTGCGGCTGGCCGAGATCATCTCGATCGCTTCTTCGAGCGACTCGCGAAGGGCATCCGCATCGCTCTCGTGCTGATCGCTGATCGGCGTGTGCGGGAAGAGCGCCTCGGTCCGCACCCGGTCGCGCGGCAGTTCCAGATAGACGGGGCGCTTGAATCGCATCGCGGCATCGAAGCAGCGATCGATATTGCGGAAGGCGGTCAGCGGATCGTCGAGCACGGCCGAGGCGACGGTGATCTTCTCGAACACTTCGTGCTGCGTGTTGAAGTCGCGAACGCGGTGATGCAACAGGGGGTCGCGGCGTCGCTCTTCGATGCCGGGCGAGCCGGTGATGACGATGACCGCGGATTTCTCGGCGTACGCTCCGGCGATGCTGTTGCACAGGCTCAGGCCGCCCACGCAGTAGGTCACGCAGACCGCGCCGATCCCGTTGACTCGGGCATAGCCGTCGGCGGCGTACCCGGCACAGTCCTCGCGCGTCATGCCGATCACCTGGATCGGACTCTCTTCGAGCATGCCGTAGAACTGCAGGACGAAGTCGCCGGGGATGCCGAAGACCGCCTTGACTCCGTAGTCCTGCAGGCGGCGGATCAGATAATCGCCGATGCTCTGCGGAATCTCGGTGACGGGAGCGGCGTCGGCTGCGGCGGCGGCCTTGCGGCGTGACGGTTTGGCGACGGCGGTCGAGGCGGACGGGAGGGCCTTGGACGAGCGTTTGGCCATGGAACGCACCTTTCGGAGCGGCGTAGAGAAGCGAGCGGTTCGGCGCGGCACCGCATTCTTGGAGCGTCGACCGGGAGCGTCAATGCGGCGCACGACACGGCGAGCGGCGGGAGGTGCAAATCGCGACCAGGCCGCGAAAACCACGGCGTCTCGTGGCACAATGGGCATCCGACGTCGTCCCGCGCCGTTCCCGCTCCCCACCGCCCGGAGACCTGACCGATGACGAAGCCTGTTGCCGATCGTCCGACTCGTCGACGCTTCCTGGCCGCCTCGACCGCCGCGGCCGCTGCCGTAACGCTCGGTGCTCCCGCGATCCTGACGGCGAGCAAGAGCGGCTCGCGCAACATCTGGCAGTCGGGGGATCATGCGTACGAGATGAAGCACGCCTGGCCTCAATTGCCGGCGCAGTACACCTGGCAGACGACCCACAACGTCGCGGTCGACAAGGACGACTTCCTGTACGTGATTCACGAGGGGCGCGAGGACCAACCCGACCATCCGTCGATCTTCGTCTTCGATCCCGACGGGCGATTCGTCCGCTCGTTCGGCAAGCAGTTCCAGGGGGGCGGTCACGGGATCGAGGTGCGGCAGGAGGGGAACGAGCAGTTCCTGTATGTCGCCGCCTATCAGCAGGTGAAGAGCTTCGCGAAGCTGACGCTGTCGGGCGAGACGGTGTGGCAGCAGTACGCGCCGATGGAGAGCGGGGTGTACGCCGAGGGGGAGGCGACGGCGCCGCAGAAGGTCTGGGGGCGCGATCGGTTCATGCCGACGAACTTCGCGTTCCTGCCGGACGGAGGCTTCCTGTTGGCGGACGGTTACGGCGCGTTCGTGATCCATCGCTACGATCGCGACGGCAAATGGGTCTCGAAGTTCGGCGGGGCAGGGGAAGGGAAGGGGACCTTCGATACACCGCACGGCGTCTGGGTCGATGCGCGAGACGGCGGCGAGCCGACGATCGTCGTGACCGATCGGGCTCACCACACGCTGCAGCTGTTCGAGCTGGACGGGACCTATCGGTCGACGATCGACGGGTTCGGGCTGCCGGCGAACGCCGATACGTGGCAGGACCTGCTGGTGATTCCGGAGCTGTTCGCGCGCGTGACGCTGCTCGATCGGGATTACCGCGTGGTCGCTCGACTGGGAGACGACGTGGAGCGCGTGACGGGGGACAAGGGGTTCACGATCCGAGGCGACGAGAGCCGATGGGAGCAGGACAAGTTCGTGCATCCGCACGACGCCTGCTTCGATTCGCAGGGGAACCTGTTCGTGGCGGAATGGGTCGGCTCAGGACGCGTGACGAAGCTCGTGCGTCTGTGACTCGGTAAGCGTCGTCGTTACGGAATCGGCTCGCCTCGACGATCGAATATCGATCGTCGGAGCGAGCCAAAAAGGGCCAGTAGCTCAGCGGTGAGAGCAGGGGACTCATAATCCCTTGGT
>DMPQ01000228.1:9061-15281 GCA_003455945.1 Planctomycetaceae bacterium
GCGCCAAGCGCAGGGGCCCTCCGTGCCGCGTTCGTTAGTCGGCGGCGACCGAGGGAGATCCGGAATCGATGCGCCGGTAGGGGAAGACGAGGTCGAGGTCATCGAACGGGGAACAGCGATGATGCTTCAGACGGCGGATATTCGGCCGACGCTGCGGTCGGCGCTGATCGCGATCGGAATGCTCNNCGTCGGCTCAGGAGGATTGGTATCAGGACCCTCACGAACTACGACTCTTCGTACGCACGGAAGGGTCGGTCGAGTTCGCCGCTCGATGGGTCGAACTCGAGGGCAATCGCGCGACGCTCGAAGGGGCCGACGGGCAGCTGATCGAACTGCGTCTGTCCGAGTTGTCGAACGAGGACCAGGTCTGGATACGGGCAGCTGATCGGCGAAATCGAGTCTTCGAGCGAGAGCGCGAGCGAGTCGCCAAGCAGATCGAGGAGCTGGTGTCGGCCGAACCGGCCAAGCAGCTTCGGATCTGCGTTCAGCTCCGCGGCTTCGGACCGATCGCCTCCGATGCCGTGCCGATTCTCGAACAGCTGATGGTCGCCGGAGAGACGGCCGAGCTGCGCTACCATGCGCTGATCAGCTACGCGCTGCTCTGCGAACGCAACGTCGACAACCTGAACAAGGTCGTCCTTGCGACGCAGGCGGGGAACGGCACGCTGGTCCCTCTGATCGAAGCTCAGCCGTTGCCGGTGATGTTGGCGATCTGTCGTTTCGGTAAGGACTCGCTCGGCTACCTGCGGCAGGTCGCATTGAAGGCAAAACTCCCCGCCGAGCTCCCTGGCGCCGATGCTTCGACGTCGGCCGAGACCCTGCTAACGGCCGTCGGGCCGAGAAACGATCTGCGAGCGGCCGGCATTCTCGCGTTGGGGGAAACGAGAGAGCCCGACGCGGTCGCGACGGTTCTGGCTTGCGGCTCGTCGGCCGGCAACAAGATCAACGGGGTCAAGGACGACCAATCGATTCTGGCGACGGTTCGATCGCTCGGCGCCCTAGGCGTCTCGAGCACCGAGGTGATTCGCTTCCTGGACCAATACAAGTCCGAGTTCAAGGACCAGGTTGCTGCCGCCCGAAGCGTCATCGATCAGCGTCGCAAGCTCAAGGCGGCGATCGATCGCGCGGCGCGTCTCGAGAAGTTCCGCGTCTTCACCGATCGAAACGGCGTTGCGACGCGACTGGAGTTCATCGAGCTCGAGGACCAGCTCGTCCGCTTGCGGGACATCGACGGGAAGAACCTGGTCTTTCCGATCGAGCAGTTTTCGGACGCCAATCAGCAATGGATCCGCGAGAAGGCCGGGATGTGAGGAGCGTCTGCGGTACGCGGAGGCGTAGGGGGCGGCGGCCGAGCTGAGGAAGGCCGCCAGTGTCGGTCACGCTCGACGAGCCAAGGCGGAAGTCTCGCCTCGACGCCTTGGTAAGCGGAACTCCGGTCCGGACCAAAGCCGGCATTACGAAGCCGCTCGATAAGGCTCCCCCTGGTTGACGCAGCGGGCCGGCGGTCGCGGAGAGGCGGCTTGTCGAAGGCCCATTCGGCCAAGAAAGCAAGCGAGCCGCCGTCATCCGCTTGACGATGACGGCGGCTCGCAGTTGGTTCGTCAATTCGAGCCGATGGGCGATCAGCTCTCGCTCGGCGGCGCCTGCTTGGCCTTTCGTCGGGCTCGCAGCACGAGGCCGATCGCTCCACCGGCAAGCAGCAGCGTCATTGACGTCGGTTCGGGGACAGCCGGCGGGGCTTCGGTGAACACGAAGTCATCCAGACCGGCGATTGAAGTGAAGTCGTCTGAGCCGATCCCTCCATGCTCAAGGCCGGAAAAACTCGCATTAACCAGCGTACCAAGAATTCGGTAGCTGCTGCCCGCTGCCAGTTCGACACTGCGAGTGAGCCAACCCGTATCACCACTGGGAGTCGAGAGATCAGAAACTCGAACGGTGAACGAGTCAGCAAGATCGGAGAACGAGTTGGTTCCACTATTCCAAACACCGACCTGCACGCTGAACGAGTCGTTCCAAGTCGAACTTGGCTCGGCGGAGTCAAAAAAGTACCTGAACGTCAACGTTCCATCGGTGGTGAGGAAGGCCGTGTCCTGAAAAATCGTCTGGACTTGTCCGTCCGCGATGTCGTTCGTAGTGCCGCTCAGCAGCGCAAAGTGAGTGTTCGGCCCTGAGCCTGAGACAGGCTCCCAAGTTCCCGGGCTTCGCTTCTTGGCGACCGAACTCTCGGCGATGACCACTCCGCCGGTGGCCGCGGTGGTCGACCAACCGCTGGTATCGCCGGTCTCGAATCCGCCGTTCGTCAGAATCTGGGCGTCCGCCGATCCGGCGAGACCGAATCCGATCAGGGCGACGGCCAAGGCTCGCCCAAAGTTCTTCTGCAATCGCATCTTCATTCGACCTCTCTCCGTCGCTCACTCAGCTCGTGCTTCCCGACTTACTGGAAGGTAACGCCTCCGAAAGCCGGGTGTCCCCGTCGAACTTCGAGGAAAAGCCAGCCTCGCCTTCCCCATCGAGGGCTGCGATTCCGGCCTTCTTCCCTCGAAATTCGCTCATTACGATCTTAATCGGGGAGAGTCCGATTCGCGCGATTCTGATCTTCGATCGGGCAGAAACGGGCGCAAAAGCGGCTTGTTGGGGGGGTGGGCTGGAGCCGNNGTGGTACGGTAATTTCCCCAGGCAACTCGTTTTCGGCTGGCGTTCGCCGATGCATCGTGCTCCCGGTTGACGGGTACCGACTAATCGAACCTCGTTCGCAGCTGCCGGGCGTATCTCAGGAACTCCTCTTCCAGCAATGCCGTCCGAAGATCGTTGGGCCAATCATCCCCCTGAACGAACATCTGGATCTGGACGGTCGTCATGCCGTCGACCGAACCTGCCGACTCAGGACGCCAAAGCGGATGGCGACGGTAGTCACGCAAGAACCTGAGCAATGCTCGCTCGCCGACGCTCGGCGGCTCGATCGTCGCTCCTCCGTCCGAGTTCAACAGCGAATAGAACACGATCGCCTTCGCTCCATCGCGTTTGGACATCCGCATTCTCAGCCAATGGTCTTGGCCGTCCGAGTGCGGCTCGATCGACTCGACCTCCCAACCGGTGTTCCGGTAACAGACATCGAGGGTGTGCCAGCTGATGAAGGGATAGTCGCATGAGATCGTGTAGCCGCTGTCACCCAGTCCGAAATGCCAGACGCGCGAAAACTCGCCGTTGATGTCCGAGCTTTTTCGATTCACCGTCTCGAACTTCAGCAGTCCGAGCCCTGAAGTGATCGAATCGAACTCCCGCTCATCGAGGTCCTCGAGCCGTCGAGCGACTTCGATGCGGTCTGTCCAAACCGTTCCGGACGTCTGGTTCAGGAAGTAATAGATCGACGCGATCTGCAGTCCGGCGAACGTGAGACTCGGTACGGCAAGCCAGCCCAAGGCACCGAACGTCATGCGCCAAGCCGGACGAGGTTTCACGGCGTCCGCTCGATCGGTCGTGGAATCCGGCGTTGGGAGGTTCGAGCGCCTCGACTCGGCGGCGATGTTCCTCTTAGAGCGCCGCCGTCGTCTGCCCAAAGCCAGGCGTTTCAGCAGACCGGTTCGCTTCTCGTCCGGCTTCAACTCGCTCTCGAAAAGCGTCTCGACGAAAGGCAACAAGAAGGCATCCAGGAACTTCGAGAAGCTGCCCAGAAGCACGACGACTCCCAGGAACACCGCAACGCCGAGACGGGCATGGTTCGGTTCAGCGAGCAGATCAAGATCGAACCGACTTCGGGCCAACACGATCAGAAAGATTCGAACGGCGTTCGCGATGATGTCGACAGCAACTCCGTAAGCTGCCAGAAGCCCGAGATGGATCCACCCGAGGTTCCACATCTGAACGATCAGGATGCTCAACGCGATCGTGGTGTACAGGCTGTTGACGCCACTGCAAGCCTCCTCGACCAGCAGCGATTCGCCGGCGATCTCGAACGTGTTTCCTTCACGAAGGTGAACGATCTGCATGAAGTCGAGCATCTCGGCGGACAACTTCGCCGCGATCGACTGGAGTGCGAGAACGATCGACCGATCGACGCCGAATGGTGGTGGAATCGTGACGATCGACGTCAGCCATGGAAACAGGAGCGTTCGGCCGCTCTCGGAGGACAGACGCAGCGCGAGTGATCCGGTTGCCAACCAGAGTCCGACAAAGACGAACCAAGGAGAGAAGATCAGAAAGCCGGCGAGCAAGTACGCCGATGAACCGAGGCGGAGCAAGACATTCGCCGCACTCGGTGGCCGGGTGCGAAATCCCTCGCGGTTCAGTCGCATGATCGCCATGCCGAAGGTCAACGGCAGGAAGACGATCGCAAACTGATACTTGTCGCTGGAGGCCAATTGCGTCAGATGCATGGCTGCCAGCGGTAGAGCCGCAAGGATCAGGCTCAGCTCGATTCGGTTCTTACGAATGAAGCCCATCGGAAGAGGCGACGTCCAATCGGGAGAGGGATGTGGTGAGGGACGGGCGACGGCGGGTCACGGTTCTCGGTCGGCTGCCTGCTTGCGATGCGACTCGGCCAGTGCCTCTTGTCCGAGTGCCGCGTAGCTGTCGGCGAGCGAGCGATGGATGATCGCCGGATCGGACGAACCGGCGAGGGCTCGTTCGAGTTCGATCACCGCTTCCGCATGGCGCCCTAGCACGCCGAGAATGCGGCCGAGGGTGCCGCGGACTTCGGGGACGTCGGGAGCGAGGCGTTTCGCTTCTTCGGCCAGCGCGAGGGCTCGCTCGGGATCGGGATCCGGACCGAACGCGGTGCTCCAGGCGAGGTTGTTCAGCACGACCGCCGAACGAAAGCCGGCAGCGACCGCCAGATCCAGATGGACGCGCGAGCCGCCGAGGTCGCCGTCGAGCGCGGCGATCGTCCCGAGCAGGAAATGAATCCCTCCCGTCTCCCCTCCGCGAGCGACGAGATCGGCGAGCTGCGGGCGGAGCTCGTTCCGCACGTCGGGCTTCGCCGTCATCGACAGCAGCGCCTCGATCGCCGGGCGGCACCCCGGATCGAAACCGATCGCCCCGGTCAGCAGCCTCAGTCGATTCGGTTCATCCCCCGCACGGCGACGGTCCTCGCTCCACGCGACGAACAGGAGTCCCTTTTGCCGATCGAGGTCGGCCGACCGAGGCAGCGTCTCGATCGTCCGGAGCGCCTGGTCGTAGCGCCCATCGGCGGCGCGACAGCCGGCCAGCTGCATCGTCAGCTCGAAGTTCCCTCGATCCCGTTCCAGCTTCGCCGCGATCGCCTGTTCGGCCTTCACGAACCATGCGTGAGCCTCGTCGTTCAGGCCGGCCGCCGCAAGCAATCGCCCGAGCGGAAAGCCGGCTGCAGGTTCCTTCTCGGCGACGAACCGCAAGTGGCCGATCGCCCCCTCGCGATCACCGTTCGCCAATCGCAGCTCGGCCAAATGTGCCCGCGCGGCGATGTCGTACGGGTCAAGATCGCAGACCGCCTGCAGATGCAGCTCCAGGCGATCGAGGCGGACGAGGGCATCCTCTTCCGACGCCGGCTCCAACGCCAGGAACCGCGCCGCGAAGTAGCGATGCGCTTCGAGATCCCCGCGCTCGCCGATCTGCAGCAGGCGGCGCATCAGCAGATCGACCTGCTCCGGCCGCTCCTGCTGCTCCGCCACCGCCGCCATCCGCTTGAGAACGACCGGATCGGTCGCTCCGGTCAGCTGTTGCGAGAGCTGCTCGATTCGGCGATACGCGGTCCACGCGTCGTCCCACGCCTCGGCGCGGACCAGGCGAGTCGCTTCGCGGTCGTACCAGAGCTTCACTTCGGTCCGATCGACTCGCCCTCGCGCAATCGAGAAGAAGAGGACCGCCAGGATGCTGGCGATCGACGGGAGCGCCATCAGAAACGTCGTGAACTGCATCGAGATTCCCCGTCGGACTATGCGATGCCGAGCGACCGCTCGCAGTCGCCGCCACCGACACAAACGATGATAGTCGACTCGAGGGGCTTCGCGAGCACACGGGAGCCGGCGGCTCCTTCGTTTCCGTTTCGGGGTGGGGTATTCCCTGTTCCGCCCCGATTTGGTCCGACTCGGAACACGGTCGGATGAGGATGGTTTGGGGAGGGGGAGAGGGTTGGGAGGGGGCCAGACATCACTTGTCGGCGGCGGCTCGTTTCGCTCCTCGGTGGTCGTCCTTGTCAAGGCGAGACGCGCCGATCATTCTGAAAGTCGACTTGATGCTCGTGAGT
>DMPQ01000165.1 GCA_003455945.1 Planctomycetaceae bacterium
CGCGCTCGCCGGATCGAGCGCGCGTCGTGCAGCGAGCGCAATAACGCGACACGCGCGCCGACGCTCGGATGACATAGGCCCCCTCGATCGTCCGCCACCGGCGATGCGATCTCGATCGCCTCGGCCAGTTCCTGCGCCGCCGAACGGATCGAGCGCCCCGCCCGCCGTGCCGTCTCGACCGCCGACAGGTCCGCGTCGAACTCCAGTCGCCTCATGACGACCGACACGAGCGTCAGTCCGATCAGGATCAACGCGGCCGACATCGCCGTCACCGACGGCGCGAACGACACGAGGTCGCTTCCCAAGCGGATCGAGATCCCGGCGGCTCCCCAGATCGCGACCTGGCGAATTCCGAAATGCCGGCGATCGAGATGCGACAGTTCGTGCAGCAGGAACATCCGAAGGCGTCCCGCATCGAGCGCCCGCAACAGGCCGCTCGTCACCAGGATCCTCCCGAGTCGGCGGCTCGGGCCGAACGCCAACGCATTGGCTCGTCCGCTGCGGAGCACCGTAATCGGCGGCAATGCGCCCTCGCGATCGACCACCGAACGCTGCAGCAGGGACTCCAGACGCCGAGAGGGCGNNGCGAAGGGCAGGATCAGGACGCGCCACGGAAGAGCGCCGCGCGATGACGCACCGTCACGTTCGACGCCGACGTCGTCGCGATCGATCTCGATAGGGAACGCTTGAGCAGCGATCGGAGCGTCTCCGGACGAGCGAACGGCCGACCCGGGGCCGGCGTCTTCGACGCCTGCCCGGGGCCGACTTCCACGCTAGTCGCCGCCGCGTCGCCGCTCAACTCACCCGATCAGGCGCCGCCGAGCCAGCCGGGAGCCCAGTTCGGAGCCGGAAGTTCGACCGGCACGACCGAGTCGATCCCGTCGTACGACAGGATCTCCCGAATCGCCTCGGCCGGAACCGCGCTGTCGAGGTTCAGGATGCCGATNNACCGAACCGACGAAGCCGATGACTCCCGGACGATCGCGATGCAGGAAGACGAGCATCGAACCGTCCAGATACGCTTCCAGTCGGTGTCCGTCGATCATGAACAGCCGAGGCATCGAGCTGCCGAAGAGGGTGCCGCCGAGCGAGACGGTCTTGCCTCCCCCCGACACCTCGAGGCCGATCGAGACGTCGAACGCCGCCTTGTCCTCGCTCCGCTCCTCGACGATCGAAATCCCTCGCTCGCGACAGAGGACCGCGGCGTTGATCAGATTCGGGCTCTCGTCGACCACGTTCTCGAGCAGTCCGGCACAGACGGCCGATCCGAGGATCCCGGTCTCCTTGGCGTCGAGTCCGCCGCGGAACGAGAGCTTGAGCCCCTCGACCGCTCCGCCGTGCCATTGCGAGGCGAGCTTGCCGAGGCGATAGGCGACCTGCAGATAGCCGCGACAGGCGGCCAGCGTCGCCGGATCGACGCTCGGCACGTTCACCGCGTGACGGATCTCGCCGGTCGTCAGGAACTTCAGGATCAGCTGCACCGCCTCGACCGCGACGAGCGTCTGAGCCTCTTCGGTGCTCGCTCCCAGGTGCGGCGTGCAGAGGACGTTCGGCAAGCCGAACAGGCGGCTGTTCGTGCACGGCTCCTCTTCGAAGACGTCGAGTGCGACGCCGCCGATCCGCCCGCTCTCGAGCCCTTCGACCAGCGCCGTCTCGTTGTAGATCCCGCCGCGAGCGCAGTTGATCAGGCGGACTCCGGGCTTGAGCAGCTCGAGGTTCTCGGACCGGATCAGATCGCGCGTCTCGGCGGTCAGCGGCGTGTGGACCGTCAGATAGTCGACCTGCGGGAGCAGTTCTTCGACCGTACCGACCCGACGGATTCCCGGCTTCTCGGCCGCGTCCTTCGCCAGGAACGGGTCATAGCCGACGACGTTCATCTCGAACGCCAGCGCTCGTTGCGCGACGGCCATGCCGATTCGCCCGAGACCGACGATGCCGATCGTCTTGCCGGCGAGTTGCGTTCCCATGTAGCTCTTCCGATCCCACCGCCCTTCGCACAAGCTGCGATAGGCCGGCGCGACGCAGCGCGACAGGGCGAGCATCAGCGAGAAGGCATGCTCGGCCGTGCTGATCGTGTTGCCGGCCGGCGTGTTCATCACGACGATCCCGGCGCGGGTCGCCGCTTCCTTGTCGATGTTGTCGGTACCGACTCCGGCCCGCGCGATCGCCTTCAGCCGGCGATTCCCTTCGAGCGACTCGGCCGTGATCTTCACGCCGCTGCGGCAGATCGCGGCGTCCGCCTCGGCGAGCGCCTCGCGCAGCGCCGGTCCCTTCAGGCCGAGCTTCTCGACATACTCGACTCCGGGAGCGGCCTTCAGCAGATCGAGCCCTTCAGGGGAGAGCGGATCGAGCAACAACACGCGATGCATCACGAGCACTTTCGGTGAGGTGGGAGAACGGAGGCGATCGTCGAACGACGCGGCTCAGCCGTGTCGCTCCGCGAATGAGGTCATCAGCGACGCGAGCGTCTCGACCCCTTCGCGAGGCATCGCGTTATAGATCGACGCGCGGATGCCGCCGACGCTCCGATGCCCCTTCAGATCGGTGCAGCCCGCCTTCTTCGCTTCGCTCAGGAAGGCCCCTTCCAGCTCCTCGTTCGGCAGGCGGAAGGTGACGTTCATCATCGAGCGAACCGACTTCTCGGCATGCCCCTGATAGAACGCCGGGAAGCGATCGATCGCGTCGTACAGCAGCGCCGCCTTGCTCCGATTCGCCTCGGCCATCTTTCCGAGACCGCCGATGTCGTCCAGCAACCAGCGGACGATCAGCCCCATCGCGTAGATCGCGAAGGTCGGCGGCGTGTTGTAGCACGACTTCCCTTCGGCGTGATTGCGATACAGCAGGTAACCCGGCATCGACTCGGCGCCGCGAGCCAACAGGTCGTCGCGAATGATGACGACGGTGACTCCTGCCGGGCCGGCGTTCTTCTGAGCACAGGCGTAGATCAGACCGTACTGCGAGACGTCGACCGGGCGCGACAGGAAATCGGACGACATGTCGCTGACGACCGGAGCCGCGACGCCGGTCGGGTCGTCGTGGAACTGGATCCCCTGGATCGTCTCGTTACTCGTCACGTGCAGGTAGGCCGCTTCGGGAGAGACCTTGACGTCCGACCAGCGAGGAAGCTGCGAGTAGTTCCCCCCCTTGCCGTCCCACAGCACCTCGGTCTTCCCCTCCTTCACCGCCTCGACCAGCGCCGACTTGCCCCAGGTGCCGGTGATGACGTACTGAGCCGTTCGCCCCGAATCGCGCAGCAGGTTCATCGGGACCATCGAGAACTGCAACCGCGATCCACCCTGGAGAAACAGGACCGAGTACCCCGCGGGGATGCCGAGCAGCTGCTTCAGATCGTCGATCGTCCGATCGAGAATCGCATCGAAAGCCTTGCTTCGGTGGCTGATTTCGAGGATCGAGCTGCCGACTCCCGGCAGGCAGAGCAGCTCGTCCCGCATCCGTTCGAGAACCGAAACCGGCATCACCGCCGGGCCGGCCGAGAAGTTGAACAGACGCCCGTAGTCCTTGGTGGCAGACATGGTCTTCGCACGAGGGTAGAGGGAGTTCGCGCGGGAGGTAGCCGATCGGCCGACTCTGCCGCAGGCGCGATTCTACGGGGGGCCTCGAATCCTGAGAAGAACCGGTCCCGCCTCCGGGGGTCGAGGAGCGGCTTCGTTCGAAACTGTTCACCGGAGGAAATTGCGAGCGGCACCGCAGATTGACTCGCGCTCGACCATGGCGGAGCGAAAGGGGCGCACGCTCCCTTCCGGAAGCCGACGCTCGATCGCACGGATCGAGCGAGTCGCTCGTGTCAGCACGGCCTGCCGATCCGCAGCGCGACGGCGTTCCGAGGCTCGGACCGTCGTGCGTCTCGTGCCCACCGAGCGGCGCGATCGTGTCCGATCGACGATCAGCGCGACCGTTCGTCCTCGGGAACGTACATGTCGAAGTAACCGATCATCATCTCTTCCCACGTCTGCTCGCCCCAGCGGACCGGCTGATCGGGAGCCGGATTCGACAGGTTCTCGCTCGAGTTGTCGAACTTCGCGAAGCATTTCAGACGCGTGCCGGCCGGGAACCGCTTCGGCTCGCGAAAGACATACGCGTTCTGCCAATTGAAGTCGTATCGAGGGATGTCGAGCAGGATCTCTCGCGTTCCGTCGGGATACTCCGCTTCGTAGCGGAACGCCTTGCCTCGCAGGTGCATGTGAGGAAAGAGTGCCGTCACGATCGAGTCGCGACGGAACCGATACGCGGCGTCGACCGGATGGTCGGCGGCATGCGGCGGAATGGTGAACTCGGTGTTGATCACCTGCTGCGTCAGCATCTCATGACGCACTTCCGCTTCGTCGACGAAGACGAAACCGACCTGGCTGAGATCGGTCGTCGCGCGGCCGTTGGTCGTGTAGTGCATCTGGAAGACGAGCTTCGAGCCGGCCGGAATCCGTTTGGCCATCCCGGCGGGAAGGTCGAGCGGCGCCGCTCCCGGAGCCGTCGCGGTCAACCACTCGCTTTCGAGCTCGCCGCGCTGTCGCTCCCGACCTTCCGGAGTCTGGATCCCGATGATGATGTGATGCACCACCTCGCGGTTGCCCGGACGGCATTCGGCCTGACGGATCCAGCGGTCTGTCTTGAAGCCCGGATCGACGACGAAGTACTGGTAGGGGACTTCCCCCTTCGCCGGAACGGAGAAGGGGGTGTCGCTCATCGGGATCACCAGATCCGGTTCGCCGATTCGCCAACCTTCGATGAACGACGGCGGTTCGGGAAGATCGGCCGGATCGCCGTAGGGAGCTCCCGCTTCGGTCCAGTCGTAGATCGCCCGCTTCTCGTCGTCGGTCAGGCGACGATCGTTGGCGAAGTCGCCATGATTCGGATCGGCGTGCCACGGGGGCATCCGGCGATCGATGACGACTTCGCGGATCATCGCGGACCAGTTGGCGGCGTCCTCATAGCNNCACGGGGGCATCCGTTCGGTCTCGACCGTTTCGGCGATCATCTCGGCCCAACCGACGATCTCGTCGTACGACTCCATCGAGAACGGACCGATCTCTCCTGACCGATGGCACTCCAGGCATTTCTTCTGCAGGATCGCCGCGACGCGATTGCAGTAGGTGACCGAAGCATCGGCCGCCGGCTCGACCAACCGACCGATCAGGCAGCCGACCGCTTCGGTGCGAGGGACCGCGATCGGGCGGCCGGCCAGCAGCTCCTCGATCGCGTTCGCCAGCTCTTCGCTCGTCGCCTCGGGACGCCGCACGCCGTAGGAGTAGCGATCGTCGATCCGGCCTCGATAGCGGACCAGACGATCGCGATCGATCAGGATCGCTTCGGGGGTCCGCTCGGCACGCATCGCATCGGCGATCCGGTTGCCGACGTCGCGCAGCAACGGAAGCGTCACCTGATGGTCGTGCGCGAATCGCTTCAGATCGTCGGCCGAGTCCTGACGGTTCGAGTCGATCAGGACGAAGTCGACCTGACCCTGATGCTCCCGAGCGAGTTCGCCGATCCGATCGATCGCCAAGCCGACGATCGGGCACTCGGCGCCGATGAAGATCACCGCGATCGGACGCTCAGGACGCTCCGCCAACCGCCACGGTGCGCCGTCGAGATCGGGGAGTTCGAACGGTTCGATCCGCTCGTCGTCGACGGCCGATTCCTCGGGGGACTCCGCCGCACCGACTCGTCCGGCTCGATCGTCGAATCGTGATCCGGCGAACGCCAGCAACGTCACCGTCATGCCGGCCAAGACAAGGCCGATCGACACGGAGCGGGCTCGATCGAACGTCGGTCGGGCGGACATGCTCGACTCCCGAAGGTCAACGGTTCTGCTGGGGAAAGAAACTCGACGTGCCGGACGGTACGCGACCGCCGTTCGACGCGAAAGGCCGACTCAGGCGCGCGACAGGAACTCGCCGGTGCGGGTGTCGACCTTCACGCGTTCCCCTTCCTTCAGATAGTCGGGGACATGCACGATATGCCCGGTCTGAAGCGTCGCCGGCTTCGTGCGGCTGGTCGCCGAATTGCCTCGCGCCGCCGGATCGCATTGCGTCACCGTCAGCTCGACGGTCTGCGGCAACTGCAGNNCAACTGCAGACCGACGCACTCGTCCTCATAGATCAGCGCATAGACATCCTCGAGATCTTCCGTCAGGAATCGCATCTCGTCGGCGATCGTCTCGCACGGAATCGCGTACTCGTTGTAGTCGGTCTGATCGAGCAGATGGACGTCGGTCGGATCGACGTACATCAGCTTGACCAGACGCTTCTCGAAGTCGGCATCGGGGAGGCTGTCGGTCCCCTTGAGCGTGATGTCGACCTTCTGTTTCGTGACCAGATTCCGAGCTCGGAACTTGTACAGCGTCGCCGCTCCGCGAGCCGACGGCGACTGGACCGAAACCGCCTCGATCAGACAAGGGGCTTCCAGGTAGGTGACGATCGAGCCGGACTTGATTTCCTTGGCGAGCATCGCCCGAGAACCTCTCGAGGAACGGAGACCGATCGCGACCGATTCGTCCGGCGGACGGCGGCGAGCGAGCGGCAATGAATGCGGATCAGAGAAGCGTCGCGCTCTGCGGATCGACGCCGATGCCGCCGGTCAGTCGAGCGAGCTGCTGGAGCACGACCAGCAGTGCACCGGGATCGAACGTCTCGGCATCGCCGTCGTCGTCCGCCGAGTCGCCGGATGCGGCGATCTGTTCGAAATGGAAGATGTCGAAGCGACAGTCGAAGTCGGCCAGCCGCTCGAGCTTCGCACGATCGACATCCGACAACGTGAACTGCCGGAACTCTTCGTTCCACGCCTCGACCTGCTCGGCGATATCGTCGTCGGCGACCAACGTGATGTCCATCGCCGAACGATCGTACGGGCAGCGGATGGTGAGCGAATCGAAGGTGCCGTCGGGAGTCGTCTCGGGCTTCGACAGTCGGTAGCGATCACCCAGGCCGGCGAGCGACGCGACGATCGAGCGGACGTCGGGGAGCGACCGACACGAGAAGAGCACGAAGCAGGTCTCGCGATACCGGTACCGATCGTCTTCGAAGAGCGACATGGAGCCGTTCCGATCATTCCCAGGATTCGTCCGAACCGGGACCGCCGTGCCAGCGTTCTACCGCGGCCAGCATGTTATCCCGTTCTTCGCGACTCGCCCACACCGACTCGTCCGCCTCGAGCCTGATCTCGTAGCGCCCTTCGGCCACGCAATCCTCGGCGCCGCAGAAATGCGGGACATCCGCGATCCAGACGACTCGATAGACCGGCACGTGCTTGTCGTCGATCTTGCAGAAGACGGACATCGCTCAACCTCAACCCTTGCGACTTTCCGAACCGCCGATTTCCCGTCCGCCGATTTCCTGGGCGTTGCACTTCGACCCCTCGCGACCCATCTCGGCGGCCCGCAGCGCCGCCGCGCGAACCGCTTCCTGAACGTGCGAGCGGACCGCTCCCGCTTCCAGCGTTGCGAGCGCCGCAGCGGTCGTCCCGCCCGGGCTCGTGACCTGTTCGCGGAGCAGCGCCGGATGAGTCCCTGTCCGCTCGACCAGCACTCCGGCTCCGGCAACCGTCCGAGCGGCCAGACGCAGTGCGAGCTCGCGAGGCAATCCCATCCGCACGCCGCCGTCCGCCAAGGCTTCGATCATCAGCAGCACGTAGGCCGGGCCGGAGCCCGAGACGCCGGTGACCGCGTCGAGCGCCGACTCGGGGACCTCGAACGCGAGCCCGACCGAAGCGAGCAGATCCTCGACTCGCTCGCGATCGCCATCCAGGACTCCGGCGCCGAGCGAGTAGCAGGTCGCCCCCCAGCCGACCAGCGCCGGCGTGTTCGGCATCGCACGGACGATCCGCCGATGACCGACCGGTCCGGCCAGATCCGCCAAGGTCCGACCGGCGACGACCGACAGGACCAGCTTGCCGGTCAGATCTCCTGCCGCCGCGAGTGCCGCGTCGACATACGGCGGCTTGACCGCCAGCACGATCAGATCCGATTCGGCGACCAGCCGTCGGTTGTCGTCGCACGCGATCGAGCCGGGGACCAGCCGACGAAACGCCTCGTTCGCCCCCGCATTCGGATCGTGAAAGCGGATGCTCGAACTCCCCTCGCTCCGCTGGGCGATGCCGGCGGCCAGCGCCTGAGCCATCCTCCCGCCGCCGATGAAGCCGAGTCGCGCGGCGGAGGGGGGCGATGAAGCGGAGGGACTCATCAGTGTTCCTCGAAAGGAGAACGTCGGAGGGGGCGTCGGAACCGACCGGCTCATCTTAAACCAGTCGCGATGCTTCGCGAATCGACCTGGACTCGGCGACCTGCTTCTGCGACTCTCCGCGCCGCACGTGCCGCCGGGTGGGCTGCGTGCTGCTCCTATCGTCTTGCGGAGAACGAAGCGATGCGATCGCTCAAGGTTCCGATGGTGGTGGCGACGATCTGCGTCATCGTCGCCGTTTCCGGATCGACCGCTTGGGACGGCTTCCGGATGCCGAACCTCAACCCGTTCAAGTCCCGAAGCACCTCCTCGAGCTCGTCGAGCGGGTTTTCGCTGATTCCGAAGCGCGAGACCCCTCCGCCCCCCAAACGCCCCTCGACGCTGTCGACCTGGAGTCGCAACACGCGGCGCAGCGTCGCCTCGGCGACCAGTTGGATGAATCCCTGGGCCAAGAAGAATCGGATGCCGGCCACTTCGCCGCCGATCACCGGTTCGCGCGGCTTCACCTCGAGCGCCCGCGCCGAGAAGAAGGAAGGGAACTGGTTCACCAACCTGTTCAAGAGCGACGAACCGGAGCCGCCGCGCGTCGCGACGCCGCGCGACTTCGTCGGTCTCGATCGACCGCGCTTCTGATTCGAGCGGTCGCGCGATTCGATCGCTCGGGGGCCGTGCGTCCTGCGTGCCGTTCGCCCCCGTGCATCGACTCAGGAATCGAAGCCGAGCGCCTTGTCCGAGATGTCCTTGCGGCACCAGGCGCCGGTCCAGCGGATCGCCTTGACCGCCGTGTAGGCCTGCAGCTTCGCCGCCGAAACGCTCGATCCGAGCGCGGTGACGCCCAGCACTCGGCCGCCGTCGGTCAGGACGCGATCGCCGTCCAGTCGAGTGCCGGCGTGGAAGACCTTCACGTCCGGCACCGCCGCCGCTTCGTTCAGGCCGCGGATGTCGTAGCCGGTCTTGTACTCGCCCGGATACCCGTCCGACGCCATCACGACGCAGACCGACGGGCGCGGATCCCAGACCGGCAGCTCGATCCGATCGAGCTGTCCGTCGACCGTCGCCTCGAGAATGTCGAGCAGGTCGCTCTGCAGACGCATCAGCAGCGGCTGGCATTCGGGATCGCCGAAGCGGACGTTGTACTCGAGAACCTTCGGTCCCTGGTTGGTCAGCATCAGCCCCGCGTAGAGCACGCCGCGAAACTGGATCTTCTGCTTCTTGAGCGCGTGGAGCGTCGGCACCAGCACGCGCTGCTCGACGAACGAGAGCGTGTCGGCATCGACCATCGGAGTCGGGCAATAGGCCCCCATGCCGCCGGTGTTCGGACCNNCCCATGCCGCCGGTGTTCGGACCCTGGTCGCCGTCGAACGCCGGCTTGTGGTCCTGAGCCGGCGGGAGCGTCAGGATCGTCTTGCCGTCGGTGATCGCCAGCACGCTCGCTTCCGGTCCGTCCAGCCGCTCTTCGATCACCAGCTGGTCACCGGCGCTGCCGAACTCCTTCAGGCGCGCGATCCGGCGGATCGCATCGACCGCCTCATCCCGGCGACGACAGACGATCGCTCCCTTGCCGGACGCCAGCCCATCCGCCTTCACCACCACCGGCACGTCCTGCGACTCGTCAGGATACCGATCGGTGATGTAATGCTCCGCCGATTCGGCCGAGCGAAAGACCCGGTACTCGGCCGACGGCACGGTCGCCTGATGCAGCAGGTTCTTGCAGAAGACCTTCGAGCCTTCGAGCTGAGCGGCCGCCTTGTTCGGGCCGAAGACCCGCAACCCTTCCTTCTGGAAGGCATCGACCAGGCCGAGACAGAGGGGCGTTTCGGGGCCGACGACGGTCAGGCCGACGCCGTTGTTCTTGGCGAACTTCACCAAGCCGGCGATGTCGGTCGCGGCGATCGGAACATTCGCCGCCTCTTCCGCCGTCCCGGCGTTGCCGGGAGCCGCGAAGACCTGATCGACTCGCGGACTCTGCGACAGCTTCCAGCACAGCGCGTGCTCGCGTCCCCCNNAACCAGAACCTTCACGCCGCGCCACCTTTCCGCGAGCCACGATCGAACCGCGAGCCACCAGCGGCCGAAACCCCGGCCGAACAGGCCGAATTGTAGGGGAAGCGTTCCCGGGCAGAAAGGACCGGCGGACCCGGCCCCGAAGCGATCCGCGACCGTCAACGGCTCGCGGCGGTGAGGAATGCCGGCTCGATCCGTCGGCATCCCGGCCAAAACGGCTCAGCCGCAGCGCAGACGCCGCTCGATCCGGCGAATCGCCTCCGAAACCCGCAGCGTCCGGCTCATCGAGCCGACGGTTCGGTCGTCCGCCATCCACTGTTCGACCGTCCGCTGAGCGGTCGCGACGGTACTGTGGCGACGACCGCCGAAGTAGTCGCCGATCTCCGAGAGCGCCGCTCGCGTCATGCGCCGAGCCAGGAACATCGCGAGCATCCGCGGCTGGCTGCTCTGACGCGTCTTGCTGGACGACCGAAGCGTCGCTCGATCGATCCCGAACGTCTCGCAGACCGCCTCCTCGATCTCGTGCATGCCGACCGTCGCCGGTCCCGCCTGCAGCAGATCGCTCAGATGAGGTCGCAAGCCGGCCGGATCGTCGATCGGCGAACCGGTCATGCGCAGTGCGGCGAGGCGATGGATCGCTCCCGAAATGCGCCGCGCGTCTCCCGGAATCTCCCGCTCGAGCAGATCGAGCACGCTCTCTTCGAGCTGCAGTTCCTTGCGAGTCGCCATGCGGCGGATCAGTTCGCGCTTCGCTTCGCCGACCGGATGGTCGACCGTACAGACCAGGCCCGAACCGAGTCGCGCCGCGAGCTCGGGGCCGAGTTCGGTCAGTTCCGCGGGGAGTCGATTCGAGGTGACGACCAGCTGCCGACCGTCGGCGATCAGCCGATCGATCGTCGCCAGCAGCTCGACCAGCGTCGCTCGCTTCCCCGAGAAGAATTGGACATCGTCCAGCAGCAGCAGGTCGGTATCCCGATGCTTGGCGCGGAAGCTCGGCAACCCGCGCCCCTGCAGCGCTTCGAGAAAGCCGGTCGTGAACTGCTCCGACGTGATCGACACGCTTCGGAATCGCCGCTCGCGCAGTACCCGTGCATGGATGGCCCGGAGGAGCCAGCTCTTGCCCGAACCGGTCGGACCGCAGACGAACATCGGCGTGCAGGAGCCGGGCTTGCGCAGCACCTCGAGCGCCCCGGCGACCGCCAGGCGGTTGTGCGGACCGGCGACATAGTCGTCCAGTTCGTCCACGACCGTGGTCGGTTTGGCGGGCGATTCGGCCGACGAGCGCGAGTCGGCTACCGATCGCGATTCGACTCGCACCGCCGACATCGGATCGACCGGCCGCCGGTTTCGCTCGATACCGGCCGAGTCGCCGGCATCGCCGGTCGGCGAGAGCGGCGCTGCGGACGAGACCGACGTCAGCAGCGGCGTCGGAACGTCGACTCGATAGCGGATGCCGTGTGCCGAACCGAGCGTCGACGAGACCGAACGGAGTTCGGCATCGAACTGCCGTCGGATCCGCTCCAGCGAGAAGCGATCGGGCGCGATCACCTGGAGCTCGTCGGCGACCAGCCGCGGGCTGCCGAACCGACCGAACCACAGATCGAATCGTTCCGATCCGATCCGTCCGATCAGTTCGCGCCGGAGCGACTCCGCCACGCTCTCCATTTCGTGATCTCGTCCCTGCCGCGTCATGCGCGCACGGTCCCCTTCGGTGTGACTCAAGGGTGGTCGATCCGCGGCCGTATGTCCGAGCCTCCCCAGGCTCCGACATCTCTCGCCGTGCGTCCGTACCCGGAAGCGATCCTCAATGAGCAGAAGCGAGGCAGAGCGGATTTTCGGGGGACGCCTCGCTGCCCGAAACGCAGTTCGGTCGCCGATTGTAAGGCTGCTAGCACCTCTGTCAAACTTCGGTGAAGCAGGTCCGGGAGCGGGGGGCGAGAACGGTTCGCGGCGAGCCGCCTTTCTCCGCTCCGGCAGCGTTCCGGCGAGGTTCGGCGCGCTCGGAAACGGCTCGCGAACCCCGCGCCGTTCTCTCGTGGATAACCTGTCCAAGAACCGATCGACCGATTTTCGGCCGGTCGTGAGTCGCAGCCGAAGTCTTTGTCGGACAACGAGTTGTCGGCTTCGCCGAATCGCTCTCGGCCGTTGCGGAGCGGTTCGACACCTGCGGTCACCGTTTTCCGCGATTTCGTCTCGTCCCACCCGGAACGCTCGATCGGCGATGCCCGCCGGCCGCATCGTGACGATGCTCGCCGAGGCGAACGACTCCGGTGCCTCGTCCCTTCGCATCGACCCTGCCGGCGACGAAAACTCTTCCGGCGTCGGCCTCGGTGCAAGGGGAAGCAGGGCGAGCGAAAGCGGCTAGGCGCGATGTGGGGGGAGCGATGCGGGATCGCTCGATCCTGTCCTTCCGGGTGTCCGAGTCGGTGGACGCTCTCGGGGTGCGCGAATATAAACGACGCGACCGATCGAGAGCGTCGTGCGTCGATCGGCCTGCCGCTCGGTCCGGCATGAAGTCGGGTCCGCGTCTCGTCGGAAAGCTCGATCCATGAAGATGCGCGTCGGCCTGATCGGCCTGGGGCATGCCTGGGAGTCGCGGCATTGTCCGGCTCTGCGAAGCCTCTCGGATCGGTTCCAGGTGATCGCGGTCTGCGGCGAGGTGGCTCAGCGATCCGAAGCGGTCGCCCGGGAGTTTCGAGCGGTATCGCTCGACGGCTTTCGCGTGATGATCGAGCGGAACGACATCGATGCGGTCCTCGTCCTCTCGACCGATTGGGTCGGCCATCTGCCGATCCTGGCCGCCTGTGATGCCGGCAAGGCGGTCTATGCCGCCGCGCCGCTGGATATCGAACCGACCCAGGTCGACGAGATCCGTCGGCGCGTCGACGAGTCGGGGATCGCCTTCATGGCCGAACTCCCTCGTCGCCACGCTCCGGCCACGCTCCGGCTCAAGGAGCTGATCGCCACGCGCCTCGGCCCCCCTCGGCTGCTCTTCTGTCACGAGCGGCTGACCTGCGAGGACCGGATGGCGGCGGGGCGGCGCGGCTTCGCTCGGCAGGTCGCGCTCCGAAACCTGATGGAGCTGGTCGATTGGTGCCGGTATGTCGTCGGGCATGATCCGAGCAGCGTCATCGCCGCTCGCAACCAGGGAGTCGTCGGCGGGACGCCGTCGTTCTACCAGTCGGTCAGTCTCGACTTTTCGCGCCCCGATCGGCCGGAGGTCGAGGGGCCGATCGCGCAGCTGAGCATCGGGCATTACCTGCCGGCTCGCTGGCGCGAGGCGCTGCCGTTCCGCCGCCCGGCGTCACTGCAGGTCTGCTGCGAGAACGGCATCGCGTTCATCGATCTGCCGTCGACGCTCATCTGGTTCGACGATGCCGGGCAGCACTCCGAATCGCTCGAGACCGAGCGGCCGGTCGGCGAGCAGTTGCTGACGCACTTCCANNCGCGCGGTGACGAGTCTGATCCGCAAGACGTCCGACCTCGAGGATGCCTACAAGGCGCTGACGGTCGTCAACGCCGCCGGGCAGAGCATCAGCGAAGAGCGGCGCATCCGGCTGACCTTCTGATCCGAGAGGATGTCCCCCTCGAAGCGCGGCCGCGCGACGGTGCGCATACGCATCGCGAGAGGCGGTCGCAGCCCGGCGAAGATCCGCCTCGCCACTGGATTCCCCTCACGCGCCGATCGCCAGCAGGTCCTCGACCAGCAGGCGGAGTTCGTTGCCGTATTCGCTCGCCAGGTCGCTGCGGATCAGTTGTCGATGAAAGGCGGCGGCTCCCTGTTCGAGCAGGTCGGCCGCTTCGGCGGTCGGGAATCGCAGGTTCTCGTCCGGAGCGACCAGGCGCTGACAGAACCCCATCAGCAGTTCGTTGCAGGCGACTTCGTACGGCACGATGGTCGAGAGGCGATCGGGCAAGCGTCGTTTCGCTTCGATCAGCGTCGGCAGGCTGTCGCTATCGGCGAACAGCGGCCGTCCCGACAGCAGCTCGATCAGGACGTAGCCCAGCGAGGCGAGGTCGCTGCGCGCCGACATCGGTCGTCCTTCGAGCACTTCGACCGCGGCATAGCTGGGGGTGCAGGAGCGTCGCCGCGGCGGCTCCGACAGCTCGATCGCCGATCCGTAGTCGATCAGCTTCACCGCGCCGCTCCGGCGGACCATCACGTTGGCCGGCTTGATGTCTCCGTGCACGATCCCCTCGCGATGCAGCGCCGCCAGTCCCGCCAAGCAGTCACGGACGATGTCGACCGCCATTCCCGGCTTGAATCGGGAATGGACCCAGCCGGCGGTGAGCACGACTTCGTTCAGTTGCTTCCAGCGGTGCGGCGAGACATGCCCTTGCAGTCGCGCCAACGTCCGCGGGCGAGTCAGCGTGCGCAGATCGAATCCCTCGATCCACTCCATGGCAAGAATGCGGATCCGATGCTTCTCGAGGAAGTTCTGGATCAGCAGCAGGTTCTCGTGCTGGATGCGAGCGATCCGCCCCGAGACTCGCGCGATCCGTGTCATGTCTTCGCCGTAGGCGGCGGGCGTGGCGTAACGGTCCGGAGCGAAGATCTTGACGGCGACCGGCAGCGAGAAGCCATCGGCCCCCTTCCGCTCGCTCAGATACACCTCCCCTTGGCCGCCGACTCCCAGCCGGCGCAGAAAACGCAGGTGGCTCGTCCACGACAGACGCTGCTCGATCAGCATCCGCTCGTAGGCGTCGCTGAGTTCGTTCTCGTGGACCTGAGCCGCCAGCGGCTCGAAACCGTCCGTGACGTGCAGATCGGTGCGCGTCGTCGGAAAGTCGGGATCCTCGGGGAACTCGGCCGTCATGTTGCCCGGTGGTGGCGAGGGGGAAGGGGAGGGGAGTGCAATCGTTCGGGGGCCGAGCCGCGCGGCGAGCGGGGGAACCGCCGCGACCGACTCGCGTTCCGGTCAGCCGAAGTGCCGATCGTATTCTTCGCGCAGCGCCGCAAGCGAGCGTGCGCGCACGCTCGGCTCGGGAAATCCGAGTCGCTTGTCGACGCGATTGAGCAGCGGTTTGCCTTGTCGGCGACGGACCAGATTGACACAGAAAAGTTTGGTCGAGTCGTCGACTCGCGATCGCGACTGGGCGCCGACATGCGGCGTGATCAGGACGTTCGGCAACTCCCACAGGCGACTGGTCGTCGGCAGCGGTTCGATCTCGGTCACGTCCAAACCGGCTCCGGCCAGGTGCCCCGACTCCAGGCGCTCGATCAGCGCCGCTTCGTCGACGACCGGGCCGCGCGCCACGTTGATCAGGACCGCTCCGCGTCGCATCCGATCCAGTCGTGCTCCGTCCAACAGATGATGCGTGTGTTCGTTCAGCGGCACGCCGAGAATCACCAGATCCGACTGGGCCAGCAGGTCGTCCAGGCGATCGATCCCCCACAGCGATTCGACGAAAGCCGGACGCTCTTCCGGGAACCAGTCGACGGCGAGCATCCGATTCCCGAGCGGCGCCAGCAGCTCTGCGATCCGCCGCCCGTTTCCGCCGAGTCCGACGATGCCGATCGTCTTGCCGTGCACGTCCCAGGTCGGTCGCCGTTCGAACTCACGACGATGTTGCTGATCCAGGAAGACCTGCAGACGGCGATACAGTCCGAAGATCAAGGCGAGCGTCTGTTCGGCGACCTGGTCGGCGAACAGCCCCGAAGCGCTCGAGACGACGATCTCGGAATCGATCACCGCCGGAACCAGGCAATGGTCCAGGCCTGCCGCCGACGACTGGATCCACTCCAGACGGCCGCGCGAGACGACCTCGTCCCACGGCACCGGCACCTTGGCGTGCCCGCAGAAAAGATCGGCATCGAACAGCGCCTCGGCGATCCGCTCCTGCCCCGCATCGACGATCTCGTCGCCGGGCGCGGCTCGGCGAATCATGTCGATATGCCGGCCTTCGACCGGGTAGCAGAGAACGATTCGGGACATGGGGGAACGGTTCCGTGAGCAGGGTGGTGAGCGACCCCCAGAATAACCGAATCCCGGCCGATGTCAGCCTCGTCCCCCTCGCTCCCGAAACGCGATGCCTGATCCCTGAGGTGTCGGCAGTGCGAGGTCGGAAGAGCCGCTCGGCGAACCGCCTTCCCGGCGGCTCCTTCGATTCCGATTCCCGCGGCGTTAGACTGGGGCGCACCGCGAGCCGACGGAAGTGCCGATGTCCCTCACCCTGGCCGAAGCTCAGTCGCAGGTCGACGCCTGGATCCGCTCGATCGGCGTCCGCTATTTCTCGGAGCTGACCAACCTGGCTCAGCTCGTCGAGGAGGTGGGGGAGTTGGCTCGCGTCGTGTCGCGCACGTACGGCGAGCAGAGCTTCAAGCCGGGAGAGTCGGCGGAGTTGTCGGACGAGCTGGCGGACGTCCTCTTCGTCCTGATCTGTCTGGCCAATCAGACCGGAGTCGATCTGACCGACGCGCTGCGGCGCAACTTGGACAAGAAGACGCAGCGCGACGCCCTGCGGCACCGGAACAATCCCAAACTCGCCGCGGAGACGCCGAAGTCGCCGCGCGATTCCGCGGAGCGATGAGCCAACGATGCCACTGACCCTGATGCGACGAATCCGCTTCTGCGCCGGCCATCGACTGTATCGCCACGGCGGCAAGTGCGAGTTCTTCCACGGCCACAACTACGTCGTCGACTTTCACGTGACGGCCGACGAGGTCGATTCGGTCGGACGTCTGGTCGATTTCGCCGAGCTGAAGCGCGCCTTCAAGGGATGGATCGACGAGCACTGGGATCACGGCTTTCTGCTCGCCGCCGATGATCTGAACGGTCTGGATGCGATCCGGCGCGTGGAGCCGTGTCGCTACTACATCCTGCCGAGCAACCCGACCGCCGAGAACATGGCGCGTCATCTGCTCGACGAGATCGCTCCGAAGCTCCTCGAACCGTTCGCCGATGCCGGCGTGCGCGCCACGAAGGTGGTCGTCTGGGAGACCGAGGATTCGTATGCCGAAGCCTCGGTCGCGACCGACGCGCCGCATCCGTCCAGAAGCGAGGGGTTCGAGGTCGGTCGATGAGCGGGGGCGATCGAGAGGTCGCCGAGCCGAACTCGAACGCTGTCGACGAAACCGCCCGTGACGATCGAGGCTGGAATCGCTACGGCGCTGCGGTACTCGCCGTCTACGATTTCTGGGTCCACGCTCTTTCGGATCGCTACCTGTGGCGCTGCCCGGTCGAGCGACTCGATCGCCTGTACGACGACCATCTGCGCGCCGAGCATCTCGAGATCGGCGTCGGCACCGGACGGCTGCTGTCTCGCGCGATCGATCGCGCTCCCTCGTCGACGACACCGTCGTCGCCGCAGCATCGCGCCATCACGTTGGTCGATGCGAACGAACGCTGCTTGGCCGCGGCGGCGGCGGCTCTCGCTCGAACACGCGTCTCCGACTCTGCTCCCGTAGTCCGCTGCGAACGCCGCGATCTGCGCGACGCCGACGAACCGACTCCGGCACGCGCGTACGACTCCGCCGCGCTCGTCTATCTGCTGCACTGCATCCCGGGCCAGGCGGGGAAGCGACAGGCGATTCGGTTCGCCGCCGATCGACTCCGCTCCGACGGCGTCTGTTTCGGTGCGACGCTCGTCGGACGACCTCCCGCCGGCGGTTTGGCCGGCCGACTCGAACGACATTATCGTCGCGTCGGCTTCTTCGCGAATGCGGACGACGATCGGGCGAGCCTCGAGCAGTGGCTCGACGAAGCGTTCGGCGACGTCACGATCGAAGCGATCGGTCGCGCGTTGCTCTTCGTGGCGCGAGCCCCGCGACCGTCGACGACGAGCCGTCAGACAAGCGGGCGCTGATGCTGCGATCTGCCGCCGCTCGAGCGCGCGATCACTGCGCGACCGAACGCATCCCGTTGGGGCCGCCAGCGATCGGCTGGTCGGACGGCAGCGGCCAACTCGCGACCAGAAAGCCCTTCTCGTGCAGCCACGTTTCCAGCTGCAGGTACTGATCGTAGCTGTCGGGATAGACCCAGACGGTCACGGTGGTCGAGCTGGTATCGAGAGGGGCGAGACGACGTTGCAGATCGGAGTTCGGATCGCCCAGAGCGACCCCGAGTTCCTCGCCGAGAATCGGGCGGGTCGGCAGCAGGACGAAGCCGACGAACTGCGGGACCTGGCGGCGGATCGGTCCGAGATCGGTGCGGACCGTCTGTTCTTCGATCCGGATCGCGTACTGCAGGCGAAACTCCTCGATCGGTCCGACCGTCTCGGTCGTTTCCGCGACCGAGCCGAGCTTCTCGATCTGGAATCGGAACGTCTCGGTCATCCGGTCGACGAGCGCTTCCATCGGGACATGAACGATCCGGCCGTCCTTGACCCGAAAGTGAATCTCGTCGTTGAACACGGTGCGCGCCAGCGGCGTCGCGTGGTGTTCGAGCACTCGCGTCTCGACCGGAGTCGATTCGAGATCGAATCGCATCCTCTCGAGTTCCTGCAGTCGTCGTTGCAGCGACGTCGTCTCGGCGAGCTGCGTCGCAGCGGCAGCTCGCTCCTGATCGGCCGCCGACAGCCGCGACGCGATCTCCTGTTCGGCGAGCACGACCAGTTGCTGCAGTCGATCCCGCTCGGCCGACGCGATCTCGGCGAGCGCCGTCTCCTGTTTCAGTCGCGCCTGAAGTTCGGCGTTGTCCCGATCGAGCGAATCGGCAGTGCGCCGCCGGCCGGCGAGCGTCTGGCGCTTCGCTTCGAGCTGCGCTTCCGCCTGCTCCAGGTCGGTATCGGCCGAGGCGATCTGCTGTCCGGCCTGAGTGCCGACGAGCACGACGAGGATGATCAGAATGCCGACCAGATTCGCCACAACGTCCAGGAACGAATCGTGACCGAGACTGTCGGTCGAGTCGGACCTCACGCGTCTCATGGGCGCACCTCCACCACATCGAGACCGCTGTTCTCGAGAAGTCGCTTCAGATCGGCGAATCGTCCGGCCGCTTCCGGGGCAACGTCGACGCGCAGCTCCGGCTTCCAGTACGCGCCGTAACCGGCGACTCCCCACGAGTCGATTTCGCTCCAGAGGTGATCGACCATCGGATCGATCGCCGAAGCGACGTCGGGGCGGAAGGGGAACTCCCGCACCACCGCTCCCGGACGATCTTCCGAAAGGAGCAACAGTCGATCGCGGCGGCAGCTCAGACGAAGCGGTCGACGGTAGGCGACGGCGTTCGGGCTGCGCGACGGAAGCGCCCAGCCGGCGCCGCGCTGATCGGCCAGAGCGGCTTCGCCGGTGCCGGTGCCGGTGCCGGTCCCCGCCGGGCC
>DMPQ01000293.1 GCA_003455945.1 Planctomycetaceae bacterium
ACGGAGTGGCCGGGCCCACGTTGCGGCCGGGATCGGTCCCCGCATCACGCGCCTCGCGCTCACTCCCGCGCGCCCCGCTTCAGCGACGGTCCTCGCCGGTCAGCAGCTGTTCGATCTCGTCGGCGGCCGAGGCGATCTGCAGCGTGCTTTGTCGCAGTTCTTCGGCGTCGCACGTCGCGCTCGGATAGGTGTCGATCATCACGAATTGTCGCTGACCGTCGACCGTCTGGATCGCCAGTGCGCCGTGGGCGAGTCGCGCGTTGGTCTCGAGCGCCCGTTCGAAGTAGGTCGCGATCGTCGGCGCACAGACGCTGAAGATCCGGACGAGCGACGTGCCGTGCCGATCGCACTCCGATCGATCGACCGTCAGCCGTTGCCGGCGACCGGAGGGAAGGCGGACGTCGACCGAAAGGCGATCGCCGAGGTCGATCCAATCGATGTCCAGGTCGCGATAGGCGATCGCCGCCAGCTTCCCGAGCGGGCGCAACAGCCGTCGGCAGCGCGCCAGCGCCTCGGCCAGTTCGTCTCCTTCGGCGAACCGCTCGCGCGGATCGTTCGCCACGCAGCGCAGCGCCACGTCGAGCACGGCACGATCGACCGACGCGAATCGCTCGGCGAGCCGCTCCCAATCGGCATTCAGATGCATGCGAGCGATCTCGGTCCAGTCGGTCGACCGGAACAGCGGCTCTCCGCCCAGCAGTTCGACCAGCGAGATGCCGACCGCGTAGATGTCGCTCCGCGGCGTCGGTGCTTCTCCGCGGAACAGCTCGGGAGCCATGAAGGCCGGCGTTCCGGCCAGTCCGCCGCTCCGATCGCCCAGACGTTTCGCGAGACCGAAGTCGGCGAGCTTCGCGAAACGCCGTTGAGCGACCAGGATGTTGCTCGGCTTGAAGTCCCGGTGGACCATCCCTTGACGATGCGCAGCGGCAAGACCCGAGGTCGCATCGGCCAGGAACTCGACCGCCGTCAGCGGTTCGACCGGGCCTCGCTCGAACCAAGCCGAAAGCGGTTCACCCGGAACGTACTCGAGTTCGATGAACGGCAGTTCGCGTTCCTGACCGATGTTGTGCACCGTGACGACATTCGGATGCACGATCGACGCCGCCGCTCGCGCTTCGTCCAGAAACGCGTCGGCCGCTCCCGGATCGCGCTGCCTGAGGTCGGGACAGAGGACCTTCACGGCACAGGGGCGATGAAGCTGACCGTGAGTGGCGGCGAAGACCCACGCCATCCCGCCGCGTCCCAGAAACCGATCGATCCGGTAGCCGGCAAAGTCGGTCCCGACCAGCGAGCGAGCCAGGTCGGTTCGCGCGGGTGACGGAGCGATCGGCAGCAGACTGGCGCCGATCGATTCGCGAGTCGTCATGTCGCCGGGTGCGGGATCGAACAACCGGAGCGTCATCGTCGGATCGAACGCGCCGCAGACCGGACAACATACCCCTGCTGCCGCGCCGGTATCGACGATCGAATCGCCGGTCGGGGAAACGTTCCTCTCGACAGACGATCGTCCGCATCGAGGACAGCGGGGGACTTCGATCATCATTCGCTCCGGTCGGCCGAGTCCGATCCCGACGGCCGGCAGGCTCGTGCCGTGGGGAAGCGACCGCGAGAAACAGGCAGGTCGCCGTCGCTGCGAAGGGCAGCGACAAGTCATTCGACGAAAACGCCCCGGTATCGGACCGGGGCGTCATCATCCTTCCGTCACACGTCACGTCGAAAGCGGTCGGCGAACCGGGTCATGCGTTCGCCATGCCGCTCCGAACGAGTCGCTCGATCATTCCTTGGCGAAGACGCGCAGCACGCCGCCGATCACGAACGTCTCGCCGTCCGCCTCATCGACATTCTGCAGCTTCACCGAGAACTGGGCGCCGTCCTTGAACTCCGAGACGAAACGCGGGAACGAGTCTTCCTCGATGTCGCGACCGATCTCGCGTTCTCCCTGCAACACGTGCAGATCGACATCGATATCGTCCCGATTGCCGCGTCCCAGGATCACGCCGGTCCCGGCTCCCGGAACGACGCCCGACAGCGTCAGGCTTTCCCCCTTCGGGAGCACCATCCCCCAGATCCCCGCCTGACCTTCGGTCGACAGGAAGCCGACGGTCGAGTCGTTCTTGTCGGCCGCCGCGACGATCTGCTGACAATCGCCGAAGAACTTGCCGGCCGCTTCGATCGCGTCCTTCAGCGGGACCGCGTAGCCGCCCTTCTGCAGGATCGCGAACGCACAGAACGACTCGAGCTCCGCATCGAACAGCTTGACGCGGATCACGTAGGTCCCGGTCGTCTCGGGAGTCCATTCGATCACGGCCATCCGATCTTCGCGGTCATCCTTGGCGACGACGTTCCCCTGCTCGTCGAGAATCTCGACGTCGACATCCGACCCATCCTCGTCGCCGCCGGCGACGATCGCGTACTCGATCCCCTTCTCGAATCGGCGATTCATCGCGTACGTCTTCTTCGGATACAGCAGGACGCCTGCCATGCAGGCGCCATCGGCGTAGCCGTAGCCGATCTTGCGATTGAGCAGGTCGGCCGCATCGAGCATCTCGCCGATCGCCTGAGTCATGAACTTGCCGGGAACCCATTCCTCTTGGGCAGCCGCCGGTACGGGGGCGAGCGTCGTCAGAGAGAACGACAACGCCATCAAGAGGGCAAGACAACGCGAAGGGAGCGACATGGAAGTCTCCGTCGGAGAAGCTGGGACGACGCATCGAGGTCTGTCCGCTCCCCGACGCTAAGCGTCTTGTTACCCGTTTTCGCTGCTCGTTTCACCCTCTTGGGGAGCAAAATGATCGGAAATCGGCGGCGTGCGCGGCGATCGCGCCGGATTCGTCAGACGGTCGTTTCCCGTACCGCCCCCGCACGCTCTTCCCCCACCTCGGTCTGCAGGCGGACCATCTCGCGGTAGCGGCCGTCCCGGTCCATCAGCACGGCATGGGTCCCCTGTTCGATGATTCGGCCGTCGTCGATCACCAGGATCCGATCGGCCGACGCGACGGTACTCAACCGGTGGGCGATCACCAGGCAGGTTCGCCCCCGAGTCAGGCTTTCGAGCCCCGCCTGGATCTCGCGCTCGCTCTCGGTGTCCAGATTGCTCGTCGCTTCGTCCAGGATCAGGATGCGCGGNNGCGATCGCCAGCCGCTGCCGCTGCCCGCCGCTCAGTCGGACTCCTCGCTCGCCGATGCGCGTGTCGTAACCCTGCGGCAGTCGCTCGATGAACTCCGATGCGGCCGCGATTCGGCACGCTTCTCGGATCGCGGCGTCATCCGCATGCCGATTTCCGAACGCGATGTTCTCGGCGACCGTCCCGTCGAACAGGAAGACGTCCTGCTCGACGATCGCCAAAGCGCGCCGATACGTCTCGACGTCGAAGTCGCGCAGGTCGATCCCGTCGACTCGGATCGTTCCTGCCGTCGGGTCGTAGAAACGCGCGACGAGATTGCAGAGGGTCGTCTTTCCCGCGCCGCTCGGGCCGACGAGGGCGACCATCGTGCCGGCCGGTATGGTCAGCGACAGTTCGGTCAGCGCATCGCGCGACGCCGACTCGTAACGGAACGTGACCCGATCGAACTCGATCTCGCCCCGAATCCGCTCGGGATCCGCGCGGCGCGTGCCTCGATGCGGTTCCAACTCCAGCGGCTCGGCCAGCACGTCCAGGACTCGATCGAGTCCCGACAGGCTGTCCTGGAATGACGCGGCACTCTGAGCGAGGGTCGCGAGCGGTCCGAGCAGCATCAGCAGATAGGCCAGGAACATCATCAGATCGCCGAGCGTCAGCGTTCCCTGCAGCACGTTCCAGCCGCCGTAGAACATCAGCCCCGCGGTCGCCGCCGGAATCAGGGTCGCCCAGACGAGTTCGATCGCTCGCATCCACCACCAGGAACGGATCTCCTGTCGCCCCAGCAGATCGTTCAGCCGCATGATCCGAGAGGTCTCGGCACGCTGGCCGCTGAAGCCGCGGACGATCCGGACGCCGGCAAACGACTCGGTCGCCGCCGCATCCGCCTCCTCGCGCAGCGCCCGAACCTGGCGATGCTCGGGACGGATCCGCGCGATCCAGGCGCGATGGGTCAGATAGACGATCGGCACGAGCACGAGCGAGCCGAGGAGCAGTTTCCAGTCGACCCAGGCCAGCACGATCAGACTGCCGATCAGCTGCACCAGCGCCTGCCACGGGTTGTAGAGCATGCCGAAGACCAGATCGCCGACGCTCCCCGCATCCTGTCGCAGCAGACTCGACGCGCCCCCCGCCTTCATTCCCTGGACCCGAGCCAGCGGCAATCGCATCACATGCGCGAAGACCTTGCGGCGGACCGAAAGCTGCAGACGCTTCGTGATGCGAGTCGCCTGCCAGCGACTCCAGAGTCCGATCGCCGTGTTCAGGACCGACGCGACCAACACCGTGACGCAGATCGCCGCGAGAAGTCGGCGCGGATCGCGCGGCACGAACGACGGCCACTCGTCGCCGACCGGTATCCCCTGCAGCACATGATCGATCAGGAACTTCGAAGCGGCCGGAGGGACGAGTGCCAGGGCGGTCGCGAAGGTCAGGGCGCCGAGCGTTGCCGCGAGACCGGCGCGATGGTCNNCGAGCGAGCGCGAAGAACTCGCGCACCAGAACCGTCGCCGAACGATCGCGCGGCTTGCCCCCTTTCGAGAGCCCCGCCTTCGATTCGGCGATCCGTCGATTCAGCTCGCGCTGCAGCTCGCGGAACCGGACCCGACTCGAAGCAGGACGACGCAGCATCGATCACTCCCGAAAGGACTCGGCGGAGGCCCGAGGCATCGTCCGCTCAGGCCCTCCCGATCGACACGCACCTCGATGATCATTCTAGTGTACTGCGTCACTCAGAT
>DMPQ01000446.1 GCA_003455945.1 Planctomycetaceae bacterium
CGTGGCGCGATGCGCCCAGGAATCCGCAGTCTCCGCAGGCGGAAGGGATCGACGAGAACCTGCCGATCGCTTCGGCGGCACCCGGACCGGAACCCGGAGCGCCGCATGACGGCGGGCTGAGGATCTCGCCGACGTTGCTTCGAGGCGGCACGGTCGAGACGTCGCGAAGCACGGTCGGTTCGACATCGACTCCCCCCGCCGCTACCGCCTCGGGAATCGACAAGTTCGAAGGTCCGAACGATCCGACCGATTCGGCGACTCCCCCTCGACATTTCGGCGTGCTCGGCTACCTGATCGCCGGTCTCTGCTGGGCGCTGATCATTGCCTATGTCGGCTACGAGATGGCCAACCCGTACGATCCGAACGCGGCGGTCGACGAAGCGACCGACGTGCCGCTCGGTCCTCAGGAAGAACTGCTCGGGATGACGCAGCTCGGACTCCGGTCGCTGATCGACGACGCCGAGCAGCGCGAGCAGATCGACAAGGACCTCGCCCAGACGGCCGACGCCGAACCGGGGCCCTACAATCTGCGTCTGGCGCGGGCGATCGTCGTCGCCGAACTTCAGGGCCCCGAGGCCGCCCTCGAACGACTCCGTGAGATCGATCGCCAGGCGAGCGAACGGAGTTACGTTCCGAAGCCGACCGAGCTGGCGCGCCGCCAGGCGCTTGAACGACTCTTCGAGGATCTGCGGCAAGGGAACTGGGAGATGCCGGCGGTCGGCCCGACCGAACGGCAGGATCTGGTCGAACATCTCGGCTGGTACGGCGAGTTGGCGTTGGCTCCGTCCGGAGCGCCGGTCCCGCCGAAGGAGCGCGAAGCGCTGCTCGGCCGAGCGGTCACGCTGAGTCTGCTGATGGGGCTGATCGGCATTTCGGGGTTCGGCATGGTCGCGCTCGGCATCGTGGCGCTGGTGACGGCGGTCGCCTTGGCCGCGATCGGCAAGATCCGTCTGCATCGTCGGCCGTACGTTCCGCGCGGCACGATCTATCTCGAGACGTTCCTGCTCTGGATGGCGGCGTTCGTGCTGATGCCGCTCGGCCTGCTCTGGGTCCCGGGCCTCCCGCGGAATCTCGCCGGCATGCTCGGATCGATCGCCAGCTTGAGTGTGCTCGTCTGGCCGACGATCCGAGGCGTCTCGTGGAGCGACCTCCGCTCGGATCTCGGGCTCCGATGGCAATCGTCGCTGCGCGAGGTCGTCTGCGGCCTCTTCGCCTACCTGGCCGGATTTCCGCTCATCGCCGCCTCGCTCGTCCTGTCGCTCGTGCTGATCGCTTTCTTCGGCGAACGCCCCGAACCTGGATCGTTCGAGTCGGAAGGAGGGCCGTCGCATCCGATCCAGCAGTTGGTGGCGGACGGAAGCACGGGGACGCTGCTGTTCGTCTTCGTGACCGCCGCCATCCTGGCGCCGCTGATCGAGGAGATCGTTTTCCGCGGCGTGCTCTATCGGCATCTGCGCGAAGTGACCGGCTTCGGCTGGCGGATCGTCTCGGTCGCCTTCAGCGCGGCGCTCAGCGGTCTGATCTTCGCGGCGATCCACCCGCAAGGGATCTTTCTGATTCCNNGCGTTGCTTGCGCCGATGACGATGCACGCGATCCACAACGGCATGCTCGTCGTGCTGTCGATCGTGATGATGCGGATGGCGTGAGCGAAGGGGGTCGGCTGTCGGCGTTCCGCCGCGAGTCGTCGGGCGTGAGTCGTCCGTCGTGCCGAGTGAAATGGCCCCTCGTGCGAACTGACGCCCCGCGCCTGACGACCTGCCGGCCGTTCGCCTGACGGAACGGGCTGCGGCTCGCTCGGACGCCGCGATCGAGTCGGACTCGGTCCGCCGCTTTCGAGCGGCGTTCGCGCCCGGTTGAAGCGGGAGCCGGCTCGTTCTAAAACCGGGCCTTCCCGCGATCGCGAGCGATCCGGCCGCTTCCGCCGGGCCGCGGCCCGACCAGGATTCGTCCCGCCGAGAGCTCGGCTCGGCACGACTCCCCTGCTCCCCCCTTCCCTTTCTCGTAGCCCATCGAGTGCTCCGCCATGGCTCGCATCAATGACCACTACCTGAAGCTCAAGGCCGGCTATCTCTTTCCCGAGATCGGTCGTCGAGTCGCTCGATTCGTGCAGGAGAACCCGGGGGCCGACGTCATCCGTATGGGGATCGGCGACGTCACCGAACCGCTCCCGCCGGCGGTCCGAGCGGCGATGCACGAAGCGATCGACGAGATGGGGGATCGAGCGACCTTCAAGGGCTACGGTCCCGAGCAGGGGTACGGCTTTCTGCGCGAGGCGATCGCGGCGCACGCCTTCACGGCGCGAGGGGCCCAGGTCGAGGCGGACGAGATCTTCGTCAGCGACGGCTCGAAGTGCGATACCGGCAACATTCTCGACGTGCTCGGCAGCGGCAACGTCACGGCGATCACCGACCCGGTCTATCCGGTCTATGTCGACACCAACGTGATGGCGGGCCACACCGGCGCGGCCGACGCTCAGGGACGTTACGAGGGGCTGGTCTACTTGCCGCTGACCGCCGAGAAC
>DMPQ01000447.1 GCA_003455945.1 Planctomycetaceae bacterium
TCATCGGCGTGCTCGTCGCGCTGTTGCTCCCCGCCGTCCAGATGGCACGCGAAGCGGCTCGCCGTACCCGCTGCTCCAATAACCTCAAGCAGCTCGGCCTCGCCGCCCACAACTACGAAGGGGTGCACGGCCACTTGCCGGTCGGCTCCGAGTCGCGGGCGTTTCCCGGCGCGCCGAGCTACCCGCACAACTTCTACCGGTGGTCCGTGCTGGCGCACCTCTCGCCGTACTACGAGCAGGGAACGCTCTTCTCGGCGCTCGATCTCGAAACGCCGCTCTACGCGCCGCCGACCTTCGCGATCGCTCCGCAGAACGCGCCGGCCGTCGCCGCCGTTCTGCCGTTGCTTCAGTGTCCGTCGGACGAAAGCCGCGTGCTGGCGACCGGCCACGGCCCGACCAGCTATGCGGGGAACGCCGGTACCGGCCGAGACGGCGGATCGCCGTTCGACGCCGACGGCATCTTCTACATCAACTCGGCGACGACTTTCGGAGAGATCGCCGACGGTACGACCAACACGCTCCTGTTCAGCGAGAGTCTCCAGGGGCGAGGGCCGACCTCATCCGGAGACGCGACGCTCGTACAACGGGATCCGCAGCGAGTCTACCGCTTCGTCTACGGCGCCCCGCTCTCGGACAGCGCCTGCAACGGAGCCGGCCTGTTCAACGTCAGCGATCTGCGCGGCTTCAGCTGGGTCAACGGCGAGTTCCGTTGCGCCCTGATGAATACCTACTATCCGCCGAACTCGCTCGTTCCGGATTGCCTAGGCGTCTCGTTCGACCCGGACCCTGCGCGGCTCTACACCGGTTTCGGCTGGCGGACCGCTCGCAGCCAGCATCCCGGTGGCGTGCAGATCGGGCTGGCCGACGGATCGGTAAGGTTCCTGTCCAAGACCGTCTCGATCGACGTCTGGCGAGCGCTCGGCAGCCGCAACGGCGGCGAGATCGTCGGCACCTTCTGAAACTCGACGCACGAATCGAGGCGACCGAATCGACGGAATCGTTCGCCTCGTTCCGCCTCCACCGGTTGTGGCTCCTCGTTCCGACGAGCACATCATCCTGTCGTTCGCGAGTCGCCCGCATGAACGATCGCACTGCCTTCTCGGCGTGGATCCCCACTTCGGAGAACGCCGATCCGATCGCGTCCTATCACCGGGACGGCTTCGTCGTCCTGCGCCGACTGTTCGATCCGTCGACGATCGCGGCAGCCGACCGCGACGCGCAGCGACTGCTCGTCGAACGCTCCGATCTGATGTCGGAACGAAATCTGCGATGCCGGTATCGGACCGATGTCTCGAACGGCGCTTCGGTCTTCGAGACGTTCGATCCGGTGATCGACCTGGCCGAGTCGATCGCTCGGATCGCGCTCGCTCCGACTCTGCTCGCGTTTCTCGAGCGGATCTACGGCGAACCGGCCCACTTGTTCAAGGACAAGCTGATCTACAAGCCGCCGGGAATCGAAGGATACCCGCTGCATCAGGACTACATCGCTTGGCCCGGCTTTCCCAGGTCGTTCCTGACCGTGCTCGTCCCGTTCGAACGAGCGGATGTGGAGAACGGCTGTACGGTCTGCTGGACCGGCTATCACGCCACCGGCGCACTGACTCCCGAAGACGGGACCTTCCGGCCGCTCGACCCGGCCGACTTCGATGCTCGACGACAGGTTCCCTTGTGTCTCGATCCGGGAGACGTCGCGATCTTCTCGGGCTTCACGCCGCATCACTCCGAACCGAACCGATCGGCCCGATGGCGTCGGCAGCTGTATCTGAGCTACAACGCGGAGCGTGACGGCGGCGATCGTCGCGCCGCTCACTATGCGGAGTTTCACGCCTGGATGCGCGAACGACTCGGTCCCCGAGGTGATGATGTCTTCTTCCGCTGAACGAGACGCGGGGATCGTCGGAAAGACTCCGGTCACCAGCGGAGCGTCTCGCGGCTACCTGGTCGGCTGGTGGATGATCGTCCCGGCCGCCGCGCTGATGGTCGCGACACTCCCCGGACGGACGCACGGTCTCGGTCTGGTGACCAAGCCGCTCCTGGCCGACCTCGGCCTTGCTTCGACCACCTTCGCCACGATCAATCTCGTCGCGACGCTGCTGGGAGGGCTTGCCTGTCTGCCGATCGGCCGCGCGATCGACCGGTTCGGTATCCGGCCGATCGCCCCGCTGATCCTGATCGGTCTCGGCCTCGCGGTCATCGGCGTCGCGGCGTCGCGCGATGCGGCCCCCCTGTCGATTGCCGTCACGGCGACCCGAGCCTTCGGCCAAAGCATGCTGTCGGTCGCGAGTCTGACGCTCGTGGGCAAGTGGTTCTCGCGCCGCTTGCCGCGAGCGATGGGGATCTATTCGGTCGCGATGGGGATCGGCTTCATGATCGCCTTTCCTGCCGTCGGCGGCCGCATCGCCGCTGCGGGATGGCGGCAGTCCTGGTACGAACTCGGCATCCTGCTGATCGTCGCCGCACCGATCGCCTGGTTGGTCATTCGCAACGGGCCGCGCGATCGGTGCCCGGAGTTCGGTCATGAGGCGAAGGAATCGGGCGAGTCGGAAGCCGCTTCGGGGGCGACGTTCCTCGCCGCCCTCGCGACTCCGGCGTTCTGGAGCGTCGCCCTCGGCGTTTCCCTCTACGGCGCGAGTAGCTCCGGCCTATCGCTCTACCAGGAATTGCTGCTGGCGGAACAGGGCTTCGATGCGGCGACCTATCACCGGACGCTTGCTGCCGGAGCGATCGTCGGCGTCGCGACGAACCTGATCGCCGGTCTGCTGTTGACCGGCAGTCGATTGCGACTGGCACTGACCGCGGCGCTGTTCGTCCAGGCCGGCGCTCTCGCTACCTTTCGTCAGATCGATTCCATGACCGAACTCTGGGTCTGGGTCGTGGCGATGGGAGTCTCGGGCGGCTTTCTGACCGTCGTCTTCTTCTCGGCCTGGGGGCATCTCTTCGGAGCCGCCCATTTGGGTCGCATCCAGGGGGGAGCTCAGGCGCTCACCGTTCTCTTTTCGGCCGTCGGTCCTCTGATCACCTCGAGTTGCTTCGATCGCTGGGGTTCCTACGGTAGCGCGACGACCCTGTTCGCCGTCGCGGCATTCGCCTGCGGCATCGCAGCCGCCTTCGTGCCGATTCGTTCCTATCGCGATGCACTGACCGCCCCCTGATCGTTCCCCTTTCGACCTGCCCGAAACCGGAGGCCTTCGATGAATCCGTCGCTCCTCGACATCACCGCCACCGCGAAAGCCCTGCCGTCGACCGATGGCGTTCGCTTCCACATGTCGCTCAACGTCTCGAACCTCGACCAGTCGGTCGAGTTCTACCGCCGGGTCTTCGGTATCGAACCGGCGAAGCGGCGCGTCGATTACGCGAAGTTCGAGGTACCGTTCCCGCCGCTCGTCCTTTCGCTGGAGCCGCATGCGCCGGGACGCGGAGGCTCGCTCAATCATGTCGGCCTTCGCTTGCCCGATGCTGCAGCCCTCGAACGTCTTCGACGGGAGATGACCGAGCGAGGACTGCGCACCGATCTGACCGAGAACGTCGAGTGCTGTTACGCGCGACAGGACAAGTTCTGGCTCCACTCGCCCGACGGCGTGCTCTGGGAGTTCTATCTGCTGACCGAGGATCTCGAGCATCATGGCCAGGGACAATCGGCCGAGGCGATCGGTCTGACCGAGGGACGATCGGAGACGATGCAGCCTCCCCGTCGAGTCGCGGCGCATCGGATCGATCAGGGGACGAACGTCATCTTCGACGTCGCCGACGGCTCGCTCGACGAGATCGATCTGCAGGGGACGTTCAATCTACCGGTCGACCTCGACGCGGTCGTCCGAGAAGCTCGCCGCGCTCTCGCTCCCGGCGGTATCGTTCGCGCTCACGTGCTGACCGCCGATCGAGTCGTCCCGGACTCGGACGTCGCTCTTCCCGGCCCCGCAGCGGTCGTTCGTCGCGTGCCGGTCGATCGGGATCTGGTCGAGGGGATGATGCGAGCCGGCTTGGTCGACATCCGCTTCGATCAGCTTGCCGAACACCCCTGCTTCGCCATCGGCGATGCGGCCTGCCGTCAGACTCGTCTGTCGGCTCGCGCCCCCGAGGGGAACACCGGAAGGCGAGGAGTTCGGAACGCTGAGTCGCCAGGGGGGGCCGATCAGCGAGACGCATCGGGCGAGGCGACGGTGACGCTGATGCCGCTGGGTCCGTTTGCCGAATGGCTTGACGATCGAGGCATCCGTTTCGTACGGGGCGAGCGGATCGAGGTGGCGGCCGTCGACGCTGAACGCCTGACGCGAGAGTTCCCCGGCTCCTTTGTCCGACTCGAACGTCCGAACGCGCCGGTCTGCGGTACGACTCCAGCACCGGCTCGCCCTCGCTGATCGAGCGACGATCCGACGTCAGCGACCAAAGAGCGGCATGAGAGCAGAGCGGCACGTCCGGCCGTTGTCCCTCGTCCTCACGACGACTACGATCGCTGTTTCGCTTGATCGTACGATCGTCAGAATGTCTCCGCCGTCACGACGGCGGAACTGCTGTGGAGAACGCGTTCGTGACGTCGCCACTCCGCTCGTTTCTGCCGCTCGCACTGATGTTGGCGGCGCTGGCCGGATGTCGCCCTCCGGCCGAGTCGGCCGGTGAAGCCGAGCGCTCCGCAGCGAATCGACTCGAAGGCCGCTTGCTCCTCTCCGGCTCGAGCACTGTCGCGCCGCTGGTCTCGGAGATCGCCGCTCGTTTCGAAGCGATGCATCCGGGAGTCCGGATCGACATCCAGACCGGCGGATCGGGGAAGGGAATCGCCGACGTCCGCGCCGCTCAGGCGGACATCGGCATGACCAGTCGCCCGCTGAAGGAGGACGAGCAGGATCTGGTCGCGCATCGTCTGGCGACCGACGGCGTCGCGCTGATCGTCCAAGCATCGAATCCGATTCCCGAGCTGACGCGGCAGCAGGTGATCGACATCTATACCGGCGCGATCGACGACTGGAGCCGGCTCGGCGGAGCCGCGTTGCCGATCCAGGTCGTGCACAAGGCGGAAGGGCGAGCGACGCTCGAAGTCTTCCTCGCTCATTTCGAGATCGACAACACGGCGATCCGCCCCGATGTGATCGTCGGCGAGAACGCCCAGGCGATCCTCGCGGTGGCGGGGAGCCCCGGTGCGATCGGCTACGTCTCGATCGGCTCGGCCGAAACCGAAGCACGTCTCGGCGCAGCGATCCGACTGTTGCCGCTCGACGGCATCCCGGCGACGAGCGACGAGGTGGCTGCGGAGCGTTTTCCGATGAGTCGATCGCTGAATCTGGTCGTCACGTCCGAGCCCTCGCCGTTGGCGCTCGCGTTCATCGACTATGCCCGATCGGAAGCGGTTCATGACCTGGTTCGGGAAGCGTATTTCGTTCCGTCGACTCGCTGATCGCGCGATCGAGTTCGCATCGACGCTGGCGGCGCTGACCGCCGCGGCGATCGTGCTGCTGATCCTGGCCTTCATCACGATCGAGGCGTGGCCGGCACTGCGCGATCCGGGACCGGCGCGATTCGTGACCGATCGGACCTGGTTCCCACTTTCCGGACAGTTCGGCCTGTTGCCGATGCTGACCGCTTCGGTGCTGACCACGATCGGCGCCGTACTCCTGGCAGCTCCGCCGGGAATCGCCTCGGCGCTATGGGTTCGTTACTGGGCGCCGCCGTCTCTCGCCTGGTTCCATCGGCGCGCGATCGCGATCCTGGCCGGAACGCCGTCGGTCGTCTTCGGACAGTGGGGGCTGGTGGTCCTGGCGCCGCTGATTGCGGCCTGGGGAGGCAGCGGCCAGTCGCTGCTGACCGCCGTGATCGTGCTGGCGCTGATGACGCTGCCGACGATCGCCTTGGCGTCGGATGCGGCACTCGGCTCGATCGACGACGAACTCGTGCGCGGCGGCGCGGCGCTCGGTCTCGGACGCTGGGGAATCGCAAGCCGTGTCGTGCTCCCCGCCGCGCGATCATCGCTGCTGGCGGGGATCCTGTTGGCCGCCGCTCGAGCCGTCGGCGAAACGATGGCCGTGCTGATGGTCGCCGGCAACGTCCCCAACTTTCCCGAATCGCTCCTCGCACCGGTTCGGACGCTCACCGCGAACATGGCGCTCGAGATGGGCTACGCCTCGGCGTCACATCGCTCGATCCTCTTCGTCAGCGGGCTGTTGCTGATGGTCGCCGTCGCGATCCCGTACCTGCTCGCGACGATCGCTCGCCCCAGGAGCGATCATGGCTGAGCGCCGCTCGAACTTCGGCCGATCGAATTCTCGGCGCGTCGACCGGGTCGCCGGAGTGATCGTTTCGGTCGCCGCGCTGTCGATCGTCGCGCTGCTCGGATGGGTCGTCGTCGCGACGCTTCGCGCGGGACTCGGCGAGATCGATCTCCCCTTTCTGACGACCGCGCCGACCCGAGCGGGACGCGGCGGTGGCATCGGCCCGCTGATCGTATCGACGCTGCTGGTGCTCGCGATCGCGATGCTCGCCGCGACGCCGATCGCTCTCCTCGCCGCGATTCGTCTGGCCGAACGTTCGCGCCAAGACCGCCCCGGCGCGGTCGTGGCTCGATCGGGACTGATCGTCCTGGCCGCAGTCCCGTCGATCGTCTTCGGGCTCTTCGGCAATGCTCTGTTCTGCCAGGCGCTCGGCATGGGGTACTCGATCCTTGCCGGAGGTCTGACACTGGGCTGCATGATCCTTCCGTTCATGACGGTCACCGCCGAGCGGGCGTTGCGCGATCTGCCGGACGACTGGCGACTGGGAGCGGCCGCACTGGGGATCGGTCGGCTGTCGTATCTGTGGCGGATCGAACTGCCGGCCGCTGCACCGGCGCTCGGTTCCGCGCTCGCGCTCGGCATCGGCCGCTCGCTCGCCGAAACCGCGGCTCTCCTGTTCACGTCGGGGTACGTGATGCGAGTTCCCACGAGTCTGTTCGATTCGGGACGGACGCTCAGTGTCCATGTCTACGATCTGGCGATGAACGTTCCGGGGGGAGCCTCGCGTGCCTCGGCGACCGCCTGCGTCCTGATCGGCCTGATGGTGCTGATCGACGGGACAGTCGTCGCCTCGCTCGCGCGAATCGGCGCCGGACGATCGGCGCCGATTCGTCGCGACGCCTCGCGAGACCGCGCATCCCGCATCGGAGACCGTTCATGATTCGTGTCGATCGGTTGACGATCCGCTACGGCGATCGAGTCGCGCTGCGCGACGTGACGCTCGAGGTTCCGAACGGGAGCGTCACCGCGATCGTCGGACCATCAGGTTGCGGCAAGAGCAGTCTGCTGCAGGCGATCAACCGACTGACCGATCTCGTCCCGGGAGCCGAAGTGAGCGGCTCGATCGAGGTCGACGGTCGATCGGTCCATGACGGTCGACGCGCAGTCGTCGATCTGCGACGCGACGTCGGCATGATCTTTCAGCGTCCGAATCCGTTTCCGACCTCGATCCGCCGTAACCTGCAGCTTGCGCTGCGCGAGCATGGCGTACGTCGCCGAGACGAACTCGAACGGACGACCGAACGGGTCCTGCGCGACGTCGGCTTGTGGGACGAGGTGCGCGATCGCCTGGACGCCTCGGCACTTCGTCTGTCCGGAGGCCAACAACAGCGTCTCTGCCTGGCCCGCGCCTCGGCGCTCGAGCCGCGCNNGCTGCTGATGGACGAGCCGTGCAGCGCTCTCGACCCGGCAGCGACGGCCCGAGTCGAAGGGCTGATCCGGCAGCTGCGCGAGCGACATACGATCCTGATCGTCACGCATCATCTGGCTCAGGCGCGACGGATCGCCGATCGCCTTGCCGTCTTCTGGATCCGCGACGGTGCCGGTGCGCTGATCGAATCGGGCCCCACCGAGCGACTCTTCACGTCGCCCGACGATCCGATCACCGCCGCCTATCTTTCGGGAGCCGCGGGCTGAGACATCCCCGGTGCGAAGCAGGAGCGATCCTTCTTGCGGTTCTTCGGAGAAACGACGTCTCGATTCTTCAAGCGACTGCGGACTCGCGCTGCGGATTACCATTGCGGATCGTGCGACAATTCGCCGCACTGGCTTTCGCTCGACGCTCGATCCGAAAGACTTGACGGACCGAGCGAGTTCCGGTTCGGCCGATCTTCCGACCGAACGACCATCGATGCTCACGGCGCACGAAGATGGATGTCGAAATCCTCAGCCGGTTGCAGTTCGCCGGCACGATCATGTTCCACTACCTCTTCCCGCCCTTGTCGATCGGACTGGGGCTGCAGCTCTTCCTGTGCGAGCTGATGGCGTTTCGCAAGGGAGATCTTGCCTGGGAAGCGGCCGCCCGATTCTGGACGCGAATCTTCGCCGTCAACTTCGGGATGGGAGTCGCGTCGGGAATCGTGATGGAGTTCGAGTTCGGCACGAACTGGGCCGCCTACTCGCGCTTCGTCGGCGACGTCTTCGGGTCGGCACTCGCGGCCGAGGGAATCTTCGCCTTCTTCCTGGAGAGCGGCTTTCTCGCGATCCTCGTCTTCGGCTGGGATCGCGTCGGTCCGCGGACGCATCTGATCAGCACGCTGATGGTTTTTCTCGGTTCGGTCTTCAGCGCCGTCTGGATCGTCGTCGCGAACAGCTGGCAGCAGACTCCGGCAGGCTATCGGATCGTCTGGCACGACGTCCAAGGCGAGATGATGCCGCGAGCCGAGGTGACCGACTTCTGGGCGATGGTCTTCAACCCGTCCTCGGTCGATCGGCTGAGTCACACGGTGATCGGCGCGTTGGTCCTCGGCGCCTTCTTCGTCACGTCGGTCTCGTCCTATTACCTGCTCGGCGGCCGGCATCAGGAGGTGGCACGGCGATGCCTGTCGATCGCGCTCCCTTCGGCGCTGCTCTTCTCGTTGCTGGCCGCCGCGACCGGCCACGCTTCGGCTCAGAAGCTCGTGCATACTCAGCCGGCCAAGCTCGCCGCGATGGAGGCGCACTTCGAGACGACCGACGAACCGACCGGCCTCTATCTGTTCGGCTGGCCGGACGCCGAAGCGAAGACCGTCCGATTCGGCGTCCGGATCCCGAAACTGCTGAGCCTGCTCGTCTGGAACGATCCGAATCGCCCCGTCCCCGGCCTCGATCGGATCCCTCCCAACGAGCGCCCGCCGATCTGGCTTCCGTTCCAGACCTTTCATCTGATGGTCGCGATGGGAACGCTGATGATCGGCGTCGCCGGTCTGGCTCTGTTCATGCGTCTGCGCGGAGGGCTCGAGCGGCGGCGCTGGCTGCTGAAGCTGCTGATTCCGATGCCGCTCGCCGCGATGATCGCCAACCAGGCCGGCTGGATCACGGCCGAAGTCGGACGACAGCCGTGGATCGTCTATCCGTCGGTGCAGCAGGGGGTCGAGATGATGGGCCTGCGCACCTCGGATGGTCTGAGCGAGTCGGTGACCGCCGAGCAGGTGCTGGGATCGATCATTCTGTTCGCGATCATCTACGCGCTGCTGTTCGCGGTCTGGCTGTTCGTGCTCGATCGGAAACTGCGGCATGGTCCCGAAACGCCCGAGGAACTTCGGGAGCACAAGCGTCGCATCGCCCGCTCGGGAATCGGCGGCCTGTTGGCCGATCAGGGGAGCGTGCGCGGAGGGATGCTCGAGGAGCGGAACTGATGTCGCTCGACTACGACACGCTGACCTTCATCTGGTTCGTCCTGCTCGGCGTGCTCCTTTGCGGCTACGCGATCCTGGACGGTTTCGATCTGGGGGTCGGGATGCTGCATCCGTTTCTCGCCAGGAACGACACCGAGCGACGACTGGTGATGAACTCGATCGGCCCGCTCTGGGACGGTAACGAAGTCTGGCTCGTCACGTTCGGCGGTGCGCTCTTCGCCGCGTTCCCGGTCGCCTATGCCACCGTCTTCAGCAGCTTCTACACGGCGTTCTTCCTGTTGCTGACCTGCCTGATCGGTCGGGCGGTCAGTCTCGAGTTCCGCTCCAAGGTCCACTCCGCGCGCTGGCGCTCGGTCTGGGATGTCGGCTTCTTCCTCTCGTCGACGACCGCGGCGCTGCTGCTCGGAGTCGCCGCGGGGAACATCCTGCAGGGGATGGAACTCGGTCCGAAGTATCGGTATTTCGGCAGTCTGTCGAGTCAGCTCGGATGGTTTCCGTTGCTCGTCGGACTGCTGACCGTCTCGCTCTTCGCGATGCACGGCGCGATCTATCTGTATCTGAAGACCGACGGAACGTTGCAGCAGCGAGTCCGACGGGCATTCGTTCCGCTCTTCCTGACCTTCGCGTCGCTCTATCTGATCGTGTCGGTCGCGACCTGGATTCGCGCCCCGCACTCGCTCGACAATCTGGTTCGACATCCGTGGCTCTGGATCGTTCCGATCCTGAACCTACTGGCGGTGCTCAACGTCCCTCGGGCCATGCATCTGGGGCGTCCCGGTTATGCCTTCTTCTCGTCGTCGATGGTGATCCTGGCGCTCGGCTCGCTGTTCAGCACGGCGATGTTCCCGTACCTGATGCGATCGACCTTCGACTCGGCCTACGGCATCACGCTGCAGAACGCCCGCAGCAGCGAAGGGACCTTGGGGACGATGCTGATCATCGCCGCGATCGGCTTTCCGTGCGTCCTGAGCTACACGATCGCGATCTATTGGGTCTTCCGCGGCAAGGTCAAGCTCGACTCCAGCAGCTACTGACCGCCCAGTCGGTCTCGCCGCCGTGCGACCGGCCCCGGTCGCACTGTTTTGTCNNAGGCGCAGAGGGCCCCTGCGCTTGGCGCTTCGGGCTGGTGAGACACGGGGCCTCTTCTGTCCTGCGGACCGAAGTGGCTCCGTTCACTTCGAGCTCGTCGCTGCGTTGCGATTCGGCGCGCGAAGCGAGAAGAACGCGAGAAGATCGGGCTCCCCGTCTTTCGTTCGATCGGCCGCCGACTAGAACCGTCGGTGCGGAGGTGTTCGGCCGTCGGGCGCTCGCCTGCCGCGCGTCTCGATCCGGAGTCCGATGATGGCGAGTCCCGTGCCGCCGCTCAGCGACGGCAGCCGATCCGCGGCGATCCCTTGGCTTCTCTTCGCCTCCGGTTGTTGTGCCCTGATCTTCCAGGTCGCGTGGCTCCGCGAGTTCCGCCTGATCTTCGGCAGCTCGACCGCTGCTACCGCGGCTGTCCTGGCGATCTTCATGGGTGGGCTCGGCGTCGGTCATGCGTGGTTCGGTCCGCGAGTCGACCGACACGCCGAACCGCTCGCGACCTACGGACGCCTGGAGCTCGGAATCGCGCTGCTGGCGGCGATCAGTCCCTGGCTGATCGATCTCGTCCGAACCGTCTATGTCGCGACCGGAGGGAGCCTCGCGCTCGGCCTCCCTCTCGCCACGCTGGCGCGAATCGGCGCCGCGGTCGTCGTACTCGGCCCGCCCACGATCCTCATGGGCGGGACGTTGCCGGCGGCGATCCGCAGTGCGACGACGGCGGACGATACGCACCGACGTTCGGCCGCGCTGCTCTACGGCCTGAACACGCTCGGCGCAGTCGCCGGAGCTCTGACGAGCACCTTTCTGCTGCTGCCGAACCTCGGCGTCCGGACGACGCTGTTCGCCGCGGCATCGGTCAACCTGCTCGTCGCCGTCACGGCGCTGCGACTGGCCGAACTCCCGCGCATCGAATGTCGCCCGATTCGGAAGCCCACGCCGACTCGGCACGTTCGCCGGCCGGCCAAGGAGCCTCGGTCGATCGATGGACCGGATCGCATCGAGCCTCACTCCGTTTCGCCTCGCACCATCTTCCTTGTCGCGGCGATCGTCGGGTTCGTCTTCTTCCTGATGGAATCGGTCTGGTATCGGATGCTCGGTCCGATTCTCGGCGGCACTACCTTCACGTTCGGTCTGATTCTGGCGGTCGCACTCGGCGGAATCGGACTCGGCGGGTTGCTCCACGCGCTGTTCAGCTCACGTCTGACTCCGACACGCGGACTCCTGGCGTTGACCTGTGCGATCGAGGCGCTGGCGATCGGACTGCCGATGGCGGCCGGAGATCGCCTCGCGTTTCTGGCCGCCGGCTATCGCGCGACGAGTCGCGGATTCTCGGACGACGTCGTCGGCTGGGCGATCGTAGCCGGCTGGACGATCGGACCGGCGGCGCTCGTCGCCGGCTTCCAGTTTCCGCTTCTGATCTCCTTGGCGGGACGCGGCGATCGAGAGATCGGTCGCCATGTCGGCTCCGCCTTTGCGTGGAATACCGGCGGAGCGATCATCGGGTCGCTTGCCGGCGGCTTCGGACTGCTGCCGTTGCTGTCGGCGATCGGAGCATGGCGAGGAGGGATCATGCTGACCGCGGCGACCGCTCTCGGATTGGCGCTCGTCGCACTGCGATACGAACCGCGCCGCCGCCTGACCGTCGCGGCGTCACTGCTCGGCATCGCCGCGTTTGGTCCGGTCCTCGCTTCGGGACCGACCGCGGTTTGGCGACATGGTGGAATCGGGGCAGGGCGANNCGGCGAGCCGATCTGGCGACACCGGATCTTGCGACTCGAACCGACCTGGAACACTTCATTCGGGGCAGCGTCCTGTCGGAGACGGACGGCATCGAAGCGAGCGTGGCGATCGTCGCCCTCGAGGGGTTGGCGTTCTATCTGAACGGCAAGTCGGACGGCAATGCGGTCGGCGATGCCGGAACGCAGATCATGCTCGGCATGCTTCCGGCGACGCTTCATCCGCGAGTCGAATCGAGTCTGGTGATCGGTCTCGGCACCGGCGAGACGGCCGGGTGGCTCGCGGCGATTCCGACGGTTCGCCGAGTCGACGTCGTCGAACTCGAGCCGGCCGTGATCGAGATGGCCGAGCGTTGTGCGAGCGTCAATCGCGACGTGCTGAAGGCGGAGAACGTCCGACTGATCTTCGACGATGCGCGCGAGGTGCTGCTGACGACCGACGCGACCTACGACCTGATCGCCTCGGAACCGTCGAATCCGTATCGCGTCGGCGTGGCGAACCTGTTCACGCGCGAGTTCTACCGCGCCTCGCGAGCCCGATTGCGCCCCGGGGGCCTCTTCGTCCAGTGGCTCCAGGGGTACGAAGTCGATCTGCAGACCACTGCCGACGTGCTCGCGACGCTGCAGGAGGTCTTTCCGCACGTCGAAATCTGGCAGTCCAAGGCCGAGGACCTGCTGCTTGTCGGGTCGGATTCGCCGATTCCGCATGATGCCGATCGGGTCCGCGAACGCCTCGGCAGCGAACCGTTCGGCGATGCGCTTCGCATCGCCTGGCGCGCCGCGGATGCCGAAGCGTTCTTCGCTCGGTATGTCGTCGGACCATCCGGAACGAACCCCGTCGACGTCGGCATCGTCGGCCGGATCAACAGCGACGATCTCAACCGGATCGAATACGGCTTCGCGCGAACGCTGGGGCGCGGCGGCTCGGGCCCGATCGACGAGATCCGCCGCGGCTCGGCGGCGGGGGACGGGGCTCCTCGAGTCGCGAGCGGCTCGCTCGATGCTCGGCGACTGGCCGGTCATCGCCAACTGGTCGGATCGAATCAGGCGGGGCGCGCGATCCTTCCCGAGCATCCGACCGACGAGCAGCAGCGGCGGCACCGCTTCCTGACGAGCTACTGGAATGCCGCGACCGATCGGATGATCGCCGATTACGAAGCGGCTCCGCATCCGGTGCTTTTTCCCGACGAGACGGCGATCCTGGCGCTCGGATATGCCGACCTGGGTCGAGAAGAAGCGATGATCCACCTCGCATCGCTCGCGAAGTTTCAGCCCTCCGATGCCGCGGCGATCGAAGCGTATCTGCGACTGAGACAGGGGAAGGGGGATGAAGCGGCCGATCGACTGATCGACCTGTTCGAACTGCTGCGCGACGAGCCGTGGGGATTCACTCACGCGACCGAACTGATCTTCACGACCCTTTCGAGCGTCTGTCGCGAACGACCGAGTCGGATCGCGGAACTACGGGAGGCGCTTCGGGAGCCGTTCGCGGTCCGGGCGCTCGACACTCAGCGACGCGAGGCGTTGTGGCGTTTGTCGGCGCTGCTCGGACCGGAGGCGATGCTGGAGATCCTGCCGGAGTTCGAACCGCATGTGCCGTGGGACGAGACCTTCCTGACCGCTCGTTGGGACGCCTATCGGGCGAGCGCCGACGCGGATGCGGCCGTTCGAGCCGGCCGTGATCTCGAGCGGTTCCTGGAGGAGCGGGAGGCGTCGTCGGAACGACGTCGCTGATCGTCGATGCGAGGCGAGCGGTCCCGAGCGACCGAGCGTCCGGTTCGTGCCGTCGATCCTTGCGGGATCGCAAGCTCGACGCGGCCGTTCTCGAAGACCGACTGCGTCAGCGTTCGGACGGCACGTTCTCGAGCGCCGTCGCGCGAGTCCGCCCGGCGTTCTGCGTGGCAGCGTCGCGAGAATCGATGGGACGATCGAAGTTCGTCGATCTCTGCCCGGACTTCGGTCGGCGGAAGTTGCGCGAACCCGCTTCCTTGCTTCTGCGCAGGATTCGCGTTTGGCCTGGAAATCGAGGTGGTTCGGCGTCGATCGGCAACCTTGACCGCGGACCGACAGACGAACTACGATTCGGCAATGGTCGATCAGAACACAATTCGAGCGGCAAGACTGATCCTGGCGATCGTCGGGCTGTCGATGCTTGCGCTTCGGGCGAGTCTGCCCGAGTCGACTCGCTTCGTGTCGTCGACCGATCATCTTTGCGAAGCGGTCGAGGGGAGCGAGGCGCCCGATGCCTTCGGCACTCCTCCGACGCTCGTCGATGCGCCGCTCGACGAGCGACAGGACCGAGGTGAGCTGATTCCGGTAGCGGATCGGATCGCCTCAACGTCCGGCGAGCTTCGCTCGACCTCGGTTCGCGGGCCTCCGCAACCTTCTGCCTGATGCCGTCTCGTGCTCGGTCGAGGAGTCGCCGCTGCGGTCGCTCCCGTGCCGACGAGTCGCTCGTCTCGCCTTTCCTGTTTCCCTTCTCCGTTTCGCTCTGCGCGAACTCCGGCTACCGGCCGCTCGATCGAGCTGCGCGGCACCGGTCTTCGGCACGAGCTCGAGAGTCCTCATGAATATCGAACGGCCTGAGACCTATCGTGCGTCGGATGACGGGGCAAATCGCGCCACCGCCCAGGGACCGACGCCGAGCTGCGTCGCGTTCCTGTTGCTGTCCCTCATCTTCTCCCTGGTTTCGATCGGATGCGAATCGAGCGCCGAGTCGCGTTCCGAGGCGCCCGAGTCATCGGCCTCCGATGTCGAATCCCCTTCGGGGCATGACGAGCCCGAGGGGCACGTCGACGTGTCGGAAGAGGCGGGGGACCACGACGCGGAACACCATGCCCACAAGATCACGGTGACCGAAGTCACTCGCCGCGACGTGATCGAGACGCGGCGATTCGTCTGTCGGATCCGCTCTTGCCGTCACATCGAAGTCCGAGCGCTCGAAGGGGGTTATCTCGAAGAGATCTGCGTCCGCGAGGGGGAGGAAGTGAAGCAAGGGGAGCTGCTGTTCCGGATCCTTCCGACCTTGTATCAGGCGCGTCTGAATGCCGAGATCGCCGAGGCGGAGCGGTTGAGGATCGAGCTGACGAACGCCCAGTCGCTGCTCGAGAAGAAGGTCCTCTCTGAGCAGGCCGTCGCGCTCAAGCAGGCCGAACTCGCCAAGGCTCAGGCGCAAGTCGAACTCGCCAAGGCGGAACTGGGCTTCGCTCAGGTCGTCGCGCCGTTCGACGGGATCGTCGATCGTCAGATGACGCAACTCGGCAGCCTGATCGAAGAGGGAGACGTGCTGACGACCCTCTCGGACAACAGCGTGATGTGGGTCTACTTCAACGTTCCCGAGGCGCAGTACCTGGAATACATGGCCGAGCTGAAGCGCCAGTCGGATGATGAGGGAGAGCTCACGATCGAACTGAAGCTCGCGAACGGCGAGCTCTTTCCGCAACCCGGCGAGATCGGAGCGATCGAAGCGGACTTCGACAATCGGACGGGGAACATCGCCTTTCGAGCCGACTTCCCGAACCCCGATCGTCTGCTGCGCAATGGCCAGACCGGAACGATCCTGATGCACGAGCCGATGCGTGACGTGATCGTCATTCCGCAACGCGCAACGTTCGAGGTGCTGGCGAAGCAGTACGTCTACGTCGTCGACGAACAGGGAGTCGTCCGTCAGCGCGACATCACGGTGCGGTCCGAACAGGACGACATCTACGTGATCGAGGAAGGGCTGGAAGAGGGAGAGCGGATCGTGCTGGAGGGGATCCGGCAGGTCCGCGACGGCGATCGGATCGCGTTCGAATTCGTCGAACCCGAGACGGTCTTCGAGCAACTCAAGTTCCACGCCGAATGAGAGGGCCCTCCTCATGTTCGCTCGCTTCCTGCATCGCCCGGCGCTGGCGATCGTCATCTCGCTGCTCATCCTGTTCATGGGCGGCCTGTCGATCGTCACCTTGCCGATTTCGCAGTTCCCCTCGGTCGCTCCGCCGAGCGTCCAGGTCTCGGTCTCGTATCCCGGAGCCAGCGCAAAGATCCTCGTCGACTCGACGATGACGATCCTCGAACAGTCGATCAACGGCGTCCCCGAGATGCGCTACATGGTCGGCAGCGCCACCAGTGCGGGCGAAGGGACGATCCAGATCGTCTTCGAACCCGGAACCGATCCGAACGTAGCGGTGATGAACGTCAACAATCGGGTCAACATCGTCATGAATCAGCTCCCCGAGATCGTCCAGCGCGAGGGGGTCATCGTCATGCAGAACATGACGAGCATGCTGATGTACCTGAACGTCTACAGTACCGACCCGAACGTCGATCAGAACTTCCTCTACAACTACGCCACCGTCGACGTCCTCAACGAGATCCGCCGCATTCCCGGCGTCGGCCGAGCGACGATCCTGGGCAATCGCGCCTACGCGATGCGAGTCGAACTCGATCTCGAACGGATGCGTGCCTACGACATCTCGTCCGACGACGTGATGAAGGCGCTCGCCGATCAGAGCATGATCGGCTCGCCCGGACGACTCGGACAGGCGACCGGCCAGACCTCGCAGACCCGCGAGTACGTGCTGACCTGGATCGGACGGTACGACCGACCCGAGCAGTACGGCGAGATCATCCTGCGAGCCGAACCGGACGGCGAGATCCTGCGGCTGAAGGACGTCGCCCAAGTCGGTCTCGGTTCGTCGTTCTACGATCTCTACTCCGACATCGACGGACTGCCGTCGGCCGCGATCGTCCTCAAGCAGACTCCCGGCTCCAACGCCGCGGAAGTGATCGAGGCGGTGAAGGAGAAGGTCGAGGAGATCAAGAAGCGGCAGTTCCCTCCCGGCATGGACTACGCCGTCACGTACGACGTGTCCCACTTCCTCGACGCCTCGATCGAGAAGGTGCTCCACACGCTCTTCGAGGCGTTCGTGCTCGTGTCGCTGGTCGTCTTCCTGTTTCTCGGCGACGTCCGAAGCACGCTCATTCCGACGCTCGCCGTCCCGGTCTCGCTCATCGGCACGTTCTTCTTCATGCGGATGTTCGGGATGTCGATCAACCTGATCACCCTGTTCGCGCTCGTGCTGGCGATCGGCGTCGTCGTCGACGACGCGATCGTGGTGGTCGAGGCGGTCCACGAGAAGATGCACGCCAAGCATCTCGGTCCCTACGAAGCGACCAAGGAGGTGGTGCATGAGATCAGCGGAGCGATCATCGCCATCACGCTGGTCATGACCGCGGTCTTCATTCCGGTCACCTTCCTGGAAGGTCCGGTCGGCGTCTTCTATCGCCAGTTCGCGCTGACGATGGCGATGTCGATTGTCCTGTCGGGAGTCGTCGCGCTGACGCTGACTCCGGTGCTCTGCGCCATGATCCTCAAGCCGCATACGCGCAAGGCGAGTGAACGCGGGCTGATCGCCGCGATCAATCGACTGCTGAGANNCATGAGGTCGTCTCGGAACAGATCCCTCTGACCGAGAACGTCCGTGTCGGCATTTCGGTCGGAGCCGCGTTGCTGGGGCTGCTGACGTTTCGGGCCTCGTTCTCGGGAAGCGGAGTCGGCGAGACGAAGCGGCGAGGGCCGATCGGACTGTTCCTGTTCGTCTTCGATCGGGCGGTCGAATCGGTCACCTCGGTCTACACCGCGATCGTCGGTCGGATCATCTCGCGACGGATCCTGACGATGCTCGTCATCGGCGCCTTCTGCGGCGGGATCGTCGGCGTCAATCGGGTCCTCCCCTCGGGATTCATTCCGCTCGAGGACCAAGGCATGATCTACGGAATCATTCAGACCCCTCCCGGCTCGACCCTCGAATACACCAATGCGAAGTGCCATGAACTGCAGGAAGTCTGCCAGCAGATGGACGAGATCACCTCGGTCTCGAGCGTCGCGGGTTACGAGGTACTGACCGAAGGGCGAGGCTCCAACGCGGGAACCTGCATCATCAACCTGCGCCCTTGGGCCGAACGGAAACTCACCTCGAAACAGATCATCGAAGAACTCGAGCGGCGAGGAACCGAAATCGCCGACGTCAAGCTGGAGTTCTTCGAGCCGCCGGCCGTCCCGGGCTTCGGAGCCGCCGGCGGCTTCTCGGTGAATCTTCTCGATCGCACCAACAGCGGCGACTATCAGGCGCTCGGCGAGGTGACCGACCGATTCATGGAAGCGCTCGGCAAGCGGAAGGAGCTCAAGGGGCTCTTCACCTTCTTCGCCTCGAACTACCCCCAGTACGAGATCGTCATCGACAACGACGTCGCGATGCAGAAGGGAGTCTCGATCCGCGACGCGATGGACAACCTCTCGATCGTCGTCGGCAGCACCTGGGAGCAGGGCTTCGTCCGCTTCGGTCAGTTCTACAAGGTCTATGTCCAGTCGAAGCCCGAGTTCCGACGCTATCCCGAAGATCTCGATCAGCTCTTCGTGCGCAACGATGAAGGAGAGATGGTCCCCTACTCGTCGTTCATGAAGATCGTCAAGCGCCAGGGCCTGAACGAGATCACCCGGTACAACCTGTATCCGACCGCTCCGATCCAAGGAGCTCCGGCGCCGGGCTACAGCAGCGGCGAAGCGATCGCCGCGATCCGGCAAGTCGCCGCCGAAACGCTGCCGCGAGGCTACGACATCGACTGGAGCGGCCTTTCGTACGACGAGTCACGGGCGGGCAACGGAGCGGTCTACATCTTTCTGGTCGTCGTCATCTTCGTGTACATGGTGCTCGTCGGTCAGTACGAGAGCTTTCTGTTGCCGCTGGCGGTCCTCGTATCGCTGCCGGTCGGTCTCTTCGGCTCGTTCCTGTTCCTCAAGGGGATGGGACTGGCCAACGACGTCTATGCCCAGATCGGTCTGATCATGCTCGTCGGTCTGCTCGGCAAGAACGCGATCCTCATCATCGAGTTCGCGATCCAGAAGCGCCGCGAAGGGACGAGCATCGTCGAAGCGGGGATTCTCGGCGGCAAGCTCCGGTTTCGGCCGATCATGATGACGTCGTTCGCGTTCATCGCAGGGCTGATCCCGCTGGTCCGCGCGACGGGACCGGGAGCGATCGGCAACCGAACCATCGGTACGACGGCAGTCGGAGGCATGCTGCTGGGTACGCTGGTCGGCGTCTTCGTCATCCCGGGGCTTTATTACCTGTTCGCCAAGCTCTCGGACGGCCGCAAGCTGATCCGCGACGAGCATGACGAGCCGCTCAGCGAACTGACCGAACACGGTTCGAGCTGATCGACCGTGTCCGGTATCGGTCTGGCGCATCCGAGGGACGGCGCGAACTTCCTCGGATGCGCCGTTCCGCGGCTCGGACAACAAGTCTCCGAGCCGCTCGGGCGAAGCTCCTGTCGCGGGCCCGGAGATGCTCCGCAGGTCCATCCGGCGCTGCGGCTCTCCGCTGCGGAGCCTGGACGATCTCTTCGGCGCGATCCCGTCTGCGAATGGCTCGCATTCCGGTCGGGCAAGAGATACGGGCACCTGCCCCCCGGAGGTCCCGGACGGATCGTCGCGATCGGCTCGCGAAGCTGTCGATCGTAGTGTTTCGTTGCGACGTAGCGATCTTCGGGCCGATAGGTCTCGTGGAAGCGTCGTCGCCGCATCGAGAGGATTCGATCGGGGCGCCTCGCGATTCGGTCCGGCCCTCTCGCGGTCGACCGCGGAAACGCTTGTGCGAGCAGGAAGCCGACCGATGCGATCGAGCGAATCGAACTGCTGCGGGACGAGTCGTCGGCTCGTCCGGAACACCGCGACCTGCGTGTTGGCGAGCCTGCTCGCGATCGCGGCTTCCGGTTGTCGCATCCCGCAGCTCTGTTGCCCCAAGCCGGGCCCGGTCATGCCCGACGAGTTCGTCGGGACCGCCGGCGGCTCGGTCCCCCCTGGGGCCGACCGACCCGAACCGGGGACTCCGGCCAACGCGGCGTACCTGGGGATCGAGGAGTTCTTCGGCGACCCGGAGCTCTTCGCGCTGATCGTCGACGGCCTGGACAACAACCAGGAACTGCGGATCCGCAATCAGGAGATTCGGATCGCCGCCAACGAGATCATGGCGCGACGCAGCGTCCTCTTTCCGATCGTCGGCGTGGGACTGCTGAGCGGCTTCGACAAGTCCAGTCGCTACACGCCGCTCGGTGCTGCCGAAGAGCAGTTGCCGTACCCGGGTGGAGGCGCCTTTCCCGATCCGCTGACCAACACGCGCATGACGGCCGACCTGACGTGGCATATCGACGTCTGGCGCGAGTTCCGCAACGCTCGCGATGCCGCGCGGCAACGCTACGTCGAGGCGATCGAGAGTCGGAACTACCTGATCACGCAGATCGTCGCCGAGACGGCCGAGAACTACTTCCGACTCCCCGCGCTCGATCGGCGCCTCGAACTTCTCGACCAGACGATCGCCATCCAGCAGCGGAGTCTCGAAGCGGCGATCGCGCTGCGCGATGCGGGGCAGGGGACCGAGCTGCCGGTGCAACGGTTCCTGGCCGAGGTCCGCAAGAATGAGAGCGAGCGAGCGATCGTTGCGCAGCAGATCGTCGAAGTCGAGAACCGAGTCAACTTCCTCGTCGGTCGCTATCCGCAGCGAGTCGCTCGAACGTCCTGGGAGAGCATCGAGGTCGATGCCCGAATTTTCGGAGCCGGCTTTCCGGCCGATCTGCTTCTGCAGCGACGCGACATCCGCGCCGCCGAACGCGAACTTGCCGCCGCCGGCCTCGACGTGTCGGTCGCCCGAGCGCACTTCTACCCGCGAGTCGATCTCACCGCCGGCATCGGCTACGAAGCGTTCGATTCGCGGTTCCTGTTCGACCCGGGATCGTTCATCGCCGGAGCGGCCGGGCAGCTCGTCGCCCCGCTGATCAACCGCAAGGCGATCGAGGCGGAGTACCTGAACGCGAACGCACGACAACTGCAGGCGGTCTACGAGTATCAGCGAACGATCCTGCAGGCCTACACCGAGGTGGTCAATTCGCTCCGCCAGGTCGAGAACTATCGGACGAGCCTCGCCATCAAGCAGGAACAGGTCCGCGCCCTCGAATCGTCGGTCGAAGTCGCGACCAACCTGTTCCAGAACGTCGAAGGGGAGTATCTGGACGTCCTCTTCTCGCAGCGCGACCTGCTCGAGGCGCGGATCGTCCAGCTCGAGACGCGTCAGGAACTGATCTCGGCCGTCGTGCAGACCTATCGAGCGCTCGGCGGCGGACTGCTGCTGAACGAATCGGGCATGCAGCTCCCCGAACTCTTCCGCTCCGACGTCCTGATCCGGACGCGTGAGGAGACCGTGCTTCCCGCCCCCGTCGCACCGCCGGTCGAGGCGCTGCCGGCGGAGGAGCCTGATCCGACCGAGATCGAGATCGGCTTCGCTCCCGACGCCAGCTCGCGCCGCGGCCAGACAAGCGCGGTCCGCTGAAGCGACGCGAACGATCGGAATACGGCTCNNCGCGCAGGTCGACGCATCGGAGACGCTTCGCGATGCCGAGCGAGCGCCGGAGCGGCATCGTACGAGCGGCGCCGGTACGCGTTTTCGGTACGCGGCGTCGACGCGTCCCACTTGACGCTGCAGCCAGCCTCCCCATAGATTAACCAGCCGGTTAAATAACCTGTCGGTTTCCATGGGTTTCGCCATGTCGGATCGTCTCAGTCGGACCTTCGCGGCGCTTGCCGATCCGACGCGTCGCGCGATGCTCGAACGGCTTGCCTCGGGCAAGGCGAGCGTCTCGGAGATCGCCAAGCCGTTCCTGGNNCGACTGGTGACCAAGACGCGTCTGGCACAGCGACGCCTCTGCGAACTCGATCCGCAAGGGCTCGACGAGGCGCGCGGCTGTCTCGAACGGTACCGACCGCTCGTCGAAGCGAGCCTGGATCGTCTGGGAGACTACCTCGCCACGCTCGCTTCGCCCCAACCCGATTCGACTCCCGCTGCCGCACGCGCTCCCGCTTCCGCACCCGCACCCGCACCCGCTCCCGCACCCGCTCCAACTTCCGCAACCAAGAAGGGCTCGCATGGTCGCCGAAAGTGATCCGAACGAAATCCGCATCGAGCGGACGTACGACGCGCCGGTCGCGCTCGTCTGGGCAGCGTGGACCGATCCTCGGCACGTCGCGCAGTGGTGGGGCCCGCGCGGCTTCACGTTGACGACCCATGCCAAGGAGCTCCGTCCCGGCGGCGTCTGGTGGTACACCATGCACGGCCCCGACGGCGTCGACTATCCGAACAAGACGCTCTACCACGAGGTCGAGGTGGAGCGGAAGCTGGTCTACGATCATGGCGGCTACGACGATCGACCGCCGCTCTTCCGCGTCACGGTGTTGTTCACCGAGAACGACGGGCGGACGACGATGCGGATGACGATGCGTCTTCCGACTCCCGAACAGGCCGAAGCGACTCGCCGACTGATCCGCGAGGTCGGAGGTCATTCGACCTGGGATCGCCTCGGAGAGTTTCTCGCCGAGACGTTTGCGGGGCGGGCGAGCTTCGTCATCAATCGGAGTATCGCGGCACCGCGCGACGCGGTCTTCGGTTTCTGGATCGATGCCGCCCGACAGCAACGCTGGCTCCCGCCGACCGGATTCTCAATGGAGGTGCTGCGAGGGGAGATCGGCGTCGGCAAGTCGTTGCTCGTACGGATGTCGAAGCCGGGGGACATCACCTTCTGCTGCCGCTTCGACTATCGAGTGATCGACCCGCCGCGGCGTCTGGTCTACGACCAGCGGTTCTGCACCGAGCAGGAGGCGCCGGCAAAGCACCCGGGGTTGCCGACTTTCCCCGAGGTACTCCGAACGACGGTCGAGTTCGTCGACGAACCGTTCGGAACGACGCGGGTCGTCGTCACTTCCCAGCCGCTCGGTTCGGTCACCCCGGACGAGACGACCGCGTTCCGCGAGACGCGCGGCGGTATGACGCTCGGCTGGACCGGATCGTTCGATCGACTCGAAACGCTCTCCGCCGGCCAAGTCGACTGATCGGCCGACAGCCCCGCGGTCGTCGTCCCGGGCCCCGTTCGATTCGGGCTCTCGGCATCTGAGTTCCGAGAGCCCGTACGATCGGCGACCATCGCTGTGTCCTTGTCCGGTCGAATCGAGGGATTGCGCCTAGAATCCCTGGCGTCGGTCCGGCCCGATCGGAGGTCCTGGACGCGAACGAATCGGCCGGTGATAGTCGTCGGTGGACGGGCACGGATCCTCGGGGTGCGGGAGCGATCGGACGATATGAATAACGTCGAGGCGGCGGTCCAGTTCTTTGCGCAGATCGCGGTGATCCTGACCTGCTGCCGAATCGTGGGCCTGCTTGCGGCCCGCCTCGGTCAGCCGCAGGTCGTCGCCGAGATGATCACCGGCGTGCTCCTCGGTCCGTCGCTGCTGGGCCTGCTGGCTCCCGAATGGCAGTCGTTCGTCTTTCCGTGGGACGCGACTCAGCAGGAGCGCGATACGCAGAGCTATCTCTTCCCCGCGTCGCAGCTCGGCCTGGCGCTCTACATGTTCATCGTGGGGATGGAGTTCCGCGTCGACATCGTGGCGCAGAATCTGCGGAGTTCGATCGCCGTCTCGATCGCCGGCATGGCCGCTCCGTTCGCCCTCGGTGCACTGCTGGGCTGGGTCTTTCATCGGTACACGTCGCTCTTCCCCGAGGCGACGTCGCTGAATGAGGCGGCGTTGTTTCTGGGAGCGTCGATGTGCATCACCGCGTTTCCGATGCTGGCGCGGATCATTCACTTCAAGGGGCTCGCGGGAACGCGGATGGGGACGGTGGCGATCGGAGCCGGCGCGATCGACGATGCGTTCGCCTGGTGCCTGCTCGCGGTGGTTCTGGCGAGCTTCGACGACGACTGGTCGCTGGCGGTCCGAAACATCGTCGGTGCGGCGATCTTCGCGACGGTGGTGCTGGGAATCGTGAGACCGGTGCTCGGCCGACTGAAGAGTCTGCTGATTCGCGGCGATGAGCTGAGCGAGACCGGAACGGTGGTCGGTTTGGCGCTGATGGCCATCGGCGCCTGGACGACCGACCTGATCGGACTGCACGCGGTCTTCGGTGCGTTCCTGATGGGGACGGCGATTCCGCGAGGGAGGATCAGCGAGACGCTGATCGAGCGAATCCAGCCGCTGACCGTCGCGCTGCTGTTGCCGCTGTTCTTCACCTACTCGGGTCTCAACACGCGGATCGGTCTGCTCGATTCGCCGTGGCTCTGGGCGTTGAGCGGCGTGGTATTGGCGGCAGCGGTGTTGGGGAAGGGGGTCGGGTGCTGGGGAGCGGCGCGACTGACCGGGATTCCGAATCGGGAAGCGATCGGAATCGGCGCGCTGATGAACTCGCGCGGGCTGATGGAGCTGATCATCATCAACATCGGGCTGCAGCGCGGCATCATCTCGGCCGAACTGTTCGCGATGCTGGTGATCATGGCGATCGTCACCACCTTGGCCGCTTCGCCGATCTTCGACCGGCTGTATCCGTCGCAGGAGGCGGGCGCCGAATCGAAACCTACAGGGACCGCGTCGAAGCTGCCGATCGGCGGCTGAGGTCGGCGCCGGCCGCGGAACCGCCCGCTTCCGTCGTCGCCCGCGGCGCCGCTGACCGTCGATCCGATCCGTCGGCTGCGAAAGCGACTCGTTCGCCGATCAGAATGGCCCGATTCTGAGGCCGGACGGATCTCCGCGGAAAAACAGGGCGTCCTTACCACGAAGATCAGCGAGGTCATCGAGTCTCGCTGCGCGACACTTCGCCTGAAGACGCTCGCTGCCGGCGGCTCACCTGCGAACGACTGCGCCGATCCTGTGCGGACCTGAGACTTCGGCGAGTGGGCGCTGAGGGACTCGAACCCCCGACATCCGCCTTGTAAGGGCGGCGCTCTAACCAACTGAGCTAAGCGCCCGATCGAGAACGCACACGCCTGGGTGTGGCGTGCTTCGACCGCGGATTCTCCGCGAATCTCCTTTGCCTCGCAAGTCGCCGGGCATCGCGTCAGTACCCCGTCCCCATCGCCTCGGTCGCCTCGCGGCGGCGCCGCGGCGGTGGTCGCATCGACGTGAACGACGACGTCTCGTTGCCGGTGATGATCGGTCCCGAGCCGATTCCCCTCTGACCAGGCGAGTCGACAGGGTTAACCCGCTCCCACGACGAAGCTTGTCGGCGTCTCGCGCCGACGATCCGGCCGATTCCGTCGGGCAACGTGCCTGTGGCGCATTGCATCGGACACGGCGTCCCCTTCTAACCTGCCGATCGCGGTCACCTATCCGAACCCGCATCGTCGTCCCAGGAGTCTCTCGCCATGCCTCAGCCCGGCATCTCGCTCATCCCTTCGCAGCCCTCGTCCGGACTCCCCAACGGCTTCGGCGTCTCCGGCGGAGTCCTGCAGGTCGTCGGCACCGATCGCAACGACGCGATCACCTTCTCGCAGGTCGGCGATCGGCTGAGAGTCGTCGCGGTTCTCGGCGGCGTTCGCAGGACCGAGTTCTTCCGCATGGCGGCCGTCGCGTCGATCCGCGTACTGGCTCGCGGCGGGAATGACGTGGTCGACAATCAGACCGTTCGAGCCGCGCTGATGTTCGGCGGCAACGGCAACGATACGCTCCGCGGAGGCCGTGGCGCCGATCGACTGGAGGGAGACGCCGGCAACGATCTGCTCTACGGACGCGAAGGGAACGATTTGCTGCGCGGAGGGATCGGCAACGATCGCCTCTACGGCGACGCCGACAACGATCGCCTCGAAGGGGGCGATCATCACGATCTGCTCTGGGGAGGGATCGGCAACGATCTGCTGTTGGGCGGACGAGGGAACGATCAGTGCTACGGCCAGATCGGTGCCGACGATGTCCGCGGCGGCGAAGGGAACGACGTGCTCGAGGGGGACGATGGCGACCGCTGGGATGCCTTCGCCGATCGCGTTCTCGGCGAAGCGGGGACCGATACCCTCTACGGCACCTTCGCGACCGACGTTCTGAACGGCGGCGGTCAGTCAGGCGATCGACTGCGCACGCGCCTGTTCGTCGACCACGCCGGCGATACGGTCGACGGCAACTTCGGCGCAGGCAAGCTGACGCTTCGCGAAGCGATCGACCAGTCGACCGACCACGACATCATCCATTTCGGCAAGCTCACCGCCGCCGCTCCCCAGACGATCGCCATCGTCAACGGCACCCTGGCGCTGACCAAGCACCTGACGTTCCAGGGGATCGGTTCCGCCGGTCGTCTGACGATCGACGGTTCGGGGAACGGACCGCAGCGACTGTTCAACATCTTCAGCGGCGTCTCGGTCTCGATCCGCAACCTGACGATCCGCAAGTTCGACTCCGGCAACGGGAATGGTGGCGCGATCTATCTGGATCAGGGGTACCTGACGCTGGCCAACGTCGTCGGGCGCGAGAACAAGGGAGCGGACGGCGGCTTCCTGTATCTCGACGGCCAGGACACGCGCGCCGTCATCGTCGATTCGACGCTTCGGCAGAATGTCGCAACGTGGAGCGGTGGCGCGATCGTCAACAATTCGGGACAGATGCGGATCTTCCGCTCGACCGTATCGGCCAATCGCGCCAACGTCTGGGGAGGAGGGGTGTTCGCAACCGGAGTCGACGGCGGGACGTCGATCGAGGCGTCGACGATCGATCACAACGTCGCCGTCAGCACCGGCGGCGGCATCCGACTGGACAGCGGCCGCCTCGAACTGGTCAATGCCACGGTTTCGTCCAACCGCTCGACCGACGGCGGAGCGGGATTCGATTCCAGCGGCCTGGCGAGGATCGTCCACTCGACCATCGTCTTCAATGCGGCGAGCCAGGTCGGTGGCGGACTCTCGTTGGCCGGAGGTGGGTCGCTGCTGAACAACTCGATCGTCTACGGCAACACCAGCTCCAGCGCAGCTCGTGACTTCGCCTCTGCGCTCGACGTCTCGCTCACCCAGTCCTTCTCCAATCTGATCGGCCGAGGGACCAACTCGGGGTTCGTCAACGGAGTCCGAGGGAACCGAGTCGGCGTGACCAACGCCCGCATCGACTCGAACCTCGCCGCCAACGGCGGGAAGNNTGCGGGCCGACTCGCACGCACCGCCTGCTCGCCGGGAGCATCGCGATCGACAACGGCAACAACGCGCAATCGGTCGACCTGCTCGGAGCGGTGCTTGCCAACGATCAGACCGGCCGCAGCCGCAAGGTCGGACCTCGCGTCGATATCGGCGCGTTCGAGTTTCGCGTCTGATTCGTTGAAATCCGAGATGACCGAGCCGAGTCGAACGTCGAAACGGACGCGCTTCGGCTCGGTCGCGGAACCGGGCGTTCACCGACGCTCATGAAGCGGTCTTGGCGAAGTCGCCGCCATGGTGACCGGCGAGGGAAGCGCGCATCGACGGCGTCGAACCGGGGAGCCTTTGCCGGCATCGGCAACGATCCGACGACGTTCGGGAGTCGTCGACCGGCGATAGGGATGCCACAATGAGCCGCGGCGGCGCGATTCGGTCGCGCCGCTCGGTTCATGACGCCCTTTCGCATCGGTTGTCGGCATGCTGTTCGATCCGCTCCTGGCTCTGCTCCTGACCTGCCACCTGCTCAGCGTCAACATCGCGTCAGCCGCTCCGCTGGCGATGATCGTGCTCGACCGCCGCGCGTCGCGCGGTGACCGCTCCGCCGCCGAATTGCTGACGAAGGTCGGCTTTCTGGCGTTCAAGGCGTTGCTGGTCGGCGGCCTGCTCGGGGTGCTCTACGGACTGCGGTATTGGTCCGACGACTATGCGGCGGTCATTCTGGCGACCGGCAATCGCTGGAAGTTCACGATCGCCGAGTACTTCTTTTCGCTGCTGTTGGTCGCGATCGTCTGGGTCCTGACGAAGCGAGCCTATTCCAAGGCGCGTCTGGCCGACGAGTCGTTTTCGGGAGCCTCGTTCGGCGGTTTCCTCGTGCGTGCCTTCCTGCTTTTCGCCGCCGGAACCAACCTGCTCTATCACTTCCCGATCTTCTTTCAGGTCATCGCTCATCTGCGCTCCGGACCGCTCCCCGCCGAGCCGCTCGATTCCGCCGCGTTCAGGGCGCTGATGGCCGAGCCGAGCATCGCCTATCGCTCGTTGCATGTCATTCTCGCCTCGTTCGCCTCGGTCGGCGCGATGATCGCCTGGATGTGCGGGCTGCGCTGGAAGCGAGCCGATGCGGAGCGACAAACGGGTTGGCTCCGCTGGTACCGCTTCGGTCTCCACCTGGCGGTCTGGCCGACGGTGGCCCAACTGTTCGTCGGCTTTGCGGTCGTCACCGTCCTCTCTTCGGCCGCGCAGAACCGCCTGGCGTTCGGCTCGATCCCGGGAGTCCTGTCGGTGGTGGCGAGCCTGATCACGCTGGTCGGACTGACCTACGCGATGATTCTCGGGTTGGCCGAGCGGGATCGTGCCTCTCGAGGAGGAGCGATCGTGCTCTGGATGTCGGCGGTCATCTGGTCGATGTGCTGGATGAGTCTGGCAGCCGGGTGAGCGAGCCGTGACGAGGACGCGAGAGGCCTCGGGCACGCTGGCCTGAGGGTGATTGCGGTCCGACTCGGTTCGAGCTTCGCGGCTCGATCAGTGGCGGAGTCGATTCGGCCTCGGCCTCGGAGAGGCCGGNNGCGACCGAGGGCGGTCGCACGACCACAAGCCAGTGCGACGAGGGCAGGCATGTTGATCGATCCCGAGCAGGTGCGGCCTGCCGATCTGTATCAGACGATGATCCGACTGATCGCCCCTCGGCCGATCGCCTGGATCGGTACCGTTTCGTCGGACGGCGTTCCCAACCTGGCGCCGTACAGCTTCTTCAGCGGTGTCACGTCGCGTCCGCCGACGCTGATGTTCTCGTCGGTCAGTCGCCCCGACGGATCGCTCAAGGACAGCGTCGCCAACATCCTCGCGACCGGCGAGTTCACGGTGAACGTCGTTCCGCATCGCCTGGCCGAAGCGATGCTCGCGACGAGCGCCGAGTTTCCGTCGGAGATCGACGAGTTCCGGGCCTGCGACATCGCGTCCGCCCCCGGCGAGCGGATCGCCGCTCCCCGAGTACTCGAATCACCGGCGCACTTCGAATGCCGACTGATGCAGACGGTGCCGATCGGTCAAGGAGCGGGGAGCGCGACGATCGTGATCGGACGGATCGTCGCGATCCGAGTCGCCGACGAGATGCTCGGCGCCGACGGCTTTGCCGACATGGGGCGGCTGGATCTCGTCGGACGACTGGGAGGGGACGCCTACGCCACGACGCGCGATCGCTTCGAGCGAAAGCGGCCGAGCTGAGACGCCATCGCATCGCGAACCGGCGACTTCGGGCTCAGCCGACCCACTTCTTCAGCCGCTCGATCGCTTCGACCACCTTCGCGCGACTGTTGAAGGCGCTCAGGCGGAAGTAACCTTCGCCCGCCGCTCCGAATCCGCTGCCGGGGGTCCCGACCAGGTGCACTTCGCCGAGCAGCCGATCGAAGAACTCCCAACTCGACATGCCGCCGGGGCAGCGGAGCCAGACGTAAGGTGCGTTCACGCCGCCATACGCCTCGATGCGACACGCCTCGAGACCTTCGCGGATCAGACGGGCGTTCTCGAGATAGAAGGCGATCAGCCCCTGCACCTCGCGACGCCCCGCTTCGCTGAAGGTCGCCGCGGCTCCCTTCTGCACGACGTACGAGACGCCGTTGAACTTCGTCGTATGCCGCCGATTCCAGAGAGCATGCAGCGAGTGTCGCGATCCGTCGCTCGCTCGTCCCATCACGCTCTTGGGGACGACCGTGTAGGCGCACCGCGTTCCGGTGAATCCGGCATCCTTGCTGAAGCTGCGAAACTCGATCGCACATTCCCGAGCCCCTTCGATCTCGAAGATCGAGTGCGGGATCGACGGGTCGGTGATGTACGACTCGTAGGCGGCATCGAACAGGATCAGCGATTCGTTGGCTCGCGCGTACTCGACCCATCGCGTCAGCGTCGCCCGATCGGCCACCGCTCCGGTCGGATTGTTGGGGAAGCAGAGATAGATCAGATCGACGCGCTGCGACGGCAGCTCGGGAACGAAGCCGTTCTCGGCGGTCAGCGGCAAGTAGACCAGCCCCTCGTAACGCCCCTGAGCATCGGCCGCGCCGGTGTGG
>DMPQ01000376.1 GCA_003455945.1 Planctomycetaceae bacterium
GGCGGCGGACGCCGGGGTCCCGGGATTCGATGATGCGGTCGAGTGGGAGATGGTTCCCGACTTCGACGGCAGCACCGGCAACGGCAAGCTCGAAGGGCGATTCGACCCGCGAGTCGTCGAGCGAGTCGACTTCACGCTCCGCCGCTACGACTCGAATCAGGACGGCATTCTCGACACGAACGAGATTCAGCAGGGGCGATGGAGCAATCCGTCGTGGGAAGAAAGCGACACGAACAAGGACGGTAAGCTGACGCGCGAAGAACTCGCCGTCCGCTACCGCGATCGCGAAGAGCGCGGCGGCGATGNNGAGGACCTCCGGGAGGCTTCGGTGGAGGTGGTCCCGGCGGCTTCGGCGGCGGTGAAGGGGGAGGTCGTTTCTCGGGGCGCGAACAATCTCAAGAGGACGAGCGCGAGCGTGAGGACGGTCGCCGTGGACGCGGCTCGGACGACGAGAATCGAGAGAGCGGACGCGAGGAACGCGGCTCGGAAAGTCGCGGCTCCGGCGAACGTCGTTCCGAAGATCCCCGCGACCGCGAAGTGACTCCGCCGCCGCTCAACGAACCGTCCGGCTCCGATTCGTCCGGCGCCGGCAGCTCGTCGAGTCGTTCGTCGTCACCGCAGGATGCGCAGGAGAAGTACATCACGTACTTCAAGGCCAAGGACAAGAACAGCGACGGCTTCATCGATGGTGACGAGATGAATCTGCTCGGCAGCTCGGTCGACAAGGCCAAGGCCGATGCCGACTCGGACGGCCGGATCAGCCAGCAGGAAATGATCGACTATCAGCTCGGTCTCGCCGCGGCTCGCAGCTCCGGCCGCTCGTCGTCGTCCCCGTCCTCCGCAAGTCGCTCCCGCTCGTCGTCTCGCTCCTCGACCTCGTCGAGCGGCGGCAGCTCGCAGCGCACGGTCTATGCCCGGATCGGCGCTCGCGAGAAGCTGGAGTCGGGAGGCGTCGCGTCGGAGTTCATCGAGCAGGATACCAACGGCGATGGCCTGCTGCAGATGAGCGAGTTCACGACGCGCTGGACCAAGGAGAAGTTCGAGGAGTTCCAGGAGAAGGACGCCAACTCGGACGGCGTTCTCTCGCCGAGCGAGTTCGGCGGGCGCTGACGTCGCATCGAACCGTTCTCGGAACCGGCACCGCTCCGCGAACGGCGCAAGACGAGACCNNGGGGCCGAAGAGGAGCGGACTTCGGATTCCCCTGCGATCGATGACCGGTCGATCACCGGCGAATCATCGGAGCGGACAAGCGCGAATCAGAGGTCCGTGTTCGCGGGAGTCTGGAAGCTCATCGTGCCGAAGCCGGCGACCGGCATCAGCGGCATCCAGCGATTCCCCGAGACGTTCGCGGCGCGAGCCTTGCCGCCGAGCGAGAACTCGAAGCCGGCCGAGACGTTCCACAGGTCTTCGGCGAACCGCTTCTCGACTCCGGGCGGGTTCCCCGACTCGTGTCCCGGAATCAGGTGCGCCGCACCGTACATCGACACATAGTCGTTGAGCGGCACCTGGCCGTTGAAGCCGAGCACGATCTCGCCGAGGTTGGTCTGGCCGCCGGGGCCTCCCGCATAGAACTCGGTCGTCGCGCCGGTCTGCCAGACATGCTTCCAGTAGGCGTCGTACTGATCGACGACGTCGACCAGAAAGACCGGCCCGCCGGCGCTGATCGTGTCGGTGTTCATCCCCCACATCGCCCGCAGACCGACCTCATCGCGATGCGTCACCGCATAGCCGAGCTGAGCGCGGAGCTGATGCAGGTCGAGCGTCTGATTGCCGTTCTGACCGAAGTTGTTGGCGTTCAGATAGTCCCAGACGACGCCCCACGAGATCCGGTCGCCGCAGCAGACGTCGCTCCGCTTGTAGAAGCCCGCGGTCCCGAACAGATGATGCTCCGCCGGCACCGTGTTGCCGAACTCGCGTCCCTGAAGGTCATAGACTCCCCAAGCACCGCCGACCTGAAACCCGATGTTCGGCGCGACGCCGACCGGCAGACCGACGTTGATCCCGTTCCGCAGGCCGAAGTTGTTCTGCCCGTCGTCGTCCGCGCGGTTCTTCCACGCGTCGATTCCCGAGAAGAGAACGATGTTGTCGGTCCAGTAGCGGCAACCGGTTCCGCAACCGTTGCCGTACCCCGACAGGAACGACTCGCAGCCGCCGAGTCCGAGATCGGACCAGCCGAACGCGTCGCACCCCGGCAGCCCGAAGCCGCCGGTCGAAGCGCCGTGAGGAGCGACCGACGGGGTCGGCACCTGCGGCGCGGCCGAGGCGGGAGGAGCCGGCGTCTCGTCGAGCGGAATCAGTTCGTCATCGTCCCATCGGACCAGACGATTCGGAGCGGAACCGAGACCGGCCGGCGCCAGCATCGTCCCTTCGATCACGCTTCGGTCGAGCAGACGCGGGGGAGCCCCGTCCGGTTCGACGCGAATGGTCTGAGCCGGACTGGTGGCGTGACCGACCGCGAAGGTCGTCACTCCGACCGCCAGCATCGTGAACAGCTTCCTCATCGAGTTGCCTCCTGTGCAGCGCACGGTTCCTGGAACAACGCTCGGACCGCGTGACCCTCCGTCGGCCGGACGACGCCACGTCATGCGCCTCGCCCTGCGGTCGTGGCGTCTGGAATCGTCCGGGCGCGGGCACCGGCAGCGTCCTCGGGTCCGCCTCCGACTCAGCTGTTTCAGGACGCAACCTTTCGCCGACCGGAGCGAAACCCTTTCGATCGGGCAGACCGTGACGAGGGAGTCTGACGACCAGCGAATCGGTGCGGGGATCGAGACGACCACCGGACTCGCGCCGATTCTCGCTCGCCGCGAAACCGAGTGATGATTCGACCGGCGCAAACCGACGGACCGGCGCACGATGCTCGACCGGCGATCGCTCCAGTCGTCACCGACCGTGCCGATTGCCAANNCGAATCGTCAACCGGTCGCGTGCGCCGTGTCGATCCGTCGGTGCGCGCGTCTCCGAACGACTCGACGCTTCGCATCCCCGAGCGATCTCCGTCTCGCCCTCATCGAAGAGCTCGCGATGTCTCCGACCTCCGACGAACGGGACGATCGCTTCGGCTTCGGCTCGACGCGCTGGAGTCGCGTGCTGGCGACCGGCGAAGCGGACGAAGGTCGACGAGACGTCGCGTTCGAGGAGCTCTGCGCGCGGTACTGGAGTCCGGTCTATGCCTTCATCCGGCGTCTGGGACACGATCCTCACGATGCCCAGGACCTGACTCAGGCGTTCTTCGCTCAGGTGCTGCAGCGGCAGGCGTTCGCCCGATCCGATCCGACTCGCGGCCGCTTCCGGACTNNGAGCCGATCCGACGCGCGGCCGCTTCCGGACGTACCTCAAGACGCTCGTGCGGCACTTCCTGTCGGACGAGCATGGGCGTCGCAACGCCCTGCGGCGCGGCGGAGGGCTGACGTTCGTCAGCCTGGACGTGTCGTCGGCCGAAACGCGATTGGCCGACCCGACGACCGACGACTCTCCGGATGCCCGCTTCGAACGGGAATGGGCTCTGCAGGTGGTCGAGTCGGCGCTGACGACGCTCGAGAGCGAGGCGCGGGACAAGGGGCGATCGGATCAGTGGGAGGTGCTGCGGAGCTACCTGTCGATGGAGAGCGAACCGCCGAGCTATCCCGAGACGGCGGCGCGTCTGGGCATGACCGTCACCGCCCTCAAGGTCGCCGTCCATCGTCTGCGTCAGCGATTTCGCGAGTTGCTCCGGAGCACGATCGCGGACACGCTGGAGGATCGCTCGGAAGTCGACGACGAACTGGCTCAGCTGATCCAGGCGCTGCGCCGCCCTTGAGCCGACTCGGGGGGCTCGCGATCGTCGGGGACCTCGGCGGGCTACGGCCGTTGCCGACCGCTTCGCGAAAGGCCGAATGCCTGTGGGCCGGTTCGGATCATTTTTCGTTTTCCCGGTAACCCCTCGATCCGAAGACCGGTATCGGTCAGTAACCGGGGAGACCGGCAGCGACTGCCGCTCGGACCTCCCCCCTCCCCTTTCGCCCCTCCGGCCCCGGAACCGACCCGATGAACGGCGAGCCTTGTCCACGTTGCGGCGCCCCTCGCGGAGCCGGAGTCGCTCGCGGCCTCTGCCCCGCCTGTCTGCTGGCGGCCGGAGTCGCTTCGGAACCGGCAGCGACGGCGCCGGCTCGAACCGGCTCCGGCTCGCGTCGCTTCGCCCCTCCGACTCCGGCCGATCTCGCTCCCTCGTTCCCCGGTCTCGAGATCCGTTCGCTGTTGGGCGTCGGCGGCATGGGAGCGGTCTATCTGGCGGAGCAGCGATCGCTGTCGCGCCCGGTCGCGCTCAAGATCCTGCCCGGCGAGATCGCGGACGATCCGGAGTTCGCCGAACGATTCGGTCGCGAGGCGCGGACGCTGGCGCGGCTGAACCATCCGAACATCGTGACGATCCACGAGTCGGGACAGGTCGGGCCGTGGTACTTCCTGCAGATGGAGTACGTCGACGGGATCACGCTGCGCCAGGCGATCTCCGACGGCCAGCTCGGTCCGAGCGAGTCGCTGGAGGTCGTCCGGCAGCTCTGCGATGCCCTCGCCTATGCTCATGAGGTCGGCGTCGTTCACCGGGACATCAAGCCCGAGAACGTC
>DMPQ01000080.1 GCA_003455945.1 Planctomycetaceae bacterium
GCGACCGAGGTCGGTCGCACCACGAAGCCTTGCCTCGGCCACACAGTGGCCGGGCCCACGAGCGCCGCGCCTCATCAGCCGAGGCGCGGCGCAGTTCGGCGGCTCACCAGATCACGATCCGCTTTTCGGGCGGCAGGTACATCGGCGAATCGGCCGGGACGTCGAACGCGCGATAGAACGCTTCCATGTTCGACACGATTCCGTTGCAGCGATACTCGCTCGGCGAGTGCGGATCGACGAGCAACCGGCGTCGCAGCTCGGCGTCGCGGTACTTGCGGCGCCAGACCTGAGCCCAGCCGTAGAAGAAACGCTGGTCTCCCGTCATGCCGTCGATGACCGGAGCTTCGTCGTCTCCCAACGAGATGCGATACGCCTCGTAGGCGACGTTCAGTCCGCCGAGGTCGCCGATGTTCTCGCCGAGCGTCAACTCGCCGTTCAGATAGACGCCTTCGACAGGGCTGTACGACGCGTACTGATCGACCAGCAGCTTGGCTCGCGCCTCGAACTCGGTCCGATCCTCGGCGGTCCACCAGTTCCGCAGGTTGCCGTCGCCGTCGTACTTGCTCCCCTTGTCGTCGAAACCGTGGCTGATCTCGTGGCCGATCACGGCGCCGATGCCGCCGTAGTTGACCGCATCATCGGCCGCCATGTTGAAGAACGGCGGCTGGAGGATCGCCGCCGGGAAGACGATCTCGTTCATCAGCGGACTGTAGTAGGCGTTGACGGTCTGCGGCGTCATCCCCCACTCGTTTCGATCGATCGGCTTGCCGAGCTTCCCGAGGTTGTCGAGGTATTCGAACTCGGCCGAACGGAGCAGGTTGCCGACCAGATCGGTGCCGTCGATCGTCAGCGACGAATAGTCGCGCCACTCGTCGGGATAGCCGATCTTGGTCCGGATCTTGGCGAGCTTCTCGAGCGCCTGGATCTTGGTCCCTTGGCTCATCCATTCGCTCGATCGGATCCGGCGACCGAACGCTTCCTTCAGGTTGTCGACCAGTTCGCCCATCCGCGCCTTGGCTTCGGGGGTGAACCGTTCGCGGACGTAGAGCTTGCCGAGCATTTCGCCGACGACCGCATTGCACAGGTCGACGCCCCGCTTGTCGCGCGACTTCGGCTCCGCGATGCCGCTCAGCGTCCGATCGTAGAACTCGAAGTGAGCCGAATCGAATCGCGGGTCGAGCGACGTCGCGAAACGATCGACGATCCGGAACCGGTAGTAATCCTGCCAGACGGCCGGATCGGTCTCGGCGATGATCTTGTCGAGCGATTCGAGGAAGCTCGGCTGGCGGACGACGAAGTCCTTCCGATCGGGAAGACCGGCGGCGGTCAGCATCCGCTCGACATCCAGGCTCGGGAGCATCGCGATCAGCTGCGATCGCTCGACGCCGTTGTAAGTCTTGACCGGATCGCGGTTCTCGACGTTCGTCCAGTGCGCCTCGGCGATCCGAGTCTCGAGCGCCAGAATCCGCTCGGCAGCGGCTGCCGCATCGGGAATCTCCGCCGCTTCGAGCACCTGGGTGACGTACGCGACGAACTGCTTGCGGATCTCGACGAACTTCGGATCCTGATCCAGGTAATAGTCGCGATCGGGCATGCTGATGCCGGACTGCGACAGGTAAACGGTGTACTCGTCGCTCTTCTTCGCATCCGGATAGACGTAGAAGCCGAACGGATTGTCGACTCCGGCGCGAGCCAGCAGGACGATCAGCTCGGGAAGATCCTCATGACCGGCGAGCGCGTCGACTCGGTCGAGCAGCGGGCGGATCGGCGCGACACCGAGCGACTCGATCCGCTCGACGTCGACGTNNGTCGACGAACGAGCGGTAGAGGTCGCCGACCTTCTGCTCGTCGCTCCCGGCCGGGAACTCGCCCGCCGCCATCTGCGTGACGAGCGTCAGGAGCATCGCTTCGGCATCGTCCTGCAGCGCGGTGAACGAACCGTAGTTCGACTTGTCGCCGGGGATTTCGGTCGTCTCGAGCCAGGTGCCGTTGACGTGCTCGTAGAAGTTCCGCCCGATCGGGACGGAAGGAGAGAAGTTGTCGCGTTCGATGCCGCTTTCCTGAGCCGAGAGCGAGAGGGCGCCGCCGAGCGCGAGCCCGACGCCGCAGACCGCCCCTCGCCACCCCTGCCGCATGAATCGCCTGACGATCGTTCGTCGCATCGCGTGGACCTCGTTTCGGTGAATCGTGAGGATCGAAGCGCCTCCGACCGGCGCCTCGCCGACATCCTAGCCGTCTCGCGCCGTCGTCAGTAGGACGCGTGGCCGCACGGGGGTCCGCGGGACCCGAGATCGTTCCGCGGCGCTTCCTCGAGCTCGCGGCGCTTCCTCGGGCTCTCCGGCAACGGTCGCGAACGAGAAGGTGTCCGGCGCCGACCGGCTCTTGCTTTCCGGACCTCCGGATCGGCCCCCCGATGCGCCATCTCCGTTGGAGCGGGCGCAAGGGGGTGGAAACTTGCATTCGGGATTCGCTCCGGTGATAATCCCTGCGGGTCGAGGAACGACCCAACCCGGTCTCGGCTCGGGGCCCTGCCTACGAACATGCCCCGGTCGGGTCGACACGGATCCGCTGTGCACCATGGTGCCTGCGATCTCGGTCGACTCCCCGCCGCCGACGCCGCAACTTCCCGCCTGGTCGCAACGAACGAGGGATTGGCTCATGAAGAGATGCCGCTTCGTGCCCGCATCGGCCGTCATGTCGTGCCTGCTGCTGCTGGCCGCGACGGTCTCGGCTCAGCAACCCGAACCGCCCGGGCTCGGCGATCCGGGGAACCCGATCGCCTTGACGCTCGAAGCGGTCGGCGACTCGTCCGGCATCCTGCATCTGGCCGGCAAGGATGCGGGAGGGCAGTTGGTCGCGACGACTCGCTTCGACTCGGGACAGGAACGCGATCGGACTCGCGAGGCGAGCTACGCCTCGGAACCGGCCGGCATCGTCTCGATCGACTCGACCGGCTACGTTCGTCCGATCGCTGAAGGGACCGCCGTCATCACGGCGAGTGCCGATGGCCATGCCGCCTCGATCACCGTGGCGGTGTCGGGGATCATCAACGACCCGCCGGTGAACTTCCCGAACCAGATCGTCCCGATCTTCACCAAGCACGGCTGCAACGGCGGCGGATGCCACGGCAAGTCGGGCGGTCAGAACGGCTTTCGATTGTCGCTGCTCGGCTTCGAGCCGACCGAAGACTTCGAGTACCTGGTCAAGGAAGGGCGCGGACGACGCATCTTTCCGGCCGCTCCGGACATGAGTCTGTTGCTGACCAAGGCGACCGGCGAAGTGCCGCACGGCGGCGGCGCCCGAATCGAAAAGGACTCGCCGTCGTACGCGGTGCTGCGTCGCTGGATCGCTCAGGGAATGCCGTACGGCTCGGCCGACGCACCGACCGTGGTCGGCATCGAAGTGCATCCGCGCGACCGAGTCCTCGGTCGCGATGCGCAGCAGCAACTGTTCGTGCTCGCCCGCTACTCCGACGGCTCGACCGAAGACGTCACGCGAATGACGACGTTCGAGTCAAACGACGGCGAGATGGCGTCGGTCGACGTTCGCGGTCTGGTGACGACCGCCAAGCTGACCGGCTCGGTCGCGATCATGTGCCGCTATCAGGGGCATGTCGACGTCTTTCGGGCGACGGTCCCGCTCGGGCTGCAGGTCGACGATCTGCCGACCGAACGGACGCTCGTCGACACGCACGTCTTCGCCAAGCTCCGATCGCTCGGTCTTCCCGCGTCGCAGATCGCCGACGACTCGACCTTCCTGCGTCGCGTGACGATCGACATCGCGGGACGGCTGCCGACGGTGGACGAGACGGTGGCGTTCCTTTCGGACGCGTCGCCGGACAAGCGGGACCGGCTGGTCGATCGGCTGCTGGACAGCGCCGACTATGCCGAGTACTTCGCGAACAAGTGGGCGGCGATCCTGCGGAACAAGCGCGACGGCGAGGAAGACAAGGTCGCGACCTTCGCCTTTCACGACTGGATTCGCGAGAGCTTCCGCGAAAACAAGCCGTACGACCGTTTCGTGCGCGAGATCATCGCGTCATCGGGTGAAGTCGGCGTCAATCCGCCGGTCGCCTGGTACCGCGAAGTGCGCGATCTGTCGGCTCAGGTCGAAGACACCGCGCAGCTCTTCCTCGGTCTTCGGATCCAGTGCGCTCGCTGCCACCACCATCCGTTCGAAGCGTGGAGTCAGCAGGACTACTACGGCTTCGCCGCGTTCTATTCTCAGGTCGGACGCAAACGCGGGACGACCGGTCAGGATCGGATCTTCGCTCAGCGCATCGTCGCTCAGACGCAGAATCCGAAGACCGGTGCGATGGTACTCGCGACCGGCCTGGGAGCGGACGGGCCGGCACCGATCGGAGCCGACGTCGACGCGCGGCATGCCCTCGCCGACTGGATGTCCGATCCCGAGAATCCGTTCTTCGCTCGCGCTCTGGTCAACCGCTACTGGAAGCACTTCTTCGGACGCGGGCTGGTCGATCCCGAGGACGACATGCGGGTCACCAACCCGGCATCGAATCCGGAGCTGCTCGACAGCCTGGCTCAGGACTTCATCGACTCGGGCTATGACCTCAAGCACCTGGTCCGAACGATCACCCGCTCGACCACCTACCAGTTGAGCGCGCTGCCGAACGACTGGAACGGGAACGACAAGCAGAACTTCTCGCGCTACTACCCGAAGCGACTGAACGCCGAAGTGCTGCTCGACGCGGTCGATCAGCTGACCGGCAGTCGGTCGACCTTCGGTGGCGTGCCGGGAGACTTCCGCGCCGTCGCGCTCCCCGACAACGGCTTCAACAGCTACTTCCTGACCGTCTTCGGACGTCCGGAATCGAGCAGCGCTTGCGAGTGCGAACGGACCGGGGACGCCAACCTGGCTCAGAGTCTGCATCTGCTGAACTCGGGCGAGATCCAGGGGAAGCTCACCTCGGCCGAAGGGCGAGCGGCTCGGCTGGCCGGAGCGGCCGATGTCGGCGCTCCGGAGAAGATCCGGCAGCTCTACCTGGTCGCCTTCTCGCGCCAACCCGATCCCGAGGAGCTCGCGATCGCCGTCGCTCACCTGGAACGATTCCCCGAGGACCCCAAGCGGGCCTTCGAGGACATCTGTTGGGCGCTGCTCAACACCAAGGAGTTCCTGTTCAACCATTGATGACGATCGGATCGCTCCGCGTCCCTGACACGGACCGCCCTGGCGGCTCGCGTCGGCCGCCGACGGGACGATCCGATGTTCGATCGATCGCTCCGGTCCTCTCGACCGCGATTCCGACTTCGCTCCGGCGACCGGTCGGATCATGATGAAGAGGACCGGGGCGGACGAGATCGCTCCGCGACCGCTCGAAGAGCGACGCGGCGACTCGCTGCCGGACGCTCGTCCCACCGAGACGCTTCGGCTCACCCCGCAACCTCCCCGTCCGAACTCCCGCCCGCTTCGCGATCGCCGGCCGCCTCGGTCGTCGGCGATCGCGGTCGCTCCGCACCGCTCGCTCGCCGCGAAGGTCGCAGAGCGCTGCGCCCGCTCTCCCTGTCGCCGCGATCGGATCCGATCGGTCCGCCGCTCGATACGGCATGAACAGGGCCGAACCGGTTCGTTCCACCGACCCCGTGAGACGACGATGAATCCCGGTCTCCGAACGCCGAGCATCGCGCTGTTGTTGCTGCTCGTTTCCGTCTCGCTTGCCCCGGCGCTGCAGCTGCCGTCGGCACGTCTCGATTCGCTCCTCCCCAGCGGCGCCGCTCCCGGCCGCTCGACCGAAGTGACGGTGACCGGAGCCGACCTGGACGAGCTGTCGGAGCTCCGATTCGAGCATCCCGGCATCGTCGCCGCTCCGAAACGCGACGAGAACGGAACCGTGGTCGCCGGGCGATTCGTCGTCACTGTCGACGCGGCGGTCCCCGCCGGGTTCTACGACGTCCGCGCCCTCGGCCGCTTCGGCCTGTCGAATCCGCGTCGTTTCGTCGTCGATCGACTGCCGACGGTCGTCGCGTCGGGGAACCATCGCTCCCGCGAGACGGCTCAGTCGATCGCGGTCGGATCGGCGGTCGACGGGCGGATCGATCCGAACCAACGCGACTACTACAAGCTGGAACTCGCGGCCGGCGAAACGATCGTGGCCGAGGCGATCGCGGCGCCGCTCGATTCGCGAGCGGTGCCGACGATCGAAGTGCTCGATCTGGACGGACGCGAACTGACTCGTTTCCGAGGGGTTCCCGAACGGTCGACGGTCGGGAGTTTCGTTGCGCCCAGCGGCGGCGTCTATCTGATCGGCGTTCGCGATCTGATCTTCGGCGGCGGCCCGGAACACTTCTATCGCTTGCGAGTCCATCGCGGGCCGATCGTCGAACGCTTTGCACCGGCGGTCGTTCCGGCCGACGGCAAGGTTGCGATCGAAGTGATCGGCTTCGGTCTGGGTGAGGGAGCGACGCCGCTGGAGGGTGACTCTCAGGGGAGAACGCGACGCACGATCGAACTCGACGTTCCGGCCGCGCTCGCCGCCGCCGATCGGACCGGCCGCGATCTGCTGCCGATCGCGGCTCTTGACGAAGTGCGAGTCGTTCCGCTCGATGTGGTCGGCCCCGACGGCGTGACCGAAGTGCTGCCGATCACCGTCGTCGGCGGCGCGATCGTCGCCGAGACCGAATCGGAGGACGAATGGAGCAGCCAGCCGACCGCTCAATCGCTCGCGCTCCCCTGTACCGTCGACGGACGCTTCGGCGAACCGCGCGATCGGGATTGGTTCGAGTTCACCGCCAAGGCCGGCGAGAACTGGATGATCGAGGTGCTTGCCGATCGACTCGGCATGCCGAGCGACCCGCTGATCGCCGTGCATCGAGTCGACACGGCGGCCGACGGAAGTCGAACCTACGCGCAGATTGCGCTGGCCGACGATCCGGGGGATCGGGCCGGGCTGATCGGAGTCGACTTCGACCTGACGAGCGACGACCCGTCGCTCGTCTTCACGGCGCCGGCCGACGGAACCTATCGCCTGTCGATCGACGATCTCTTCGGCGGCACCCGGAACGACCCGGGCGTCCGCTATCTGCTTCGCGTCCGTCCGCTCGAACCGCGCGTCCGACTGGTCGTGCAGCCCGCGCTCGGGCGACCGGGGAACGATCAACAGGCGGTCCTCGGCACGTACGAGGTGCGTCGCGGCGGGACCGAACGGATCGGCGTGCTGATCCATCGTCTGGAAGGTAATGCTGCGCCGATCGAGCTGTCGGTCGAAGGCCTGCCGGCCGGTCTGAGTTGCGATCCGGTCCGCGTCGAGCCGTACGTCGGCGCGACGCAGCTGGTCGTCCGCGCCGCCGACGATGCGGCCCCTTGGTCCGGCACCGTTCGGATCATCGGTCGCTGGCAGCAGGGGGATCAGGCCCGCGAGACGACCGCTCTCGTCGGCGCGCTCGCCTACGGGACCGACAACCGCGCCGTGCGCACCGCTCAGTCGCGTCTGACCGATGCGCTCCACCTGGCGATCGTCTCGGCCGAAACCGAACCGGTGGCGCTGCGACCGTCGACGTTGCGAGTCGTCGGATCGCGCGGCGCTCGGATCGAGTTGCCGCTGTCGCTCGTTCGACGCAACGGTTTCGACGGCGCCGTCACGTTCAACCCGATCGTCTCGCACGGTGAACTCAAGGTCGCGCCGATCGCGTTCGAGGCAGGGAAGGGGGACGGGGTCATCGTGCTCGACATGGCGTCGGCCAATCTTCCGGCCGGCGTCCATCAGCTGGTGCTGCAAGGGGACGTGACGTTCAAGTACGTTCGCTTTCCCGAACAGATCGCCGCTGCCGAAGCGACGGTCAACGGCATCCAGGCTCGACAAGCGGCGCTGACCGCCGAGCGGGAACAGCTCGCGGCGACGTTGGCGAACGATCCGGCGCAGCGCGAGACGATCGGGGGAGACGAACGATTGGCGAGCGCGGCACTCGCCCGAGCCGATGCGGCGCTGCTCGACGGGGCG
>DMPQ01000424.1:0-198 GCA_003455945.1 Planctomycetaceae bacterium
GGGTTTTAGGTCCGGGGTGAGCCACGCACTGAGCGGCCAGCCTCCGTGTCCGGTCATGGCCTGCACATAGGTCATGTACACGCGGTCGACGTCGGGGCGTTCCTCACGGTCGACCTTGATCGCGACAAATCCGTCGTTGAGCAGCGCGGCGACCTCCTCGTTCTCGAAGGCCTCGTGCGCCATGACGTGACACCAGTG
>DMPQ01000424.1:232-24272 GCA_003455945.1 Planctomycetaceae bacterium
CCAGCCAGGAGGGCGGGGCTGCCGATCGGTCGGATCCTGTGGATCGGTTTGATCCGACCGATTTGGCCCCGCGCAGGCTGCGGTCTATTGGCCCAGCACCCAGGCAAAAATCAGCGGTGCGACAATCGTGGCGTCACTCTCCACGATGTACTTCGGCGTTTTGGACCCCAGCTTGCCCCACGTGATCTTCTCGTTCGGCACTGCCCCGGAGTAGCTGCCGTAGCTCGTCGTCGAATCGCTGATCTGGCAGAAGTAGGCCCAGAGCGGCACGTCGTCCGCGCCGAAGTCCTGGTGCAGCATGGGCACGACGCAGATGGGGAAGTCGCCGGCGATGCCGCCGCCGATCTGGAAGAAGCCGATCGGTGCCGAGGCATCGGTCTCGATGTACCAGCGGACCAGATGCTCCATCTGCTCGGTCCCCGACTTGATCACGCCGTGATTGCTGATCGTTCCGTCGATGACGCGAGCCGCGAAGATATTGCCGAGCGTCGAATCCTCGAACCCGGGCGCGTAGACCGGAATCCCCTTCTGCCATGCGGCGTAGAGCCACGAGTTCTCGCGAGGGACCTGGAACTTCGAATCGAGCACCCCTTCCTCGAACATCCGGAAGTACATCTCGGCCGGCATGTAGCGCCGCCCGGTGACGTGGGCATCCTGCCAATAGCCGATCAGCGTCTTTTCGAGATCGCGAAAGACGTTCTCGGGAATGCAGGTATCGGTCACCCGGTTGAACCCTTCGTCGCGGAGCCGCTCCTCGTCCTCGGGCGAAAGGTCACGGTAGTTCGGCACCATCTTGTACTCGTCGTGGCCGACCAGGTTGAAGACATCCTCTTCCAGGTTCGCGGCCGTACACGAAATGGCATGCACCTTGTCCTGGCGGATCATCTCGGCGAGCGACAGGCCGAGCTCACCGGTGCTCATGGCGCCGGCGAGCGACATGAACATCTTGCCGCCCCCTTCCAGATGCCGGCGATAGGCGCGAGCCGCCTCGACCGTCTCGCGGGCGTTGAAGTGGCGATAGTGGGTGTTCATGAAGGCGGTGATGCTCATCGCCGGATGCTCCAGAGCGAAGGGGCGAGAAACGCCGGTGGCGAACGGACGGGACGAACCGACTCGGACCGTTCCGAGTCGCCTCCCTCGCGACGACCCTCCGCGCAACGCGCGGAATCGCCGAAACTAACACCGAGGGGGGCGATCGACAACGCCCCGAGCACTCCGTCCCCTCCGCTCGGCGCGCCCCCTTTTCCCGGTTCGAGGCTAGTCGTAGCCTGCAGCGGCGGTCGAGCCGAACCGGCTCCGGCCCGAAAAGGCACTGCCGGAGCGGCCGACGATGACGAGCGAAACGGATCCCGCGGCGCCGCGTCGTCGTTCGTTCCGCGAAGGCCTGACGCTCGGCGGGGTCGTGCGCGGGATCGGACTCGTGCTCGGCACCGTCTGGACCTCGCCCAACACGCTGCTCGGCCTGCTCTGGAGCGTGGCGGCGCGTTGTAGCGGCGGAGGAATCGCGTTGGTGGATGGCGTGATCGAAACGCACGGCCCGGGAGTCGCGTGGAGTTTCGATCGGATGCCGAACGGCCGAGGGATCGGCGCGCTGACGCTCGGGCAGGTCGTTCTGGCTCGAACGGCCGCCGATCTCGAGCGGACTCGGCGTCACGAGCGGGTCCACGTCGGACAGTACCTGCGCTGGGGCCCGATCTTCCTGCCGGCCTACTTTCTGGCATCGGGCTGGGTGGCGCTGCGCGAAGGAGATCCGTATCGCGGCAATCCGTTCGAGGTCGTCGCCTATGCGATCGACGACTGTCGCGGCAACGTCGGGCGAGCGACCGGCCGAGGGAGCGAACAGGTCGCGGCAGTCGTGGGCGCGGTTGGCGACTTGAGCAGCGGAGTCACCGCCGAAGCAGTCGAACCGAACGAGACGCCTCGCGAGTCGAGCGCTCCCCCTGATCCTCTCGCCTCGTCGCACGCCAAGGAACGCCAAGCATGACGCTGATGATCGCGATCGAAGCCGGCTCGGAAGGGATTTCGGACACCACGTTCCGCGAGGCGCTGCGCGAGGTCTGGAGTCGCTTGGGCCCGCGACGGCGCGTGCTGGCGATCCCTCCCGACTTCACCCGATTTCCGAGCCGCGCCGGCGAGGTGACGGTCGAGGCGTTTCGGCATTACGGCGACGCGCTCGTCGACATCCTGCCGGCTCTGGGAACGCACGTGCCGATGCCCGATTGGCAACTGGAGCGGATGTTTCCCGGGATCCCGAAGGATCGCTTCCGCATCCACGATTGGCGACGGGAGGTCGAAACGATCGGGCACGTGCCGGCCGACTTCGTGACCGAGGTGACCGAAGGGATCTACGATCGCCCGTGGCCCGCACAGCTCAATCGTCTGGTGTGGCGCGGGGGACATGATCTGATCCTTTCGATCGGCCAGGTCGTCCCGCACGAGGTGATCGGGATGGCGAACTACAACAAGAACCTGTTCGTCGGCACCGGCGGGGCGCTCGGGATCAACGAGAGTCACTTCATCGGCGCGGCGTACGGCATGGAGCGGATCATGGGGCGAGCCNNGACACGCCGCTCCGTCGGATCCTGAACGAAGCGCAGCGTCGCTACTGCAGCCACCTGCCGCTGCTGTTCGTCCAGACGGTGGTGTCGGTCGAGGCGGGGGATCGTCTGGCACTCCGCGGCCTGTTCGTCGGGGACGACGAAGAGTGTTTCGAGCGGGCGTCGGACCTGAGTCGTCGCGTGAACTTCACGCTGCTCGACGAGGAACCGTCGACCGTCGTGGTCCACCTGGATCCCGAGGAGTTCCACAGCACCTGGCTCGGCAACAAGGCGATCTATCGGACGCGGATGGCGATCGCCGATCGCGGGCGGCTGATCGTACTGGCCCCCGGCGCGAAGACCTTCGGCGAGGATCCGGAGATCGATCGACTGATCCGCAAATACGGCTATCGGACCAGTCGTGAGGTGCTGGACTTGGTTGCTCGTCATGAGGACCTGCGAGCCAACCTGAGCGCGGCGGCTCACCTGATCCACGGCTCGCCTGAAGGGCGGTTCGAGGTGACGTATTGCCCCGGTGGGCTGACTCGGGAGGAGATCGAAGGGGTCGGCTATCGCTGGGGGGACCTGCAGGTGATGTCGGAACGCTATGCACCGTCGCGACTGACCGACGGCTGGAACGACCTGGAGGGCGAGCGGGTCTACTTCATCCGCCACCCGGCACTCGGTCTGTGGGCATCGCGGGCGCGCGTCGGCGCGGCCTGAACGGGATCGAAAACGCCGAGGTGAAACGAACTCGCCAGGAGAACCGACCGATGCGACCGCCGAAACCGACCGGGAAGCCGTGTCCGCAGGGGGAGAGCCGCGAGCGGTGCCCGCTGGTCTGCAAGTACAACCGGTTCGAGGCGGACGAGCTGACGATCGACTCGTGGGAACTGAAGTGCCTGGATTGCGGCCAGCGCGAGACGATCGGGTATCGGAGCGACGAGCGGGAGGAGGGGGAGACGACCGATCCGCGGCGTTGCCCCTTCTGCGGACTGACCGACCTGCCGGTCGGAAAGAATCCGTGCGACGGCCGCTGCGAAACGCCTTGACGTTTTTTGACGAGACGTCAATCCTGACGGTATGAGCTCGACCGAACTGCGAAAACAACGGGAATGGCTGGAGCGGGAGCAGCGGATCCTGCAGGTCGCGCGGGACCAGTTGGTCCGCGACGGCTACCACGGCCTGAACATGGACCGGATCGCGTTTCAGTTGCAGTATTCGAAGGGGACGATCTACCGCCACTTCGACTGCAAGGAAGAGATCGTCATTGCGATGGCGGTCGAGACGATGGAGACTCGGGTGGCGCTCTTCCGTAAGGCGGCGGAGCATCGCGCCTGCTCGCGACATCGACTGATGGCGATCGGCGTGGCGACGGAGTTGTTCGTCCGTCTGTTCCCGATGCACTTCAAGTTCGAACAGGTCCTGCGACTCGATTCGATCTGGGAAAAGACGTCCGAAAAGCGGCGTTCGTTGCTCAAGACTTGCGAGAGTCGTTGCGTCGAGATCGTCGCCGGCCTGGTCCGTGACGGGCTGTCGCGCGGCGAGCTGGAGCTTCCCTCCGAAACGACTCCCGAGGACCTCGTCTTCGGCCTCTGGGCGATGACGTTCGGTTCGTTCTCGATCATGACGACCTCCGAGTCGCTTCGCGAACTCGGCATCGAACATCCGTTGGCGGTGATGAATCGCCACATCGAACTGGTGCTCGACGGCTACCGCTGGCAACCCCTCTCGTCCGAAGAGCCTCAGGATCCGCTCAGGGAGCGGATTCGGCAGGAGGTCTTCGGCGAGGAGTTCCGGCGGTTGGAAGCCCCTTGAAACCCGCGGCTCTCGGCGTGAGAGCCGTTTTTTTGCGAATAACTATGACGCTTCGTCAACTGATGACTTCTCGTGTCGCGATCGGCGGGTCGCTCGCCGCCTTGGCCTTGTCGGCACTTCTGATCTTCGGGCCGGCACGGGCCTTCGGGCTCCTGCCTCAGGGAAGTGCAGTGACTCGGGACCAAGCCGGCAACCGGCCGTTGGCCGTCCTGGTCCGCCCGATGCGGCGCGAGGTCGGTTACACGCGGCATCAGGCGTATACCGGAACGGTGCGGGCGGCCCGGACCGGCCTGCTCGCCTTCGAGGCCCCCGGCAAGCTGATCGAGGTTCTGGTCGACGACGGCGATCGGATCGAAGCCGGAGACGTTCTGGCTCGTCAGGACGATCGGAAGCTGCGGGCTCGTCGCGACGAGATCGAAGCGCGACTGAAGGAGGCTCAGGCCGCGTTCGCCGAAGCGCAGAACGGCCCGCGACTTCAGACCGTCGAAGCGGCTCGGGCCCGAGTCGCCGAACTTCAGGCTCAGGAAGCGCTGGCCGAGATCGAGTTCCGACGCGACTCGGAACTGCGTCAGACCGGATCGGTCCCGCAGCAGTCGCTCGATCGGACTCGCTTCTCGTACGAGGCGGCTCGGGCGCGACGCATGCAGGCGGAGCAGGAGCTGTCGGAGCTCGATGCGGGGACGCGTCCCGAACGGCTCGATGCGGCCGCGGCGGCGGTGGCGCAGCTCGAAGCCTCTCTCGAGGATCTCGATCTGCGGATCGAGGACTGCCGACTCGTCGCTCCGTATGCGGGCCGAGTCGTGCGGCGGATGGCGGACGAAGGAGCGATCGTGGCGGCCGATGTCCCGGTGCTCGAGATCGCGGAGACCGATCGGCTCGAAGTGCGTCTCGGCTTGCCTCCCGAGATCGCTACGGAACTCGTCGACGGCAGCGACTGCCGGCTGACGATCGCCGGCCGGGATTACGCGGCCCGAGTCCTCCAGCGCCTCCCGCGCCTTGATCCTCAGACTCGGACTCAGACCGTCCTGCTGACGCTTCATCCCGATCCGAACGGCGCCGTCGAACCGCCGCTCTCCGAACTGGCTCGTCTGACGATCGAACTGCCGGTCGCCCGCGAAGGGTTCTGGGTTCCGCTTTCGGCGATGACACGAGGGCCGCGCGGCCTCTGGTCGCTGTTCGTCACCGAAGGGACCGAGGGGGGCGAGCACCGCGTGGTGCGAGTCGAGGTGGAGTTGCTGCATGCGGACGACGACCGAGCGTTCGTCCGGGGCCCGATCGACGACGGAACGTCGCTGATCGTCGATGGTCCGCATCGCGTCGTGCCGGGACAGCGGATCGAACCGCTCGCGGAAGCGACCGGCGCTGCCGAGTCGGCGACGTCGGCTGCTGCCGGCGCAGGGTCGATCGCGAAGGACGACCGAATGTCGCCGCGCTGAGCCCTCTTCGGGTGCGCGACATTCGCCTTGCCGACGGCAGCCGACTGGGCGGCCGCTCGCACGCAGTACGCCGTACGCCACTCGATTCGCTCACTTAACGCATCTCGTGACGGAATTGCTGACGATGTCGACCGTCGCTCGCTGGTTTCTGGCCAATCCGCGCTTCCTGCTGCTGGCGCTCGGACTGATCGCGGTCGCAGGGGGTTCGTCATACGCGGTCCTGCCGCGTATGGAGGATCCGCTGATGCTGGAGCGGGCCGCCAACGTCTACACGTACTTTCCGGGTGCCGATGCGGAGCGGATCGAGGCGCTCGTGACCGAGAAGCTCGAGGACTCGCTGCGTGAAGTGGAAGAGATCAAGCGTCTTCGATCGTTCAGTCGGACCGGCGTCTCGCTGATGTCGATCGAACTGCTCGACTCGGTCACCGAACCGGGGCCGATCTGGTCGCGCGTCCGCGACAAGATCGACGATGTCCGACCGGAGCTACCGGAGGGCTGCAGCGATCCGATCTTCGATCAGCTGGACATCAAGGCTTATGCGACGCTGATCGCCGTGACTTGGCAGAGCCATTCGCCGCCGAGTCTGACGGTGCTGCGGCGCCAGGCGAAGCAGCTCGAAGAGGTGATCAAGGGAGTTCCGGGAACCGAGAACGTCGATCGGTTCGGAGATCCCGAAGAATCGATCCATGTCGATGTCGATCCGCAGCGAGCGGCCGCGATGGGACTGACGGTCGCCGAAGTCGCCGCGCAGGTCGCCGCGAGCGACGCCAAGAACGCGGCAGGGCGGATCCGCAACGACCGCTCGTCGGTGATCCTGCAGGTCGACGAAGAGATCGATACGTTGCAGCGGCTGAGCGAGATACCGATCCGGCATACGGCGGATGGGGATTTCGTGCCGCTGGGCGATCTGGCGACGATCGAGAAAGGGATCACCGATCCTGCGTCGACGCTCGCGCTGATCGACGGCCGTCCGTCGATCGTGCTCGGCGTCATGGCTCGCTCGGATGTCCGCATCGACCGTTGGCAGGCCCAGGTCGCCGAGGCGATCGATCGTTTCCGCGGCGAACTCGGCTCGGGACTGGAAGTCAGCTGGCTCTACGACCAGAACCGCTACGTCTCGGACCGGATGAACCAGGTCGTGTCGAACCTGCTGACCGGAGCGGCGGCGGTCTTCGTCGTGGTGCTGCTGATGATGGGGCTGCGAAGCGCCCTGGTGGTCAGCCTGGCGTTGCCGCTCTCGGCGCTGATCGTGCTCGCCGGCCTGCGAGCGATGGGAATTCCGATCCATCAGATGTCGATCACCGGCCTGATCATCGCGCTCGGGTTGCTGATCGACAATGCGATCATCATGGTCGACTCGGTGACGACGCGACTGCACGACGGCGAGTCGGCGTCGGACGCGATCGGCTCGAGCCTGAAGCATCTGGCGCTTCCGCTCGCCGGATCGACCGTCACCACGGCATTCGCCTTCGCCCCGATCGCGCTGATGCCGGGGCCGGCCGGCGAGTTCGTCGGCTCGATCGCCATCAGCGTGATCCTGGCGATCTTCGCCTCGCTCGGCCTTTCGCTGACCATCGTCCCGGTCGTGACGGCGCTGTTCGCACGCCCGATGACCTCGCGTGAAGCGCAAGTGCCGAGTCGCCGGCAGTTCGACGGAATCGAACTGCCGGGGCTTGCGCGCCGGTTCGAGCGGCTGCTGCTGGGACTGCTGCATCGCCCGTGGCTCGGAGTCGCCGGCGGGTTGCTGCTTCCGATCCTCGGCTTCATCGCGGCATCCGACCTGGAGGAGCAGTTCTTTCCTCCGGCCGATCGTGACCAGATCGCGATCGAGATCGAACTGCCGACCGGTTCGTCGATGGAACGGACCACCGAGTTCGCGCTCGCGATGCGCGAGCGGTTGGTTTCGGAGCCGCGCATCACCGCCGCGCACTGGTTCCTCGGCGAGTCGGCTCCGACCTTCTACTACAACCTGATTCCGCGTCGAAAGGCGACGCCGAACTACGCCCAGGCGCTGGTGCAGCTCGATTCGGCCGACGACGTGCGCGGGCTGATTCGCCGTCTGCAGGAAGAGTTCGATCGGGAGTATCCCGAGGCGCGGATTCTCGTTCGCCAACTCGAACAGGGACCGCCGTTCGATGCCCCGGTCGAGCTCCGGCTGTTCGGCCAGGATCTCGAACAACTGCGCGAAGTCGGCGAAGAGTTGCGAGGCATCCTGGCCGAGATCCCCGACGTGATCCACACGGCGGCCGAACTGTCGGAAGTGCAGGCCAAGCTGGCGCTCTCGATCGACGAGGAGCAGGTACGAAGCCTGGAGCTCGATCACGGCCAGATCGCTTCGCAGTTGCGAGCCGGGCTGGACGGCGTTTCCAGCGGGACGATTCTCGAAGGAACCGAAGAGATTCCGGTGCGCGTCCGAGTCGCTCGCGAATCGCGAAGCGACTTCGATGGAGTCGGCGACCTGGCGTTCGTCGCGGCTCGCCCCACCGGCGCGGAAGCGACGTCGGACTTCCCCGGAATTCCGCTGACGCGCATCGCCGCTCCGCGACTGACGTCGGATCTCGCGGCGATCAATCACTACGACGGCCGACGTCTGAACGAAGTGAAGGCGTATCTGCGAGCCGGCGTCCTTCCGGCGACCGTGCTGGAGGAGTTCCGCAAGCGGTTCGAGGCCAAGGGAATCCGCCTCCCCAGCGGCTGCGAGCTTTCGTACGGCGGCGAGGCGGCGGAGCGGGATCAGGCGGTCGGCAACCTGATGGCGAACGTCGGCGTGCTCGGCGTGCTGATGGTCGCCTCGCTCGTGTTGAGTTTCCGGAGCTATCGGAACGCCGCCCTGATCGGCGTGGTCGGCGCGATGTCGCTCGGCCTCGGTCTCGGATCGCTCTGGCTCTTCGGGTTTCCCTTCGGGTTCATGTCGATCGTCGGTTCGATGGGGCTCGTCGGCGTGGCGATCAACGACTCGATCGTCATCCTGGCGGGCTTCGAGGAAGATCCCGATGCGGCTCGCGGCGACATTCGGGCGATGGTCCGAGTCGTGCTCGGCGCGTCGCGTCATGTCCTGTCGACGACGCTCACGACCGTCGCCGGATTCATCCCGCTGGTGTTGGCCGGCGGCGGTTTCTGGCCTCCGCTGGCCGTCGCGATTTCCGGAGGAGTCGGCGGCGCGACCTTCCTGGCTCTGCTCTTCGTGCCGGCCGCCTATCGCCTGACCAACTCGAGTCGTCGGGGGGAGGGGGCGGTGACTGACGAGCGAGTCGCCGAAGCGATCGGCAGCGCCAGCTGATTCCACGAGTTTGCCGCAACGATCGAGATTGACCCCGCTTCGCGATTTCGCGCAGAATCCCGCCGTGCGTCGGCACGGGGCGCGTCTGGCATGCCGACTTCAACTCTTCGGTCAGGTCATCGCGAGCAGGAACGCAACATGGGAATCATCAAGGAATTTCGGACGTTCATCGTCAAGGGGAACGCCATCGACATGGCGGTCGGCATCATCGTCGGAGCCGCCTTCGGTGTGGTGGTGAAGTCATTGGTGGACGACATCATGATGCCTCCTCTCGGCTACGTGCTCGGAGGGATCGACTTCTCGTCGATGGGTCACGAGATCGCCCCGGCGGTCAAGGCGGGATCACCCCATCCGATCACCGGTCTGGAAGTGACGAAGGACATGCCGGCGACGGTGCTCCGTTACGGACTGTTCATCAACGCGATCATCACGTTGCTGATCCAGGGATTTGCGGTCTTCCTGGTGGTCAAGGGAATCAACTCGCTCAAGCGGAAGGAAGCGACCGCTCCTGCCGCTCCGGCCGAACCGCCGGCGGACGTCAAGCTGTTGACCGAGATCCGCGATCTGCTGGCCCGGCGATAGGCCGGCGATAGGCCGGCGGCGGCAAGAACGGCTCGGCGCCCCGCACCTTGCGTTGGAAAGAGTCGCGCCGGAGAAGAGCTCTTTTCGGTCGCGACCTTCCGCGTCCGGGAAACACGGAACGAGGCGGAATCCCAGCGATTCCGCCTCGTTCTGTTGCGACTCGGTGCATCGGCCACGGCTCGCCCCCCACGATTTCCCTATCGGGGACGCGGCGAACGTGCTAGGATGCCGAGACATGGATCCTCTCGGAGACCTTTCGGCCCGTCGGATGGATCGCCAGGCCCGAAAGTTCTCTCTTCGGTTCGCGCCACGCGTCTCTCGCGTCGCCCACCGTGACATTCGGTCCTGAAATCGCACTTTCGAGACCACGAATGTCGTTCGCTTCTCTCGGCCTCAGTCGGCCGCTGCTTCATGCGCTCGAGTCCGAAGGCTATCGGACTCCGACTCCCATCCAAGCCGCTGCGATCCCGCCTCTGCTCGAAGGACACGACCTGCTCGGTTGTGCTCAGACCGGAACCGGAAAGACGGCCGCCTTCTCGCTGCCGCTCCTCCAGCTGCTCGCTCCCGATACCGATGCCCCTCAGCGGCGCCGGCGCGTCGTGCGCGGACTCGTGCTGGCTCCGACGCGCGAACTCGCCGCTCAGATCGGCGAGAGTCTGTCGCGTTACGGCGTCCGCGTTCCGCTCCGCAGCACGACGGTGTACGGCGGAGTCGGATTCCATCCGCAGATCCGGGCGTTGCGGGACGGCGTCGACATCCTCGTCGCGACTCCGGGCCGCCTGATCGACCTGATGCAGCAGGGCTACGTCTCGCTCGGCGACGTCGAGATGTTCGTGCTCGACGAAGCGGATCGGATGCTCGACATGGGCTTCATGCCCGCGCTGCGGACGATCATCTCCAAGCTCCCCAAGCGTCGCCAGACGCTGATGTTCTCGGCGACGATGCCGGGGCCGATCGCCGAGCTCGCCGACTCGCTGCTGCACGAACCGATCAAGGTTCGGATCGCCGCCGAGAAGCCGACCGTCGAGCGGATCGAGCAGTTCGTCCGCTTCGTGCCGAAGGCCGAGAAGTCGGGGCACCTGGCCGATCTGCTGCACGAAACCGGAGGCGGCCGGACGATCGTCTTTACCCGGACCAAGCATGGCGCCGATCGCCTGGCGAAGTTCCTGACCAAGGCGGGACTCCCGGCCGAAGCGATGCACGGCGACAAGAGCCAAGGGGCGCGCGAGCGGGTGCTCGGAGCGTTCCGCTCGAAGCGTCCGCCGATCCTGGTCGCGACCGATCTGGCCGCGCGCGGCATCGATGTCGACGACGTCACTCACGTCTATAACTTCGACCTGCCGGTCGAACCGGAAACCTACGTACACCGGATCGGTCGCACGGCGCGAGCCGGAGCGTCGGGGATCGCCGTCGCGCTCTGCGACGATGCCGAGTTCCCGTTGCTGCGCGAGATCGAGCAGCTGACCAAGCATCCGATTCAGGTCGCTTTCGGTTCACCTCCTTACAGCAGCCGCTCCGGCGGTTCGCGATCGGGGAACGGCGGCGGTCGCAACGATTCGCGGCGCCGCGGTCCGGCTCGCCCGAGTTCCGACCGTCCGTCGCGCGCTTCGCGCCTGAGCTCGGGCGACGGGCGTCGAACGGACGAGCGGAGCAGCAATGAATCGATCGGAACGAACTCGGCTCCGGCCGGTCCGACCTCCGATCGCTCCGTGAAACGAGTCGTCGTCGGTCAGCCCAAGCGCCCCGCTGCGGCGTTCGGAGCCGGAGTCTTCGACANNCCGAGCATCGAGCCGACGATCGCCCGGTTCGCTCCGACGCGAACTCGCGTTCGCAGGGAGCCCGTCGCCCGCAAGGGGAACGGCGCGTGGCGAACGAACCGGCGCGGAATCGCGAACCGGCTGCCGTCTCGGGCAACGAATCAGGATCGGGACAGCGTCGACGTCGTCGACGTTCCCGCTGATCGCGAGTCGATCCTTCGCTCTGCCGATCGATCGAAATCGAACGTCATCGGCGCTGGCGCCTCACAGCTCCGCGCCGATGACCGTCTTCCAGGGACGAATGCGCCAGCCGGTAATCAGTCCGTGCCTGACGTACGGATCCTGTTCGACGAAGCGTCGCGCCGCGTCGGGCGTCTCGCCGCGAAAGACGAGCACCGCCTGATCGACCGGATCGTCCAGGGCACCGCCGAGCAGCAGTTCGCCCCGGGCTTCGCTGGCGCGAGCCAGGGCGAGATGTTCGTCGCGATACGGTGCGCGTCGCGCCACGTAGTCGTCGACCACGTCGTAGATCAACAGGTGGTGCATCGCTTCGCTCGACCTGGGTGAGGTGTCCGGATTCGCGACGGCGCAGCCGGTTCGGCGCTTCGGTCTCGATTAGAATGCCGTCGCGGCTCGGCGACGAGGCATCGCGGAGCCGCGGACCGTCCGATCGTTCCCGCCACGACTCTCCGAGGCCCGTTCATGTTCGTCGATCGATCCTTCGTGGCCGGCCGAACCGCGCCGCTGATGCTGATGGCGCTCGCGTTCTGGTTGCTCCTGGCCGCGGTCGCCGCGAGATCGCAGGCAGACGAGAAGCTCTTCGGCATCGCCTGTCGATCGGTCCACTTCGGCTATCGGACCGGCCCCGGCGACGCGTTCTACAACGAGGTGACGGTGCGCAGCAGCGCTCCGGGAACCTTCTTCATGGTCTGCGGTTGGAACGCCGGCTACTTCGGGATGCAGGAGCTCGATCGGGGGCGTAAGGTCCTGATCTTCAGCGTCTGGGATCCGGGGCAGGGGGATGATCCGAATGCCGTCGATCCGGCCGATCGCGTCAAGCTGATCCATCAGGGAGAAGGAGTCCGCGTCGGACGCTTCGGCGGCGAAGGGACCGGCGGTCAGTCGTTTCTGGATTTCGACTGGAAGAACGACGAGACGTATCGGTTCATGGTCCGATCGCGCATCGACGGTGTCTGGACCGAATACGAAGGTTGGTTCTTCGATCCGGAGCGGTCGGCGTGGCGTCATCTGATCACGTTCGCCACTCGGACCGGCGGCAAGCCGCTCGACGGCTGCTACTCGTTCATCGAGGACTTCAAGCGCAATCGCGAGTCGACCAAGCTGACTCGCTCGGCGCTCTTCGGCAACGGCTGGTACCGCGACGTCGAAGGGAACTGGAACGGCATCACCGGAGCGCAGTTCACCGGCGACGGGAATCCGGCGACCAACATCGACTCGCGCGTCGAAGGGGATCGCTTCTTCTTGGCGACCGGGGGCGAGATCGAGAACGTCGGCACGAAGCTGTGGGAACGTCTGAAGCTCGAGACCTCTCCGGCGTCTCAGCCGGATGATCTTCATCAGGCGACAACCGCCCCCGAGCGATGAGTGCGTCGAGGCGGTCGAATGGCCGCCTCAACCTCCGCTCAGGCGACTCGCTTCGTTCCGATCGAGCCCCCCGTCGCCGTCGGTATCCAGGCGCTCGAAGAGACTCTTCAGCACCGCGCCCCGTTCGGGGAACGCTCGGCGGACCTCTTCCCACGTCACACGCCCGTCCCGATCGGCATCCAGGCGGTCGAAACTCGGGCGTCGTGCGGGGGACGGCGGAGGCGAGTCCTGAGGATCGTCTTCGGCGTTCTCCGCCGAGTCTGCGGCGCCGGAAGTTTCGGCATCGCTGCGCCCTCCGGCCCCCGAAAGCCGCTCGCGCAGTCGTCCGGGGAGCCGCGGGAGTCGCGGGGCCGCTTCGCCCGGCTCGATGCCGGGCACGACGTACTCGACGTACCCCAGGAGCATCTCGTCGTCGGTCTGCGGTCCCCAGCGGACCGTCTCGCCGGGATTCGGATTCGCCGGGTTCCTTTCGCTGTTGTCGAAGACGACCTGAAACGTCAGCCGATCGCCTCGCTTCAGACGCACCGGTTCCGCGTAGCGATAGAGCAGCTGCCAGTTGAAGTCGTAATGCGGCACGTCGAGCAACGTCCGCTCGCCGTCGGCGCTCGTCACGCTGTAGCGAGCACTCTTGCCGCGCAGATGCATGTGCGGCAGAAACGCGAGCACGTCGACATCCTGCGGAAGCACGATCTCGGCCTGTTCGTGGTGGTCGGCGGCATGAGGCGGAATCCGGAAGCGGACATTCGCCAGACCATGCACGCGCACCTCATGTTCCGGAGGGGCATCGGCAAAGACGACGCCGATCCGCGTGAGGTCTTCGGTCGCGCGGCCGTTGGGGGTGTAGTGCATCTGAAACCTCAGATGAGCCCCCTTCGGCAATCGCTTCGCGTAGCCGGGCGGATAGACCAGAGAAGCGTTGCCGGGAACATAGATCCCCCAAAACCCTTGCCGTTCGACGACGCCGTCATCCGCTTGATCGTCGGCTCCCGGAGGAATGACCGACACGATGACGTGATGGACGACCGCCGGGTTGCCGGGACGGACCTCGATCGCACTGACCCACCGATCTTCCGGAAGATCGGTCTCGACGACGACGTTGCGGTACGGCATCGTTCCGGTCGCCGGGATGGCGACGGGGGTCTCGAAGCCGAAGACCGCATCCGGCTCGCCGATCGACCAACCGTCGTGAAAGACTCGCGGCGGAGCGGCTTCGGCCGGATCGCCGAGCGGACGGTCCGAGGAGAGCCACTCGAAGAGGAGTCGGCGATCGGCTTCAGGGAGCGAGCGGTCGTTCGCCCAGGGGCTCGGGCCCGGCATCGACTCGACGGCGAACCAGGGGGGCATCACGCCTCGCTCGATCGTCTCGCGAATCATCGCGCCGTGCGACACGACCGCCTCGTACGAATCGAGTGCGAACGGAGCGACTCCGCCCCGACGATGACACTCGACGCAGTGGACGGCGATCAGGCGCGAGATCGCGCCGTGATAAGTCACCTGCGAGGTCCGGACGTCGGCCGTTTCGACGGGAAGATCGAGCAGACAGCCTGGCGCGTCGGTCGCGACGACGGCCGGCGAGTTCACCTCGATCGCCGCTTCGATCGCTTCGCGGAGATAGTGTCGTTTCGCGTCGGGGTTGGCATAGCCGAAACCGAACCGGTCATCGACCGCTCCACGAAAGACCACCGTCCGGTGTCGATCGGCGACCAGCGTGTCGGTCGTGGTGGTCAGCCCCAGTTGCCGGGCGATCGAGCCGTTCGGATCGGCCACGCAGATCGCCGAACGATCGAAGTCCTGCTGCAGTCGAAGGATCTCGGACGTCTCGTCGGTGGCGACCGAATCGACGATCACGAACGCGACCTGTCGAGGCGCGAACTCGCGCGCGGTCTCGACCAGGATCGGCGCGAACTTCAGGCTCAGCGGGCAGCCGGTGCTCGTCGCGGCGACGACCAACACCTTGTCTCGGGCCACCTCGGCCAGCGAATGCCGGTCCCCTCGAACATCCGTCAGCTCGACGTCGGGAACGAAGCCTCCGATACCGCGTTCGACCGGACTGGCACGCCGCGGACCTCGACGAATCTCCTTGTCCGCGTCCGGAGCTACGGCTGCCGCTGCCTCTTCGGCTCGCTGGGCGTCGTCGGAAGCCGCTTCCGTCGACTCGGAAGAGGACGAAGCAGGATCGGAAGTCTGATCCGATCCGCGAACCGAACGGACTTCGTCGAGCGTGATCTGGCCGTCGCGGTTGCGGTCCAGACGGTCGAACAGGCGAGCGTTGGAGAGCTCTTCCTGAGTGACTTTTCCGTTGCCGTCCCGATCGAAACGCTCGAACAGTTGGGCGATGCGTTCCGGTTGCAGGAGCGCGGCCGACGCAGGCGAGACGGCGAACGACGCGAGGAGAGCGATCGAGCGGATCGTCGCCGCCACGAGCGATTTCGGCGACGGGGCTCGTTCGCGGCGGTGCGGTCGAACGAGCCGAAAGGGAGGCGCCATGACGAGCTCTCGTGCGAAAGGGGAGCGATCGCCGCTGCGAGGTGGCTAAGGCGGTCGCCGATAACGTCGTCAACGAGCGATTACCCGGTCGATGACAGCCGAGTTTCGCGCAAGAGCCATGGCACGGCGCGGCAAAAGGGTCGCGGTTCGGGCCGAACGGCGACGGGAGTTCGGCGGAGAAGCCGAACTGCAGTGCGTCGCCCGAAGAAGGTCGCGGGGGACGACGCGAGAGAAAGTACGCCCGACAGGATTCGAACCTGTAACCCTCGGTTCCGAAGACCGATGCGCTATCCAGTTGCGCCACGGGCGCCCGTGAGCCGCACAGTGTAGAGAAGCGACCGACCGCGAGCAACCGGTCTCTGTCGGGGCTCGGAGCCGGCGAATCGGCGGCTCGTCGTGACCTCTCGTACCGCCCTCTCGGCAGCAGCGGGCTTGACCGGATTTGCGGGGCGGAAGCCGGAGAGACCGCCGAAGCTGGGGAACTTTGACTTGACCTCGGCGAAGGGGCGATGATACAAGGGGAAGGTCGAGAATTAGCCCATCCAGGGGACGACTCTCTCGACCCTTTTCGCGGCCGACCTACTTCTCTTCGGGCCGTTGCTGATGACTCCCTTCACCATTCGCGTCCTGGACGGCGCCGACCGCGGTCGAGTCTTCGACCAGTTGATGGCGCCGATCACGATCGGGCGTGAGGAAGGGAATTCGATCCAGCTCAATGACGAGCGGGTCAGTCGCTACCACCTCAAGATCCAGGAGGATCACGAGAAGCTGGTGCTGACCGATCTCGAGAGCACCAACGGGACGAAGGTCAACGGCGAAGATATCCAGCTCAAGATCTTGCGCTTCGGCGACATGATCGGTGTCGGCCGGAGCGTCCTGCTGTTCGGTTCGCGCGAACAGATCGCCGCTCGGATCGCCAAGCTCAAGGGGGAGACCTCCGGAGCGCGATCGAACCCCTCGGGAGGTTCGAGCCAGGACTTCGAGATGCTCAAGGAGTGGCTCGACGATCCGCAGCTCTCGTCCAAGCTCCGCGAAGCCGACGTGCCGAAGGTGCCGGAGCGGATGAGTCCGGGTCAGAGTGCGCAGCTGTGCGAACTGCTGGAGTTCGTTCAGGGGCGAATCCGGCGTTTGACGTCGACCGTCAAGGTCGATCGCAAGTCGCAACAGGTGCAGCTGGACGTCGAACAGTGGCAACAGCTGCTCGACCTACAGGCGCTGCTCGCCGAACTGACTCGCTCCGTCGGCGAACCGGAAGACGAGAGCTTCTGACGACCGAGCCGTCAGCGTTTCGTAACGACGTGGTGAGTTCGCCGTCCTGCGCGTTCACGACGGGAGCGAAACGAAACGAGCCGCATCGGACCGGACGATCCGACGCGGCTCATCGAGCGAACACCGGCTCGATCGGCATGCAGTGCCGTCGAGACTCGGGGAGGACGGCTTACTTGTCTTCGTCCTTCTTGACGACGGCGAAGCCCTTGTCGAACGCTTCGTTGCCGAAGACGAGCTGGAGTTGCGCGTCTCCTTCGGCTTCGGCGACCTTCGACTGGCAATTGCCGCAGCAGAACTTCACCTCGACCTCACCGACCTTGACCGTCTTCTCGGGGTTCAGGTCGCCGCCCGACAGCGGGCAGTGGAGCTGCTCGTACTGGCCGGTCTGCACGAGCTGGTGGTTGGCCTTCGGCGCGACGGCCGCCGGATCTTCCTTGAACTTCGCCGCGCAGTTACCGCAGCAGAAGAAGACCTTGCCGTCACGATAGGCGACACCGGTCGCTTCCTTGACGGCGGCATTGGGATTCATCAGACACTTCACGCCGTCGAGCTTGATCTCGACCGCAGCGATCGACAGGGTGACGAGCGTCACCAGGGCCAAGGCCCCCAGTCCCTTGTTCAACATGGCGATACGTTCTCCACAAAGGGCTTACGAACGACGTTCGATCGTCGGTCGACCGAACGACCTGATGGTTGTCGTTCACGCCGCTCGGGTCAACCTCGGCCTTCGTGCTCGCCGCACGGTTCGGACCGAATCAGCCGTCACTGGGGGCGCTCGTCCCCTCTTCGTCGCTACCGCTCGCTTCGGCGGACCGAGGTTCGACGAGCCCCCAGGAGCCGAACCAGCCGAGGGTCATCACTGCCGCCACGAGCACGAACGCCGGCTCGAAGCCCCACCGATCGATGGCGATCCCGACCAACGGCGAACCGATCATCGCAGGGAGTCCGAGCGCCAACCCGAGCGTCGCCAGATAGGACGGATGCCTCGCCTCGTCGGTCAGCTCCAGCACGTAGTTGCTCAGCAGCTTGATCAGGACAGGAGTCAGACCGAGGAAGAAGAAGGCGATCGGCAACAACGAGCGGCCGGCCGACCAGGCCACCGCAGCCAATGCGAGGAGCGGCCCCAGGCAGATCAGCCCGGTCGCCCAACGGATCACCGATCGATTGCCGCGCCGATCGGCGAGCCAACCGAACGGTGCGCCGAAACATGCGGCTCCCACGTTCTGAACGATGACCCAGAAGACCATCTGATCGAACCCGAGCCCCAGGCGATGCCGTGCCAGCGGCTGGTAATGCGGAAAGAGCAGCAACGAGCAACCCGAAGCGCAACCGACCCAGAAGGCCTGACGCATCCGCGGATCGTCGCGCAGGATCGTCCACCATCGAGTTCGAACCGCGGGCACTGCCGTGGTCGTCTCATCGGCCTGTCTTCGCGCGGCCGCGGTCGACGGTCGCTCGCGCACCGCGAGAATGATCAGACCGCAGGTGACGAAGCAGCAACCGGTGAACAGGAAGAGCGACTCGAAGCGCTCGGCGCCGGATCGCATCCAGAGCGGCATCAGCAGCGCCGCACACGACACCGCGATGACGACGCCGATCGAGTTCGCGACGCTCATCAGGCGGCCGCGGCGATACGGCGGAATCAGCTTTCCCTGGAGCGTCGCATAGCCGACCTGATTGATGCCGGTCGCGGCAAAGAACAGGGCATAGGCGACCAGAAAGAGAAGCGGAAAGACGAACGAGCCGTCGGACTTCCCGCGCAGCGGCCAAATCCCCGCAAGCCCCAAGAACGGAACGCCCATCAGGACGGTCCAGAACGCGAGCGGAATCTTCTTGAGGGGGCGACGTTCGAGCCGTCTTGCCTGAAGCATCGGCGGAACGGTCTGCCCGAATCGATTCAACGTCGGCAGCAGCGCCCGCACCCAGGCGGCGGCACCGATGCTGTCGAGCACCGCCGGCATCACCACGCTCTCGGTCTTGAAGATCCAACCGACGCGCAGCATCACCTGGAAGGCGACGAGCAACGGGAAGTTGCGTCGCGGAGCATCGACCGAAGGGGGATTCGGAGCGGGAGGGTCATCGCCGACAGGAGCCATCCGATCACTGTAGGAATCGGCGGCAGTCGACGTAAGCGGAGGGTCAGCAACGCGGCAACGCTCGGTCGGAGCGTCGGCGATTCGGTCCGCAGCGTTCGGCGTCTCCGTCGGACGGCGCGTCTAGCGTCGGTCGCGACGGTCCAGCACGTGTCGGATCTGAGCTCGCTCTTCGGCATCCAAGCGTCCGTCCCCGTTCGCATCGAATCGGGCGACGAGATTCGAGGTGTCGACGATCTCGGAGATCTGCGGACCTTCAGGGCCTCGCCCGGCCCCTCGACCGCTCCCTCGCGCCGGAGTCCCTCCCTCAGCGGCGCGGCGCCGAATCGCCTGAGCGACGGCGCGACGCTCCGCGTCGCTCAACTGACCGTCGCCGTCGGTATCGAAGCGTTTGATCAGCCCTTCGCGATCGAGCCCTTGGGTTCCGAGCACGCGCGCCATCTCCTGTCGCTCCTGAGGCTCAAGCATGCCGTTGCCGTCGGCGTCGAATCGCTGCAGCAAGGCGGCTCGATCCTGAGGTCTCAACAGGCCTGCGCCGAACGGAATGCCGTCGGAAGGTCGCCGATTCCCGGACGGCTCCGAGCGGTCACGCGGCGTCTCTTCCTGACCTCGGGCGGCCACCGAAGCGATCGCCATCGAGAGTACGACTCCGCTGAAGATCAATGATCGGGCGAAATGGCGTCGCATGACTTGTGCTCCTGGCGAGTCGAACGGTCGGCATCTGCTGCCCGTGCCTCGTTCGACACCAACGTCGTTCGCCGATGGCGATGACACCGCTATCGGGTTTCGACACGTACTCCCCGGTCGCATCTCGAATCGCGAGCCTAGGAAGCGGTCACGCCGCGACGCCGACCGAGCACCAGTTCCAGGTAGCTCCAGTCGATCGGATCGGCGAGCCCCAGTCGCTCGGCCCAGGCGAGAACTTCCTGCTTCGCCCCCGCGCGCCGTTCGGGTTCGACGACCAGTTCCAGTTCGACGAACTCGCCCAGTCGCTCCAGCGAATCGCGAGCCACGGTGATCCGACTCCCCTGATGTTCCACGCTCCCCTGGCGGCGTTGCTTGACGACCGACGCGACCGGACGGAAGCCGAGTGCCTCGATCATCCGCTTCGCATCCTCCTCATGGCGTCCGGTGGGAGCGAGCGGGAGTTCGATTTCGAGCCGGGTCTTAGCGACTCGATCCAGGCGAGGCCCCTTGTAGGTGAACTCCGCCTGGTCGCCGACGACTCGCAGGCGAAACGCCTCGTCGGTCACGGCGAAGTCGCGCTGCGGGTGATTGAAGTAGTGATCGGCCTGTCGCAGGACGCGACCCGGAACGAAGCCGAACCGGGCGAGCCTCTCTTCGAGAGCAGCCGGATCGGCAACGGCGAACTTCATTTCGATTTCGAGCACGGCGAGGACTTCCTTGTCGCACGGAAACGGGACTCGGCAGCCGCAGCCGCCCCGGTCGTCGGCCGCACCTACTCGGCGACACCGCGGTCGATGCGTGGGCCGACGGCCGCCCCAGTGACGTAAGAGCGCCAGGCCTGACGAAGGATCAGTTGCGGGAAGATCCGAGCATCGCGGGCATAGCGAGGGACGAGTCGCTTCGGTTCTTCCAACATACGGTGCAGCCACTCGAGGCTCAAACGGCGCATCCAGACCGGAGCGCGATGGCGCTCCCCCGCCAGAAAGTCGATCGTCGCACCGACGCATAACGAGACCGGCGCAGCGATTCGCTCCCGATGTCGTGCGACCCACAGCTCCTGCTTCGGAGCTCCGAGACCGACGACGAGCAGATCGGGGCGAGCGGCGGCGACTCGGGCGAGCAGCTCCGCTTCGACCTCGGGGCGCTTCTCGAAGCCGACGTCGGGCGAGGCGGTTCCGACGGTCGTCACGGTCGGCCAACGTTCGGCGACTCGGGTCGCTGCGCGGTCGGCGACTCCGGGTCCCGCTCCGAGCAGGAAGATCTTCAGCGGCCGACCGGTTGCCAGCGATCGATCGAAGAGCGCCGGAACGAGATCGGATCCCGCTACCGTTTCGGGAAGGGGACGGCGCAGCCAACGCGAGGCGGCGACGACCGGCCGGCCGTCGGCGACGACCAACGAGGCGGTCGCATAGGCCTGTCGCAGGTCGGCTCGCTCCTGATACAGCACGGCATGGTCGACATTGGGGGTCACGACATAGCGAGTCGACGTGCCGGGATGCTCGATCCAATCGAACAGCCGATCGACCACCTGGCTCATCCGAAGCGGATCGAAGCGAATGCCGAACAGTTCGATGCGAGGGGTCTCGGCGAAGGAGCAGGGGGGACCGTCGGTGGAAGCATGTCCGGGAAGCGGAGAGTGAGAAGTATCGGCAGCGATCATCGGTATCGGATCCTCGACCGAAAGCGTCGGGAGAGCGTGCGAATCGTCGGGGCCGGCCGAGGTCTCGTCGCGGTCGGTGGTGAAACCTAAGTCGCGTCGCACGGCGAGGATGAGCGGAGGAGCAAGGGAAGTGATCGAGCGGCCCGGCAAGAGGGCCGCTCCGACCGGGATGCGACGGTCGTCAGGACTCGTTTTTCCCGACGGATCGTCTCGCCATATCCCGTCGACCGATCGCGCGAAGAAATCGGGCGCGAGCCGATTCGCGACGCATGGTTGGAGCGTTGCCTCGAAAGGCGCGGCGATCGGATCGCCGATTCCGTCCGCCGTCCGCGACAATCGGTACCGTCGATGAATCCGCTCCGATCGCTGCTGACCGATGCCTATGTCGGCCTGACCTGGCCGCTCCGACGCGTCGCGGCGGCGTGCGACAGCCGCCGTCAGGCAGCGCCGGTCGCCGCGCTCTTCTATCACCGAGTCGCCGACACGCATCCGACTCCCTGGTCGATCGATCGGGAGACCTTTCGGCGACAGATCCTGTGGATCGAGCGGCACTTCGATCTGGTGTCGATCGAGGAGGCTCAGCGCCGGATCGTCCACGGGCACGATCGACCGAGCGTCGTCCTGACGTTCGACGACGGGTACCGCGAGAACGCCGACTGGGCGCTCCCCTGGCTGCTCGATCGCCGCATTCCGATCACCTACTACGTTTCGACCGGATTCGTCGGCAGCCGAGTCGGATTCCCGCACGACGTCGCGCTCGGTCTCGATCTGCCGCCGGATGACCTATTGACCTTGAACCGCTGGAAGGGCTCGACGCTTTCGTTCGGCGGCCACACGCGAACGCACGCCGACCTGGGACGAGTCGACGATCCGCAGGTGCTGATCGACGAACTGGTGACGGCGACCGGTGATCTCGCGAGGCTGCTCGACGAGCCGATCGTCGATTTCGCGTTTCCTTACGGACAGCCTCGGCATCTGCATCCGTCGGCCTTCGAGATCGCCCGTCAGGCCGGTTTGCGGAGCGTGGCGAGCGCGTACGGCGAGCTGAATCGAAGGGGGGACGATCCCTTTCATCTGCGGCGCATTCACGGTGACCCGTCGCTGGCTCGATTGAGAAATCACCTGACCGACGATCCTCGACATCGTCGACGTTCGCCGTTCGTCCCCGAGACGACTCGTCTGCCGGAAGGGCTGATCGTTCCGCTCGTCGCGCACGCACGACAGACAGCAACGCCGATCGCTTCGTGCTGAAGCGATCGCTTTCGTATCGGAGTCCTGATTCGATGTCGCACCGCTTCCGTTCCCTCCGCCCGCGCGCCGATCGCGCTCCGCTGAACGTGATGTTCGTGATCACGAGCATGCCGGTCGGCGGTGCCGAGACGTTGTTGGTCCAGTTGGTTCGAGGGCTCGATCGAACGCGATTCGCGCCGTCGATCTGCTGCCTGAAGGAACCGGGACCGCTCGGCGAGATGATGGCGAACGAGGTGCCGCTCGATTCGCACGTGATTCGCGGCAAGTACGATCTGCCGGTCGTCGAGCGACTGGCGACTCGGATGCGGCAGCGAAAGATCGATGCGGTCGTGACGGTCGGTGCCGGCGACAAGATGTTCTGGGGACGCCTGGCGGCTCGTCGAGCCAACGTGCCGGTGGTGCTGAGCGCGATCCATTCGACCGGCTGGCCCGACGGGATCGGACGCCTGAATCGGATGCTGACGCCGATCACCGACGCGTTCGTCGCCGTCGCCGAGAACCATCGTCGACACCTGATCGATCGGGAACGTTTTCCCGAGTCGAAGGTGGTGCTCGTTCCGAACGGAATCGACGTCGAGCGGTTTCGCTTCTCGGCCCCGGGGCGAGCGTCTCGACGGGCGGAGTGGGGGATCGCTGCCGAGGCGCCGACCGTCGGTCTCGTCGCGGCGCTCCGTCCCGAAAAGAATCACGGCTCGTTCCTGCGAGTCGCGGCGATCGTCGCGCAGCATCTTCCCGACGCGAGGTTCGTGCTCATCGGCGACGGCCCCGAACGACCGTCGATCGAGCGTCAGATCGATCAGTCGGGGCTGCATCGGGCCGTCGTGATGGCGGGATCGCGGAGCGACATCGTCGAATGCCTCTCGGCACTCGACCTGTTCCTGCTGACCTCCAAGATGGAAGCGAGTCCGGTGTCGATCCTCGAGGCGCTCGCCTGCGAGCGACCGGTGGTGGCGACCGACGTCGGCTCGATCGCCGAATCGGTGCGAGTCGGCTCGACCGGATTCCTGGCGGCGGTCGACGACGATCGCGCTCTGGCGGACGGGGTTCTCGCTCTGCTGACCGATCGCGTCCGACGCGAGCAGCACGGACGAGCCGGTCGAGAACTGGTCCGGGAACGCGGCTCGCTCGCGTCGATGGTCGGCGGCTACGAGCGGCTGATCGAGGCGATCTACGACCGGAAACAAAGGGGCGAGCGAACTTCGGCGAGCCGACTCCCCGGGGCGTTGGCGATCGGAGGGACGACTGTCGCGAATGAAGGAGCAGCAGAGCGCGATACGGTGTCGCGCGGTTCGGCCGTCTCGACCGGAGTTCGCTGAGTTTCGAGCCGCGAAATGGGGCCGATTCGCCAGGGGAAATCAGGCGGGACTTCACGCGCCGCGGCCTCGACAGTAGCATGGCGGCTTGCGCCGGGCGGAACGGGGTTTCGACAGCGTTGCCGGAAAGAGCGGCGGAAGGTCCCGGCCTTGGGGGCGTTCGCGAACGCGTCGGTGAGGATGCCTGCCGGGGTGGTGCCGGACGGGTGGATGACGGTGGCGTAGGCGGCGTCTGGTGCGGTAGCGACTCATGAATCTGACGGTG
>DMPQ01000022.1 GCA_003455945.1 Planctomycetaceae bacterium
AGGTTGCTTCGTTGCACCGCAATCGAGTCGGCATAGGCGGCGGTGACGGCTCGCTCGTCGAACAGATCGTCGAGCACCAATCTCAGTCGCCCCGCCTCGAAGAACCAACGGCTCCGCAGGAACGGATCGCGTTCGATCGCGGCCAGTCGATTCAGGCGGACGATGTCGAACTCGACCGTCACGATCCGCGACTCGATCGACCGGATCCNNTCCTTCTGCGCCTGGTCGGTCGCGATCTCCCGCTCGACCTCCTTGTCGGCCGTCAGACTGTCGTGCAGTCGTTCGACCTGATCGCGAGCGGCGAGCCAGGTGGCGCGGTCCTCTTCACCGAGCCGTTCTTCGATCAGCCGGCGCTGACGAGCCAGTTCGCGCGCATCGACGCTCTGACCGGTCGGCAGTCCGAGATAGCCGTCGACCGCGCCGAGCAGATCGAGCNNCCGCCGACTCGCTGATCGCCGCAGCGAGGTCGGCCAATCGGACCGTCGCCTGGCGCGGCTGACGCGTCAGCACCTCGCCCCAGACGAGCGCCAACAGGATCTCGGGATCCCCCGGCGCCTCGGATTGCGCCTTGGCGAACGACGCGACGGCGTCGCGATACTGCAGTTGCCGCAACTGGGCGAGCCCGATCGCGTAGGTGACGTCGGCATCCGCCGATCGCTCCGCGCCGGCTCGCTCGGTCAATTCGGTCAACGCCGTTCGGGAAACCTCACCCAGCTCCCAATGATCGGCCAGTTGGTTGCGAGCCGCCGTGCGGAGCGAGTCGGCCGATTCCTGAGCCGACACCGAGGATCGAGCGATCGGGACAAACGTCCCCCACATCGACAGCAGGGCGATCGACCAGCGGGCGAACGACGAACGAACGGAAAACGAAGCGGCTCTTCGCTCCATCGGCAGGCTCCTTTCGGCGCAGAGGCACCCCGAACGAATCGTATCGGTTCGCCCCGGGTGACCGCAAGGAAACCGTCCCTCCGACTCGCTCGGGCGAGATCGCCGGCGTCCCCTTCCCGCGCGGCAGCGTTCCACGCCGCGCACGATTCGCGCTGCGCCACACGGCCGACGACTCGGTCGCGCCGCGGGAACGAAAACGGGGGACGAACCGGCCGGCCATGGCCAGCCGGCTCATCCCCCGAAGTCCGCTCGCTCGACGAAGCTCCTTCCCCGAAGACCGGGCACTACGGAGCGTGATGGTGGTCGTGCTCGGAGCCGTGGTCGGCCCCCTGATCCGTTCCGCCGTGATGATGCTCGTGACCGTCGACGAATCGCGTATCCTCCGAGCGGCCGTCGGCCATCACGAACGCGAGCAGATCGAGGATCTCTTCGCGCGTCAGCTTGTCGAGCAGCCCTTCGGGCATCAGCGAGACCGGCAGCGCCTCGCGCACCGCGATGTCCCCCTTGGCGATCTCGACCGCGTCGGTCGCCACGAGCGGGTTCGCGACGATCCGAACGGCCGTCTCGGTCTCGCCGACGACGAGCCCCGAGAGCGTTTCGCCCGACTCGAGCTCGAACACCTCGGTCCGAAACTTTTCGTGGATCTTCAGCGAGGGCTGCAGGATCTCCCGCAGCACGTCCCCCGCCTTCCACATCGGATCGCGCTGCGTCAGATCGGGGCCGAAGACGACGCCGACTCCGCCCAGCTGATGACAGGCAGCGCAGCTCGCGACCTGGAACATCTCACGTCCGTGAGCGTAGGAGCGTTCGCTCTCGATCAGCGACAGATCGTCCGCCAGATCCTCGAGCGTCCACGCGGTACGCGGACGATTGTCGGCCAGCAGCGGATCGAGAATCTCGACCGGATGTGCCGCGAGGTAGCCGGTAGGGTCTTCGAGATAGGCGTCGAGATCGTCGACGACGTACATCGCGCCGAACATCCGACGCCAGTGCCCCGGATAGGTGCAGACGTACGGATAGACTCCGGCCGCGCTCGGCGCGACGAACGAGAGGGTCTGCCGTTCTCCCGGTTGCAGCAGGCGACTCCCCCAGATCACCCGATCCGAAGCCGGCACGTAATGCCGCGCGAGCGCGTCGGCCGCTGTCGCTCCCTCTTCCGCTTCGATGCCGACCTGCTCCATCGCGCCCGGTAGGGTCAACACGACGTTGTGCGGCATGATGTCGACGTTCTCGAAGATCAGTTCGATCGGCTTCCCCGACTGAACGACGAGAATCTCCTGATCGAACGCCATCCGATGCGGAACCGGAGCCAGACGCAGGATGCGGACGCCGACGTCGCGCAGGCGACGCCGCGCCTCGCGAGCCGCCTCGGCCGGCAGCGTCTCGNNGGCAGCGTCTCGGCAGCCGCCTCGGCCAACTGCCTCAGCTCGAGCGCGGCAGGTCGAGTCCGCTCGTCGGCCGGAATCGCAGCGAGTCGTTCGAGGAGCAACGGAACCAGGCTGGCCGCATCGTCGGCCGGCCAGTCGCGTCGATTGATGCGGAGCATCGCGCGAGCCGCCTGGATCGAGTCGACGTCGTCGCGGAAGAACTTCGCCAGTCGCCGGAACGTCTCGGCCTCGCGCCCGCGAACGCCGGCGAGCGAGACCATCGCGGCGCGGCGGATCATGCCGGTCGCGCCGCCGCTCTCCATCCGAAACTCGACTTCGGCGCGGGGAGCCGGCTGATCGTCGACCTGGAAGACCNNCCGTCGAGCACCGTCAGGCGGAAGCCCTGAAGGCGGTTGCCGAGATCGCCGTCGGTCCGATTGCGGATGACGATCGCATCGATCGGCAACTCTTCGCCCAGGTCGACCTCCCACCACGGCTCGGCGGTGTTCTCTTCCGAGTGCGTCTGGCCTCCGTCGCCGTAGCTGCCGCTCCGGTTACCGTCGATCGCGCGCTGGGCATCGCCGCCGTGAGCGGTGTTCTTCTGCGTGGCGCGCCCCTGACGAGCGACATTGCGTCCGTCGGCGAGCACTTCGACTTCGGCCAGCGTCAGCGTGCCTTGGCGCGGCAGCTCGATCCGAACATAGCGCCCGTACGAACCGCGTCCGTCTCCTGCGCGATCGGCCAACGTCTCGGGGAGCGCATCGAGCAGCGGCGCGACACGCGGATAGAGCTCGCCGCGAAGCGCCGGATCGGGGATCGCCGGCAGCGCCGTCACCAGATCGCGCAGCGATCCGATCCGCGTGGCAGCCAACTGCCAGACCGACTCGGTATTGCCGTCGACCTGCATCAGCGCGACGAAGGCCATCTGGCGAATCGTCCCCTGGCGCCCCTCGAGGGCCAGCCGTTCGAGACGCTCGCGCAGCGCCGCCAGCTGATCCTGCGGGAGCGTCGACAGGATCCGAACGAGGTCGAACAGGATCGAGCCGTCACCGCCGTCGGGACGCCGATCCGCCTGCTCGAGCACGTCGAGCAGGACCGCACCGGGAGTCGAGCCCTCGAGCGCCGCGATCGCTTCGAGACATTCGATCCGCAGTTCGTCCTGCACGCCGCCGCGCACCAGCAGCTCGCGTCGCACCTCGTCGGTTCGCGGCTGAGTCAGCAGCGCTTCGAGCGGAAGGTTCTTCAGCAGAAAGGCGCGAGCGGCGGGAGTCCGGACATCGATCGAACGCCCCTCGGCAAGCGCCTGCTTCCAGATCGGGTCGAGCGCACGCCGCGTCTCGGCGATCGCGTAGTCGAGCCAATAGNNGAGCCAATAGTCGGTCGAGCGCTCGCCGGCGACGACGACGACTTCGATCGCTTCGGGGACTTCGAAGTACGACGCGGCTCGGACCGCTTCCATCCGAACGCGAGGATGTTCGTCCTGAGCCGCGGTGACCATTCGCGACAGGACGTCGTCCAGGCTCTCGCGCCACGCCCAAGCGACCTTCGTGGCGGCCGCGCGAGCGCGAGGATCCTCGGATGCCGCGACGCGATCGAGCAGCGCCACGTCGACCTGCGAATGGAACTGCTTGACCCAGAGCGCTTCGAGCAGATCATGCTCGCGCTGCTCGCCGGTCGAGGTGAGACCGGCGACCCAAGCGTCGACTGCCGCCGCGACCTGTTCCGACGGACGGGACGAGAGCTCCAGACGAACGCGATAGCGGACCCGATCCTCGGGATGCGCCAGGAGCGCGACGAGCCGTTCGATCGGTTCGCCGGCGATCGCCGGCGATTGGGACAGCGGTCGCCCCTCGTACACGACCCGATAGACCCGGCCATGTTCCCGGTCCCGATTCGGGTCCCGGAGATTGTGCTGCATGTGGCCGATCAGCGGGTTCTGCCAGTCGACGAACCAGATCGCGCCGTCGGGGCCGATCTCGAGGTCGACCGGTCGGAAGTTCGGATCGTTACCCAGCACGATCGGCTCGACTTCGTCCGCACCGAAGCCGGCTCCATCATCACGGAAGCGATAGCGCAGGATCCCCTGAACGCCGATGACGTTGGCGATCAGGAAATCTCCTTGCCACTCGGCCGGAAAATGTCCGCTCGACAGGATCTCGGTCGCCGGACAGGGGCGAGTCCGCTGCTGGAAGAACGGACGAATGCCGCCATGCTTCTGCGGAAAGGGGAGATGTCCCGAGAAGGCGGTCCCCCAGTAGTTCACCGCGCCGGTCCCGTCGGTGACGAAGTCCTGTCCCCACCGATCGAAGACATGGCCGTGAGGATTGGCGAAGCCGAACGGGACGTGAACGTCGAATCGCTGATTCGACGGCTCGTAACGGAAGACCGCGGCATTGGCGCTGCGGATCGGACCGCGTGACGTCTCGACCTGCGTGTGGTGGAAGGTCCCTTCCTGAAAGTACAGATCCCCGCCCGGCCCGAAGACGAAGCTGTTGAGCGCGTGATGGGTATCGGCCGAGTCGAGACCGTGCAGCACCCGCTCGCGGACATCGGCGACATCATCGCCGTCGGTATCCTTCAGGAACATCAGGTCGGGCTGATGACCGACCAGCACCCCTCCGTTCCAGAACTCGAGACCGGTCGGCACGTGCAGGCCGCCCGCGAAGGTCGTGCAGCGATCGGCGCGACCGTCGCGATCGGTGTCCTCGAGAATCAGCAGCTTGTCGTCCATCGCCTCGGTCGGCTTCCAGTGCGGATACGACGGCATCACCGCGACCCAGAGTCGTCCTTGCGGATCGAACGCCATCTGCACCGGATTGGCGAGTTCGGTGAAGTCCTCCTCCGACGCGAACAGCTCGACCTTCAGCCCTTCGCCCGTCCGCATCGTCCCGATCGCGTCGAGCGGATCGAGAAATTCGTGCTTGCCGTTCTCGAGCGTCCCCGGCTTGTTCGAGATCACCTCGAGAAACGGCGGCAGGTCCGAATCGTCGACCGGAACGTCCCGACCGGCAGCGACCTCCAGGATTCGTCGATCCCGGTTCTCGGTCATCCGATCGAGCACTTCCATCTCGCGATCCATCACGTCCCGATTCGACTGGCCGTCGACGAACCGCAGATCGGCGCGACCGCCGTAGATCGAATAGCCGTCGACGGTCCGGTAGCGGTTGAACCAGTGGAAGTTCTTGTCGAGCACCGCGTCGCGAATCCGTTCGATCCGCTCGCCGCGAGCCGCGTTCTCGAGCAGCGAATCGCCGAACCAGGCTCGTTCGAGATCGATCGCCAAGCTTCGATCACCCGCGTCGGTCAGATGCAACCCATTGAACGTGCGCGACCGCTCCGTCGCCGCATCGGCAGCGGGTCGCGTCATCGCGAAGAGATCGACACAGACGACGTTCGTATCGGCCGCGACGCGAACCATCGTCGCCGCATAGGGAGCGATCTGCTCGTTGAGCGACCGGTGCCCCGCGAGACTCGCATCCGGCAGCGGCTCGACCGCCAGCGGCGTGAAGAGGACGATGTGCGGCGATCCGTTCCCCGAGTAGTCCTGCGAGCCGAGCTGACGCAACTGTTCGCGCAGATCGGCCTCGAACTTGGCGAGTCCCTCGGCTCCGGCAAAGCTCTCGTTGAAGCCGAAAAAGGCCCAGACGACATCGGCGCGGCAGCGGCGCAGGTGCTCGTCGGGTGAACCGAAACCGGCACTGCGCAGACGAAGCGTCAGCTCATCTCCCGAGAAGCCGAGATTGCGGAAGGTCATGCCGCGATCGGGAAACCGAGCCTGCAGCGCGGTCTCGAGCCACGCGTGATGCTGCATCCGTTCGGCAAGCGTGTTGCCGATCAGACAGATACGGGCTCCCGGAGCGCCGAGCAATCGATCGACCGAGGCGATGTCCGGCGACTGTCCGGCAGCCGTCCGGGTGATGACCGCCAGCGCAAGGAACGGAACGAGCAGGAGCAGAGCCGCGACGCGGCGCCGCATGACCGAAACGATCATCGGCGAACTCCGAGGTGCGAGGATTCGGCGGGTGGGAAAGCGAGCGGAGGGACCGGCACCGCCCGAGCGGCGACGTCGGCCGGGCCGCATCGTAGCACCTGTGGCGCTCGGAATCACGCGGTTCGAGTCGGGCGATCGACCGCCGGACGACCGCCGTTTGCGGCACCGACTTTCGATCGCTCGGCCGACTTCGATAGCCGATCACGTTCCTCGCATCAGCGCTCGCCGATCAGTTCGGCCAGTCGCTTCGGATCGTCGAGAAAGAGCAGATGACCGTGATCGGCCGTGACGATCACCAGCGACTCGTTCCAGTCGCTGTGCCGCTCGACCCACTCCGTCACGACGCGCACCGCATCGTCGCCCGAGCGGACCGCGCCGATCGAGTTGTCGAGGTTGTCGTCGTGGTTGGCCCAGTCGACATCTCCGGCCTCGACCAGCATCCAGAACGGCTTGCCGCGCGCGGCGATCGCCGTGATCTNNATTTCGGCGAGCGTCGGATTCTCGGCGATGTCGGCCGGCGTGTAGCTCTCGGCCGTCTTGCTCCGCCCCGGACTCGGACGATAGTCGCCGTCGGCCGTCCGGTACGGCAGATGTCCGGTCGACGCGACTCCGAAGAAGCCGAAGAGTCGATGCCCCTCGCGCGCTGCGCGATCCGCCGCCGCCGCCAATCGCTCGTCCCCCGGTTCGCCGCGCCGTCGCTCGACGACGACATAGCGCCCACCCGAATCGACATCGATCGCGCGGCGGTCGGGTTCGGTCAGGTAGGCGTTCCCCGGAACGAAGTTGGCTCCTTGCGCCGCGGCATTTTCGGCGTCGGCGTTCTTTCCCCAGCCCGTTCCGATCAGCACGTCGACTCCCGGCAGTGGCGTATCGGGGTGCGCGATCGACGGCAGACCGAGCAGATCGCGAGTCAGATCCTGGTAGTCGTCACGATGGACGTTGTGCGAGTAGGTGCAGGCGGGAGTCGCGTGGCTGATCGGGACGCTCGTCACGACGCCGATGCTCCATCCGTCGCGCTGCAGCCGGTGCGCGATCGTCTCGACCTGAAGCCCCGTCGGATCGACGTTGACCGCGTTGTTGTAGGTCTTGATGCCCGCGGTCATGCTCGACGCGGAACTGCTGGAATCCGTGTAGGCATGGATCGGTCCGCCGAGTTCCGGCGCCGCCGCCAAGTAGGCCGGATCGGTCGGCACATCCCACGGCGCAAAGCCGGCGATCGTCGGATCGTAGCCGCCGGTCTTGGTACCGCCCGGGTTGAGCACCGACTGTCGATCGACGTCGACCTCGGTCCCGTCGTTGTGCGGACTCGTCACCATCCAGCCGAACTGAGTCGTCCCGGAGGCGTCGTAGTCGAGAAAATGGAGCCCCGTGCCGCGTCCCGATTCGTACGCAACTCGACCGGTCGCGTGAATCGCCGCGGCACGAGTCGTCGGCCAGTCCATGCCGTCGAAGACGATCAGGAACAGATGCTTCTTTCCCGCAGCGGCCGCGGCGAGCTGCAACCGGTAGAGATCGGTCTGATCGAGATACTCCGCCTGCTCGTTCACGGTCTGCCGAGGCAACTGACCGTAGAGAGTCGCCAGGTCGTCGGCGCGGCGATAGATGCTGGCGGCGCCGACATACGAATCGAGATCGACTCCCGCTCCGGCCTGACGTGTCCCGAAGGTGTAGACCGGAATCAGCCGATTGGAATGCGAGCTCCACTGGATGTAGTCGCTCGGCTTCCAGCCCCAGTGCGCCAAGGGAGAGACGCCGTTCGAAATCGCTTCGGTCTGGATGACGAACAGCGGATCGTCGAGCACCGTCACGCGAACCGCCGACTCGGGTGGAGGCGATTCGAGGGTCGCGGTCTGAGCCGGCGCGAGTCTCGCCGCGGCGATCACCAGCGACAGCCACAGCGTTCCCACGACGAGGCTGAGTTGCGGGCTGCCGAACTTCGACCAAGGTCGAACGAAGGACGACGAGGGCGAATCGACTGGAGGATTCATCAGGCGGGGCTCCGGCTCGAGGCGGGCGATCGCGACAGCTCGGCGGTCGGAGGCGCCGGCCGGATCGTGCGCGGAGTATAACGGGGATCGCGGGCCGGCGCAGCGTCCGAAGCACCGGTCGAGACGCGCTCGTGCACGTTCCCCGGAGATCCCCGTCGTGACTTGCGAGATGACGTTCCGATCTTCACCGAACGTTCGCGCAAGCGATCGGTCCTTCGGCGGTTCGATTCGGCAGTCGATCGTGTTGGCGATCGTCCTTTTTTCGTGCGCGCGAATCAGCGACGCCTCGGACGAGTCGGACGCGACGAGCCGACTCGATCGCCCGAACGTGATCCTGATCGTCGCGGATGATCTGGGGTTCGGTGATCTCGGTTGCTACGGCCAGACGCTCATCGCGACGCCGCACCTGGATCGGATGGCGCGCGAGGGGCTGCGATTCCGGAACTTCTACGCCGGAGCGACGGTCTGTGCCCCCAGTCGCTGCACGCTGATGACCGGTCGACACAACGGCCACGCGCAAGTGCGAGGGAATGCGGGAGCCGACGTCTCGATCCAGACGCTGCGCGACGAGGACGTCACGCTCGCCGAAGTCGCGCGTCAGGCCGGCTATCGGACCGCGCTCGTCGGCAAGTGGGGACTGGGGGACGAGTTGCCGGGCGGAGAATCGGGACTGCCGACCGCGCAAGGGTTCGAACACTTCTTCGGCTACCTGAATCAGGTCCATGCCCATAACCATTTCCCCGCCTTTCTGTGGCGCGGGCGCGAGCGGGTGCGGCTGCGCAACGAGGTGATCGAAAGCGCCGGGCGCTACGGCGGCTTCGCCGGCGGCTACGCGGTCCGGCGGGTCGACTATGCCCAGGACCTGCTGATGGAAGAGGCGCTCGGATGGATCGACACGGTGCGCGACGAACCGTTCCTGCTCGTCCTCACGCCGACGATTCCGCACGCCAACAACGAAGGGACTCGCGGCACCGGCAACGGCCAGGAAGTCCCCGACTACGGACCGTACCGGGACCGCGACTGGCCCGATCCGGATAAGGGACAGGCGGCGATGATCTCGCGGCTGGATGCGGGAGTCGGTCAGCTGCTCGATCGACTCGTCGCCCGCGGCCTCGATCGACGCACGGTCGTTCTGTTCACGTCGGACAACGGGCCGCATACCGAAGGAGGGAGCGACGCCAAACGCTTTCGGCCGAGCGGCCCGCTGCGCGGACGCAAGCGCGATATGTACGAGGGAGGAATCCGTGTGCCGCTGATCGCTTGGGGACCGGGACGGGTTCCGGCCGACTCGGTCACCGACCAGATCGCGTACCAAGGGGACCTGATCGCGACCGTCGCGCAGTGGAGCGGTGGACAACTCCCCGCCGACCTCGATTCGATCAGCCTCGTGCCGACGCTCGAAGGAACTCCCGAGAGGCAGCAACAGCACGAGTTCCTGTACTGGGAGTTTTATGAGCAGGGGGGACGCCAAGCGGTCCGGTTCGGTCCCTGGAAAGCGGTCCGGCAAGGGATCGGCCAGGGAGGGATCGAACTGTTCGACCTGGACAACGATCCGGGGGAGGGTACCGATCGAGCGGCCGAGCGACCGGATCTGGTCGAACAGGCGGCGCGGCTGATGGAACGCGCTCACCAGCCGCATCCTGCCTGGCGACCGCAAGGTACCGCTCCACCGAAACCGGCTCCGGGAGAGGGACGACTCCCGTTCTGAACGAGCCGGCAACCTGCCGAACGAGGGGCACCGCGACTCGATCGAACGGACCGAGGGCTTCTCGACCATGTCGCCATGCCTTCGAATTCGGCGGCGGCGACGACCGGAAACGACGCCGATGTCGGCGGTCGGATAGATGGGGGTTCGTCGGGGGGCCCGGCGAAGGGAGCGTATCCTGCGGCGCGATCGGAAGCCGAACGGAGCGTTCTCCCTGGGGAATCGATCGATGTCGGCGAGGATTCTCGGGGTTTTCGAGCGGGGCGAAGCCCGAGGATGCGCCGCTCCTGACCAGCGAATTCGCGGAATCCGCGGGAGGAGCGCGACGTCTCCGACGATCGTGATTCCCGGGAAAGAATCCGTTCGTGATTTCCGGCATCCCGATCGGGGTAGACGTTGGGTGTGGAAAACCGTTGGACTAGAGTGGAAACCGTCGGTCCCTCATGAGCCGACCTCCGACGATCAGGGGAGCCGCTCTTGCCGAGCTTTCCGACCCGTTCGGGACCGACCTCGATCGACGCGGCGAAGGACCCTCGCCCCCTGATCGAGATGACCGTAGCCGGATGACTTCGAATCGAGATTCCTGATGAAACTTTCCGTTCGACGATGGCTCTGCGTGGCGATTCTCGGGTGCGCTCCGTTCGGGATTCCGACGGCGGGGGCCCAGGAACCGGTCGATCTGCTGGGAGCCGCTCGGCTGCTGGACCAGCCGAACGCGGTCTCGCTGATCGGTCTCGATGCCGCTCAGAAGGAAGCGTTCGCGACCTGGAAGGGAGCCCGGCTCGAGGCGGCGGCGCAGCTCCTGTCGTCCGACGGCCCGCAGGACCCGGCGGCTCGTCTGGATGCGATCGGCCAATTCGTCGCCGAGTCGAACCAGCAGCTCGGCCGGCTGCTGAAGACCGAACAGGCGGTGCTGCTCGATCTGGCCGGTTCGGCCAGCGAGGGACTGGTGGCGCTTGCCGATGACGGCGTCGCCGATCGGCTGAAGCTGTCGATCGGTCAGCAGGAAGCGATCGCGACGCTGCTCGATCAGCGCAAGTCCGAGGTCGATGCGACTCCGGGTCTCAATACCCGCGTGCTCGACGCTCGCATCGGGCTGGCGCTGCAGAAGATCTTGTCTCCCAGTCAGCTCGCGGCGTGGCGAGTCCTCTCGCTCGAAGTCCCGGGTGAACTTCCCGAGATCGAACCGCCGTCGAGCGCCGTGACGCCTGCCGCTCCGGTGGCCGCGACTCCGTCGGCCGATGCGCCGTCGAGCGCGACCGGCGAACCGAAGATCGCGTTTTCGTTCGGCAAGATGGACTGGGACGAACTGATCGGCTGGTTCGCCGAACAGGCTCAGCTGTCGCTGCAGCTCGAGACGACGCTTCCGGAAGGTTCGTTCAACTATCAGGACGAGCGCGAATACTCGGTCGCCGAAGGGATCGACCTGCTCAACAACGTCCTGATGCTCAAGGGAGTGACGCTGGTTCGCAACGACCGCCAGCTGATGGTGGTCGACCTCGAACGGATCCCCGAGCAGCTGATTCCGAACGTCGACCCGAGCGAGCTCGACCTTCGCGGTCGCTACGAGATCGTCAACTGCGTCTTTTCGCTCGAGTTCGCGCGAGCCGATGACCTGCAGCCCGAAGTGCGCGACCTGGTCGATCGGAACTACGGCCGCGCGATCGCCGTCCGACTGGCCAATCAGCTGGTCGTCCGCGAGACGGTCGGCAATCTGCGGTCGATCCGGACCCTGGTCGAGGATGCCGAGACGCGAGCCCGCAGCCAGAAGCAGCCGGTTCAGGCGATCTCGCTCGAGGTGATCACGGCGGACGAGGCGATGGTGCTCGCCCGCTCGCTGTTCAAGATTCCCGACGATCAGTTCTCGGACGAAGACGGCACGATCTGGCTCTCGCCCGACACCCTCGGCCTGCGACTGTACTATCGCGGCGAGGAGGATCGGATCGAGCAGCTGATGCAGCTGCTGCAGGTGGCCGATCAGGCGATGCCGACGACCGCCGATCGCGCGGAGGATGTCTTCACGCTGAAGACCTTCATCGTTCGTCAGGACCCTCAGTCGGCCGTCAAGGTGCTGAAGGTTCTCCTGGCCAACCGCCATCCCGACATTCGCGCCGAGCTCGCTCAGGAATCGCAGTCGATTCTCGTCTGGGGTCGGCCGGCCGATCATGCGTTGGCCGAGTCGATCGTTCAGGAAATGAGCGACTCGATGGACTTCGGCGTCGTCGATCTGCGCGACTACGACCCGGAAGATCTGCTCGACATGCTGAAGGAGACGTTCGGCATCGTCGAAGCGTCGGCCACCGACGCGGCGACTCCGTCGTACGGTCCCAAGGTGGTCGTCGATCCGCTCCGCAATCGTCTGGTCATCCGCGGCTCCAAGGCGCAGGTCGAGGAGATCACGCGATTCATCGAGAGCATCGACCCGCCGCGAGCCAATGACGGCTATCGCTCCAGCGCCCGCATCCTGCCGCTGACCGGCGATTCGGCCCGAGCGGCAGTCGATCGGGCTCAGGCCCTCTGGCCGTCGCTCGAACGAGGCAATCGTCTGAACTTCAAGGTGGTCGGTGGAGAAGCGCCGCGTCTGATCGACCGCAACGGAACGCGTCGGCGCGGTGACACCGAAGGCAGCGGCGCGGCGCCGAACGTTCCCGGCACGATCGACATGCGAGCCCTTCTGCCGAATCTGCCCGAAGGGGGCTTTCCGGAGCCGAACGATCGCGACTTTCCCGAACCCGATTTCCCGCGCCCCGAGCGCTCGGAGCCGGACGATGACCGGCCGTTCGACGACGACGACAACGACCCCTCGGCCGCGCGACTTCCGAACGGAACGTTCCTGGTGAGCGCTCCGGTTCAGGAGCCCGCCGGAAGCGACGATCCGGCTCCGACCGCCGATCCGACCGGTGACGAAGAACCGGCGACCCCTGTGCGTCCGAGCGTGCCGGGAGCCGAGATCATCATCGAACAGACGCCGTACGGACTGATCATCCGCTCGGACGACCTCGACGCGCTCGACGAACTCGAGGACCTGCTCCGCGAGTCGGCATCGCTCGACGAATCGGTTCCCGCTCCGACCGTCTACTACCTGAAGAACCGCAAGGCGGCCGAAGCGCAGCAGCTGCTCTCCGAGATGCTCGGACTGAGCGGCGGGTCGAGCGGCGGCGGCGGACTCGGGGGGATGATCCCCGGCATGCTCGGCAACATGATGGGTGGCCCGGCGGGGGACATCATGAGCGCCGCCCTCGGGGGCGGCGGGAGTTCGAGCAGCGGCAGCAGCTCGATGTATCTCGAAACGACCGGTGATGTCGGCATGGTCGCCGATCCGAAGCTCAACGCCCTGATCGTCCAGGCGAACTCGACCGACCTCGAACTGATCGAGGAGCTGCTCGAGTATCTGGATCAGGAAGAGCCGCCGGTCCCGCCCGAGCTCGAAGGAAAGACCTACCTGATTCCGGTCCGCTACCTGCCTGTCGAGCAGGTCGCCGCGATCGTCAAGGAACAGCTCGCCGACTTCGTGAAGAGCGGAGGGAGCGAGAACGCGAATCCTCAGGCCCAGGCGATGCAAATGCAGCAGCAGTTCCTGCAGCAGCTGATGGGAGGTCGAGGGGGACGCGGAGGTCGGGGCGGTGGTGGCGGCGGCGGCGGTGGAGCCGACGTCGAAACGCTGAAGATCGCCGTGTCGGTCGAGCCGGTCTCCGGATCGCTGATCGTGACCGGTCCCGACTATCTGTATCAGCGCGTGCTGGCGATCGTCGAGACGATCGATCGCCCCGAAGTGGCCAAGAACGAGTACATGGAGATCATCCAGCTTCCGAACTCGGTCAATCCTCAGCTGCTCCGCGAGAGCCTGATGACGATCTTCCAGGTACCGACGACCGGAGGGACGACCGGCGCGAACGCCAACAGCGCTCAGGCTCGCCAGCAGGCGCTGCAGCAGATGATGCGCGGCGGGAACATGGGCGGCGGCTTCCCGGGTGGCGGAGGCTTCGGCGGCGGCGGTTTCCCGGGCGGAGGTGGCTTCGGCGGCGGTAATCGGGGAGGCGGCGGCTTCGGCGGCGGTGGTGGCTTTCCCGGCGGAGGAATGGGTGGCTTCCAGATCCCCGGCGGCGGTGGCGGCGGCAACCGAGGCGGACGTGGCGGCCAAGGGGGAGGACGCGGTGGGCGAGGGGGCTGATCGGCCGACCTCTGCTTCCCGGCGCTCCTGATCGCAACACGCATCGGACCGGACAAGTCGAACGACTTGCCCGGTCCGTTCGCGTTTCTTGGCCGCTTGGGCTCGGGGGCCGCTGCTCGGGTGCCGATGCCTGGGTGCCGGCCTCGGGCCGAGTGAAACGTTGCGGACGACGACGCCTACGGCGCGTCGGTTTCGCTCAGCAGTCGCGCGAGCAGTTCCATCGGCAGACCGACGACGTTCGATTCGCTCCCGCGGACGACATGGACCCAATCGAGTCCGTCCTGGTAGCCGAACGCTCCCGCCTTGCCGCACCAGAGGTCGGTCAGCAGATAGTCGTCGAGNNTGTGCGTCGGTCACGTCGTCCATCACCAGACGGGTCACGTCACAGGCCGTGACGACTCGATCCTCGGGACGCTGCCACAGACAGACGCCGCTGATGACGTCGTGTTCGCGGCCGCGCAGCAACGTCAGGATGCGCCGCGCGTCCGCTTCGTCGCGCGGCTTGCCGAGAATCGCACCGCCGCAGACGACGATCGTATCGCAACCCAGAAAGAGCCCCGACGCGTGTCGGCGAGCGACATTCTCGGCCTTCTGCCGCGCCATCCGAATCGCGAACCGATCCGGAGCCTCGGCGCCGCACAGGCCGCTCTCGGCCGAGTCGTCGGGAACCTCGACTCGAAACCGATACCCATGTTCCGCGAGTAGGTCGCGACGTCTTGGGGAGCCGCTGGCGAGCACGATCGATCGGTCCATCGAGGCGAGGATCCGAAAGGCGAAGGGGAGGGGGAACAGCGTACGACCGGTCGCATCGTCGCTCCGTTCCCGCCGGTCGGTCAAGCGNNGAACCGGCGAGAGCGGATCGCTCGGTCGCGCCGGCGACACGCCCGCTTCCGACTCGCCGCGCCGCTCGCTCGCCGGAATACCGGTCCCCTCGTCCGACTCGGCCGTATCGACTGCGCCGATCGCGATCGGGGGGGCCGCGGGAGGGGCGATCGGGGGTGCGGCGGGTAACGGCACCGCCGCTCGCTCCCCGTCA
>DMPQ01000491.1:0-820 GCA_003455945.1 Planctomycetaceae bacterium
CCTCGTCCTGTCGCTCATCACCTCGCTCGCCCTGTTCGTCGGAGGCATCGCCGGTGTCCGCAAGGCGGTCTCGTCCGTGGTGATGCTGCAGGGGGCGATGGTCCTGTCGATCCTGAACAACATCGTCGGCTCCGCCTGGGGCATCTACTTCAACGTAATCTCATCCGATGTGCAGATGCAGGCGCTTCGCGACGGCGGGGCTCCGGCCGAACAGCTCCGGGCGATGGAAGCCTTCCAAAAGGGCTCTTTCTGGTTCGGTACCCTCGTCAGCATCGGTTTCGTCGCAGCGATCATCGCGATGTATCTGGTGGCGCTGATCTATCTGATCCGCTCGCAGAAGCTCAAGGCGTTCATGGCCGCTCGAGCCGGTCAGGCCTGATCGGTCCGTTCGTCGAGCGATTGGTTCTTCGGGAGTCATGCCGGTGGCGAGTCCTCTCGGATCGGTCCGCACCGCGGTCTACACCGGCAGTTTCGATCCGGTCACGCTCGGTCATGTGAGCGTGATCGAGCGGTCGTCGCGACTGTTCGATCGTCTGGTCGTCGCCGTCGGCATCAATGTCGACAAGACGTCGTCGTTCACGCCGGCGGAACGAGTCGAACTGATCGAGCGCGTGACGCGTCATCTGCCGAACGTCGAGGTGCGGACGTTCGAGGGGCTGGCGGTCGATTTCGTCCGGAGTCTCGGGGCGCGGATCATGGTCCGCGGACTCCGCCCTCTGACCGACATCGCCGGCGAGTTCACGATGATGATCGCCAACCGGCAACTCGATCCCGAAATCGACACGGTCTTTCTGATGGCCGACGAGTCGTTCACGCACGT
>DMPQ01000491.1:928-8483 GCA_003455945.1 Planctomycetaceae bacterium
TTCCCTCGGCGTCTCACTCGGCGCCTCCGTGCCTCGTCGGGTTGCTGCCGGACGCGGCACTCGCTCGAGCCCCGCTCGCTCAACCGTACCGTGCGACCATTCGGTCCGCGAGACTCGGCCAGAGGCGATCGAGCCAGACCAGCAGTCGCCCCGAGCGACTGACGAACGCCTCATGACGTCCGCGTTGCCACGCGCGGATCGATTCGCGGGCGACGCGAGTCGTCGGCATGGCGCGGCGCCCCTTCCAGCGTCGTCCCATCGTGTCTTCGATCGCCGCATCGAAGAACTCGCTGTCGGTCGTGCTCGGACTGACGAGCACCACATCGATTCCCGATCGCTTCCACTCGGCTCGCAGCGCATCGCTCAGACCGTGCAGCGCGAACTTGCTGGCGCAGTACTCGCTCTTCCAAGGCACGGCTCGATGAGCCAGAACGCTCGAGACGTTCATGACGGCCGGGCGTCGGCCGGCCGACAACAGCGGAAAGGCGCCGCGAGCGAGCTCGGCCGGCGCGAAGAAGTTCGTCTCGAAGACCTTTCTCAGCCGAGAGGGATCGGCATCGACGAACGCTCCCATCGCGCCGATCCCGGCGTTGTTGACCAGCAGGTCGAGCGCTCCCCAGCGGCGTCCGGCCGCCTCCAGCAAGGCGGCTCGATGCGCCGGATCGGTCACGTCTCCCGGAATCGCCTCGACCCTGCCCGGATGCCGAGCGGCGAGACGTTCGAGCGGCTCGTGACGCCGCGCCGTGACGATCAGGTCACCGCCTCCCGCCGCCAACTCCTCGGCCAACGCCGCTCCGATGCCCGACGAGGCGCCGGTGAGCAGGATCCGGCAGTCGGTGATCGGGCGAAGCGGCATGGAGCATGACCTTCAGCGGGACGAGTTCGTTCGCGATCGCGACTCGGGAAATCAGCGTTCCCCGATCAGCGTTTTTCGAGACGCAGCCCTTCGCCGACGGTGCGGAAGCCGAGCTTCTCGAACAGCGTCAGCGTCGCCGGATCCTGCTGCGAGATCTGCACCTCGACCAGCGCCGTCCCCTTGGCCGCCAGCTGCCGCAGCGACTCGCCGACCAGATAGGTCGCCCGCCCTTCGCGGCGCTTCGANNGAATCGTCGATGCGCAGGTCGTACAGCCCCATGCAACGGAGCCCCCAGCCGCTCGCCAATGGTTCCATGTCCCAGAAGGTGACCTGCCCCCAAGGGGCTCCGGAGTCCTTGTCGATCAGATGGAACCGAGTCCGATCGGACCAACCGAGCGTGCACGCTTCCCACCACGAGTCGGCCGCCGGGTCGAACGACGCGGTGACCTGATGCGAGCGGCGATTGGCCAGTTGCTTGCGATTGACCGGCGGACGAAAGTCGGCCAGTCGCATCTGCAGGATCCGCACCCGATCCGACTCGACGAACCCCGCGCGAGCGAAGCGTTCGATCTGGAATTGATCCTCCGCGAGAATCCCCGGCAGGCGACTTCCGCCGTAGAAGCCCAGATAGAACGGAATGTTCGGAAAGACCCCTCCGGCGATGACTCGGACTGCCCCCGCCTGGCGCAGATACGCTTCGGCCGCCGCCAGCAGGCGATCGGCGATCGTCTCGGCATCGTCGCGAGGTTCGACGAAGGCGCCGAAGATCGAGCCGCATTCGGTCCCCAGACGATCGAAATCGTGAGCAGGACCGAAGCCGGCATGAACGAAACCGACGCAGTGCTCGCCGTCGTCGGCGACGATCAGACCATGCCGATCGAAATACGGCTTGGCGAGAACGTAGCGCTCGAGCATCAGCGGCGTCATCGCCGCGAACCGTCCGCGCAGCGGCGGCAGATTCCGCCACAGCTCGGCCAGCCGACCGACGTCGGTATTCAGAAAGGGCCGAAGGACGATCACCGGCAGGGCATCTCGTCGGAGGGACGTCGATCCGCGCGTCGGAGAACGGGATCCGGTCGGAGCGGTCGGCAGGTTGCCGGTCGCCGAACCGCTCGCTTACGTTGCCCGACCGCGCGACTCGATGTCGTTCGCGATCGGTCGGCCGAAGACGCGGGCGAGACTGCCGAGCGTCTTCGGCACGGACCGGTGCGGGAACCGAGTCGCTCCGTCATTGCGGTTCGACTCGGTCTTCCCGACGCTCGGAATCACTTGACGATTTCGAGCAGTTCGATCTCGAAGATCAGGACCTGATTCGGGCCGATCGCTCCGCGAGCCCCTTCGGGACCGTAAGCGAGCTCGCTCGGCACGAAGATCTTCCACTTGTCGCCGACCTTCATCTTCTGCAGCGCCTCGACCCAACCGCGGATGACGCCGCCGACCGGGAAGGTCGCCGGTTCGCCGCGCTCGACCGAGCTGTCGAAGACTTCGCCGTTGATCAGCGTGCCGTGGTAGTGCGTGCGGACGGTGTCTTCGGCGGTCGGCGAGGGGCCGTTACCGGCGGCGATCACCTGGTACTGCAGACCGCTCTCGAGGACCTTCACGCCTTCGACAAGGGCGTTCGCCTTGAGGAACTCCTGGCCTTCACGCAGATTGCGCTCGGCCTCTTCCTTCATCTTGGCTTCCATCTCGGCCCGAGCGACCGTCTCGAACTCGGTCATCACTTCCTGGACCTGAGCCGGCTGGAAGCGGCTTTCCTTCCCCTCGAGCGCCTCGGCCATGCCGCGCAGCAGCTGAGCGACCTGCAGGGTGAGCCCTTGGGCCTTGATGTTCGACCCGATGTCGAAACCGATGATGTAGCTGGCCTTCTCGTTGACCGTGTTCAGGGGGAGATCCTCCGTAGCCGGAGCCTGCTGCCCCCGCACCTCGAAAGCGAAACCGGAAAGGAACAACAGCGACGCCGCCAGGACGCCGACGGGACGGACGAACATGGATCGGAACTCCAAGGAGAGGAAGGGGACGGAAGAACCGCTCGCAGGGTCGGCCGTCATTCTTCGTTCGAGGCGGGCTGCCGGCTGCTCCGAGCGATCGGACGAGCGGCAGTGAGGCGAGCAGGACGACGCCATTTCGACCTCGGTCCCGATGCGACGGCGGTCCGTATGCGACCGACCGCATCCGTCGCGATCCACCTGACGAAGGGCGAATCCCGGGATTCTACCGCTCCGTCAGCCGAGACGACAGAGCGAACCGATCCGAATCCGTGCGGTACCGGACGCCGACAGCGTTCTCGGCAAGGTCACCGCCGAACGCCGATCCGGCCGAACCATCACCGTTCGCCGTTGCCGCTGAACCGGGGACGACGCCTAGCCGTCATCGCCGAGCGACGCTTCGGACGCCAGCAGCTCGGACATCCTCGGGAACCGAGCAAGAGGCGGTCGCCAAGCGGCGAACAACGGCGCCTCGATCGCGATCGGCCGTCGCTCGGTCGGATGCTCGAACGCCAATCGACGGGCATGCAAGGCGATCCAGCGGGATCGAGGGTCATCCGAAGCGGGGCCGAACGGACTCGTCGATCCGTACTGTTCGTCCCCCAGGATCGGAAAGCCGCGGGAGCCGCATTGCAGGCGGATCTGATGCGTCCGGCCGGTTTCCAGGCGGATTTCGAGCCAGGTCGCATCGTCGCTCCGGTCGAGCACGCGATACGCGAGCAAGGCGTACTGGGCGTCCGGATGGTCCGCAGCCGTGATCTCGCTGCGCGCCTCGTCGGGCACCTTGCGCATGTAGTCCGACCAGCGCCCGACGTCGTCCGGCACGTTCCCCGCCACGATCGCCCAGTAGGTCTTCTCGACGCTCCGGTGCTCGAACTGCTCCGCGACCTTCCGAGTCGGTTTCGGATGGCGAAGCATCACCATCGCTCCCGACGCCGGACGGTCCAGACGATGCGGTACGCCGACATAGGGCTTCCGATCGGAAGCCGGTTGCTCGGACGCGAAACGCTCCCGCAACCGCGCCTCGACACTGTCGATCCCCGGCGGTCCCTGAGTCAGCAGCCCTCCCGGCTTGTCGACGACGACGACCGGCCCCGAATCGAGAAGGATCGGCAACGGCGCAAGCCGAGGGCGCGAAAGATCGGAAGGGTCGGCAGGAGTCGACATGGGTGGTCGCGAAGGAGGGAGCGGACAGCCATACCGAGAAACGACACTCGATGGGCGACCGCACTCCGCGAGAATAGTCGAATCGAGCGCGGCAGGGGGAGCGGGGATCGCACGGCGACGCGAGCGGCAGTCCGACGCGCCGCGGCAACCTCCCGAGTCCGCGGCGCTGCTCGAATCCCGACATCGATCGGTTAGACTGAGAAGGTCGATCTCGATGGCCGCCGAGCAGCGGCCGTGATCGATCGCGGCGGGACTGCCGTTCGCCCCACGCTCGGAGCGCCCTCGATGTTCGCTCGTCTTGCCCGCCCAGCTCCGCGAAGGTCGAGCGATCGGCACCGGTCGCGACAGGCCCTTCGCATGGCCGCGCCGTCTCGCGATGCCGATCGACCGTTCGCCTCGGCGATTCTCCTCCGGTCGCTGACTCTACTGATGAGTCTCTGGCTGGTCGGCGGACCGGCGATCGTCGTCGCACAGGATACGCTGGCGCCGCAAGCCGATCCGCGCGATCTCGGCCTGTTGATCACTCCGGGAGTCGATCTGGTCCCGGGCGAAGACCGGACGGTGCTGGTCGCCGACGAGAACGGAACGCCGGTCGTCGGCAAGCTGCAGTTCGAAAGCGGCGAGCGACGGATCGTCATGCTACCGTCCGGGCGACTGACCAGCGTCACGGCGAACGAGATCACGCCGACCGATCGGCCCTTCGAGCCGGTGGAGGTCGGTGCGCTCGCGGAGCGGTTGGTGACCGAGACGTTTCGCGGCTTCAAGGTCAAGAAGACTCGCCGCTATCTGTTCGTCTACAACGCGAGCGAAGAGTTCGCGACCGGCACGAGTCGGATTCTCGAGTCGATGTATCCGAAGCTCGTCAGCTACTGCGAAAAACAAGGGCTTGCGGTGCATGAGGCCGAGGTGCCGTTGGTCGTCGTGATGTTCGCGACCGAGGACGAGTTCCAGACCTATCGCCAGATGCCCGAAGGGGTGATCGCCTACTACAACGGCATCTCGAATCAGGTGCTGATGTACGAGCGCTCGAAGCTGGCCGAAGTCGCTCCGACGATCGCCGTGAAGCAGGCGATCTCGACCGTCGCTCACGAAGGGGTTCATCAGGTCCTGCACAACATCGGCGTCCAGCCGCGACTGGGGCGCTGGGCGCCGTGGGTCAGCGAAGGGATCCCCGAGTATTTCTCGCCGACCGATATCGGCCGCGGGATCCGCTGGAAGGGAGTCGGACTGGTCAATGACCTTCGACTGCACAACCTGATCGAACAGTCGAAGGAGCCGGGGGCGAACTTCGGTAACGGCGACCTGATCCGGCGGACGGTGACGGCCGAGACGCTCGACAGCAACGGGTACGCGGCGGCCTGGGCGCTGACCTACTTCCTGGCCAAGCATCGGCCGAACGAGTTCTTCGAGTATCTGCGCGAGTTGGCTCGCGAGAGTCGGCCGCTGGAAGGAGAGAGCGGCGACGAGCAGCTCGCTCGGTTCACGAGGCATTTCGGCGACGATCTGGCGGCGCTCGAGACCGAGATGATCCGCCGCGTGTCGAAGCTGCCGTACGTCGATCCGATCGAAAACCAGCCGCACTACGTCGTGCTGGCTCGGGTCGGCAATCGACTGATGTCGATCGTCACGCCGAGTCCGGCCGAGGTGACGAAGTTCCGCGCGCAGCTCGGCTCGCAACTCTCGCCGGCCGAACTGGCGACGACTCAGGTGACCGTCGATCTCTTTCCGACGAAGCCCCTCGCTCAGCAGGCGGCTCAGGCGGCACTCCGTTGAGCGGCCTCGGAACCGAGAGCGATGCGGACGGCGCTGCGGCGGCGAACGAGACGACGGCAGGTCGGCGAATACGACCGGTGCAGGCGGCCGATGCACCGGCGATCATCGCGCTCATCGACCGCGTCTATCGCGAGTACGACGATGCCGTGAATCTGGACGGCGCCGAGGCGGATCTGCTCGACCCGATCCTCAGCTACGACGTGCGCGGCGGAGCCATGGTCGTGCTTGTGCAAGAGGACCGAACCGACGGCTCCGAGCGCGTGGTCGGGAGTCACGCGATCCTGCCGACCGGCTCTCGGGAAGGAACCTTCCGGCGCCTGTATCTGGATCGCTCGCTGCGCGGAACGGGAGCGGGCGATGCGTTGATGGCGTGGGCGATCGATGCGGCAGCCGCCAAGGGATGGAGGCGGATCGCGTTCTGGTCCGACAGTCGATTCGCGCGGGCGCATCGCTTCTTCGGTCGGTACGGTTTTCGCCGTACGGGTCGCGAGNNGATGGATGACGGTCTGCAGCCCTACGCCGAGATCGAGTTCGAGCGGATCGACGGAGCGATCGGATGAACGTGCCGAGCTGGAGTCAGTTGCTGCTGGTCGGTCTGGGTGGAGCGTGCGGTGCGATGGCTCGCTACGTGACGACCGTTGCAGCGACCGGTTGGTGGGGCGAGCGGTTTCCTTACGGAACGCTGATCGTGAACGTCGCCGGTTGCTTGGCGATCGGGNNTGGGTCGGCGACTCGACGCGACTGATGCTTTCGGTCGGCGTGCTCGGCGGACTGACCACCTTCTCGACCTTCGGCATGGACACGGTCTCGCGTCTGCAGCAGGGAGCCTGGGGGACCGCCTTGGCGAACGTCGCCGCGAATCTGGGATTCGGCCTGAGTGCCGTCGCACTCGGCATCGCCCTCGGCGCCTGGCTCTCGGCCGAAGGCACGCCTCCGCCGTCGATCGATTGAAGGCCACGGCGGATCGACGTCGCGCGACCGATTCCCTCCTTTGAGATCTACCCGGTCGAAAGACTCAGCGACTCCGGAGCGTTCGCGCGGAAACGTGATGCCGCGGGCTGGGAGGCACGGAGGCGNNGATTCCAGGACCGAGCGATCGGTCGGGCCGCCGCCGGGAAGAAATGATCGCAATCGGATCGGCGTCTCATCCATTCGATAGGCCGTACCCGGTTCGTGCACGCCGTAGGTCGCTGTCGCGATCATGACGGTCGCCCAGGAGAGCGGCGAGGCGCTCGGCGGGTCGAGCACGATCGTCGGCAGACGTTTCATCCGTTCGGTGGCGGCGGACGAAAGACGCGACACCGACTCGCTGCCGATCAGCAGCACCGCATCGGTTTCGCCTCGCAGCATCAGCTCTTCGGCCGAATACTCCCCCGGTGAATAGCGCGGATAACCGAGCGCCAAGTTGACGCTGAACGGAAAGCCGGTCTGCCAACAGAGCACGCTGTCCGCTCCGGCGATGTCGCCGGGGATCCGCAAGCGCCGCGCATAGGCTCGCGAGTGATCGTTCAGCTCGGTCACCAATCGCAACAGCGTCTCGATCGTCAGATGCGACGCGCGATGCCGAGTCAGTCCGAGGCCGAAGTAGACGATGCTGCTCTTGGCTCCCTTCAGATCGGACGCCAGCTGCCGAGCGGCGTCGCCGTCGAGCCACTCCGGAGTCGATGCGGGATCGATTCCCTTGATCAGCAGCCGCAGGTAGGTGAGCAGTTCGAGGTCGCGACCGCTCGGAACGATCAGCGTACGGTCGGCGATCGCGGCGGTTCGAGTCGGC
>DMPQ01000210.1:0-144 GCA_003455945.1 Planctomycetaceae bacterium
ACGGAGTGGCCGGGCCCACGTCAGCAGCCCAGCCTGGACGTGGGCCCGCGTCGTCCCCGACGCGCGGCCGAGCGACAGTGAGCATTCGAGACACTTTGCAGCTCGGACGGCGTCACCATCTCACGCCCTCGGCTCGGGACGAGC
>DMPQ01000210.1:168-31890 GCA_003455945.1 Planctomycetaceae bacterium
CGAGGTCGGTCGCACGACGACGAGCTTCGTGGCCTCGGGACACGTCCGAGCGATGCCTCTCAGCGAGCCGCGACGCGCGGAGTCAGCTCGTAGGCGAACGTCTCGTCCTCGTTGACGCGGATGTGCACCTCGCCGAGTTCCTGGCCGGTCCCCATCATCGCCAGGCATTCGGCCGAGAGTTCCGGCAGAACGGTCTTGTTGAGGATCTTGTCGACGTTGCGCGCCCCGGTATCGACCTCGGTGCAACGCGACGCGATCGTCTCGACCACCGCCTCCTCGTACCGGAAGACCGCCTTGTGGTTCTCCTTCACGCGGCGACCGATCTTGTCGAGCTTCAACCGGACGATCCGCTTCATGATCTCGTCCGAGAGCGGATAGTACGGAATGATCGTGACTCGCCCCAGNNNNAACGCCGGCTTGAACGTCTTGAGCAGCTCGGGGTAGACCGCCTGAGCGAACTCTTCGGCGGTGGGGAGCCGAGTCGGATCGGCACAAGCACGCTTGATGAAGTCGGTCCCGGCATTGGTCGTCATGATGATNNCGCCGCACCGCCTCGGTCAGCACACCTCCCTGCTCGAAGCCGACGTAACCGGGCGGAGGTCCCATGAGGAGCGAGACCTTATGCTCCTCCTTGAACTCCGACATGTTGATGACCGTCATGTTCTGCTCGCCGCCGTAGAGCAGTTCGGTCAGGCTGATCGCCGTTTCGGTCTTGCCGACGCCGCTGGTGCCGGCGAGCAGAAAGACGCCGACCGGCTTGTTCGGATCGGTCAGCTTCGCGCGACTCGTGCGGATGCTGCGCGAGATCGCGGCGATCGCGTGCGACTGGCCGACGACCGACTGTTCGAGCAGGGTCTCGAGATTCTGGAGCGTGCGGAACTCGTCTCCCATCATCCGGCCGACCGGAATCCCGGTCCAGTTCGCGACCGTCTCGGCGATCGCCGCTCCGTCGCAACAGTCATGGACCAGCGGGTTCTCTCCCTGCAGTTCCTTCAGTCGCTTGCGCAGTGAGGGGAGATCGTTCGGCAGATCGTCATCGTCGCTCGGCGCCGCGGTCTCGGGTGCTGCGGCGGGAGCGGCATCGGCGANNCGGACGAGGCGTCGCCCGAGTCGGAAGCCGGCTTCGCGAGACCGACTCCCGGTTCGATGCCGCGCAGGCGCCGGATCTTGCCGGCGAACCGCTGCTCCTCGGCCCAACGCTTTTCGAGGTCCGCGATCTCCGATTCCAGTCGCGCCCGCTCCTCGCGAATCTCCTCGATCCGCTCCGAATGCTCGGCTCCGTTGACCGTCTCGCGCTCGAAGATCCCTTCGGCTCGGGCGAGTTGTTCGAGGCGCCGGCGGCGATCGTCGAGCACCGGAGGGACGGTCGACTGACTCAGTCGGATCCGGGCGCAGGTGGTGTCGAGGAGCGAAACCGCCTTGTCCGGAAGCTGACGTCCCGAGATGTAGCGCGTCGACAGCCGGACCGCATCCTCGACCGCTTCGTTCAGGATCGCCACGCCGTGATGCTTCTCGAGCGTTCCGAGCAGTCCGCGGAGCATCTCGACCGCGACCTTCTCGGTCGGCTCTTCGCACCGGACCACCTGGAACCGTCGCGAGAGAGCCGCATCCTTCTCGAAGTGCTGCTGGTATTCGTCCCAAGTCGTCGCCGCGATCGTCCGGAGTTCGCCTCGCGCAAGGGCCGGCTTCAGCAGGTTTGCGGCATCCCCTTGGCCCGCTGCCCCCCCCNNCCTCGTCGATGAACAGGATGATCGGCTGCGGAGCCGATGCGATCTCGGCAATGACTCCCTTGAGTCGATTCTCGAACTCGCCGCGCACTCCGGCCCCCGCCTGCAGCAGCGCCAGATCGAGCGAGCGGATCGAAACGTTGCGCAGCGGCTCGGGAACGTCACCCGCGACGATCTTCAGCGCCAGCCCTTCGACGATCGCCGTCTTTCCGACCCCCGCCTCGCCGACGATGATCGGGTTGTTCTGCCGCCGGCGCATCAGGATGTCGATGATCTGCCGAATCTCGTCGTCGCGGCCGAAGACCGGATCGATTCGCCCCTCGCGGGCATTGCGAGTCAGATCGGCGGCGAACTGATCGAGGTTCGGTGTCGCGCTTCCGGCGACCGACTTGATCGGCCCCGGTTCCGACGCGAGTTTCCGAGCGGCGACGTCCTCGACCGAGCCGGCGCAGATCGCGTGGAAGTCCTTGCGAAGCTTCTCGACCGACAGACGCGACCAGATCGGCAGCGCGCGATACGCCTTCTGCCACGGCTTCTCGCCTCCGAGCAGCGCGATCAGCAGGAAGCCCGACCGGATCGTCGACTGTTCGAAGTCGACGCTGCCGACCAACCACGCCTGTTCGAACAGGTCGACCACCGTCTCGCCGAAGCCGGGCGGTCGTCCGTTCCCCGTCTTGAAGGTGTCGAGCGAGTCGGTGAGGACGCCGTGCACCAGACTCCGATCGACGCCGAAGTGTCCGAGGATCCGGACGATGTCGCTGTCGTCGACGTCCAGCAGCTTCGTGAACCAGTGCTCCACCTCGACGTGATAGTGCGTCCGCGACATGCAGGCTCCCAGCGCGTCCTCGAGCGCCTTGCGGCACGTCGAATCGAGCTTCGCGACCATCGCCTTCAAGCTGAGCTGAGCCATGAGGAACTCCGGAGTTGCTTTCGAGCCGTGCACGGCGAAGATCGCCGAATCGAGGTGCCCGACAGGATACGTTCCCGCCGAAGCGGCGGGGGGGAGGGAGAGGGATCAACGAGGGGAATTCGTGTTCGGGGCGAAACGCCGATCGGACCGGAAGGGGACGACCTAGAGCGAGCGTCCGAGACAGGCTCGCTCGTCGAAGACAGGGGCGTCCGAATCGTCAGGGAGGGGGAGCGAAACGAGCCAACAGTCGATTCCCAGACGCGAACCGGTCGGACGATCGTCTTCCGATCGGTCGTTTCCGCCGAGGCGCGTCACCGGCTCGGCCAGCGCCTCGCGTCGCAGCACGACCTGGAGCGCGAAACCGATCGGTTCCTGGACATAGCGGCGTGCCAGTCGCGCGACGCTGGCCGACAGGTCGCCTCCCGGCACCAGCCGGCGAAATCGATCCCAATCGACCGGGCCGATCCGTACCACGAAGCGATGCGTCGCCATCCAGACCCGATCACCCACCGTGGTCGAGACGCCGAGTTGCGGCGGAGCATGAGCGGACATCCGCGTGCGAGCCTGGTCGTCGATCGGTTCCCAACGACCGGCACACTGCACGATGCCGCACGCCATCGCCGCCGAGTTCGTACGGTCGACGTCGGTCGGGACCTCCGAATCCTCGTGCGACTCAGGGCGTTCGTTCAGGCGCTCCGCGATCATCCGTCGCAGCAGCGCCGCGGAGCGGATCGGCCGCGAATGATGTCCGGCAAAATGCAGCAACGCCCCCGGCTCGCGGAATCGCTCCGGTTCCGCCGCTCGAAGCGCTGCCGAACGCCAGCCGACCAGCGCCAACAAGCGTTCCGAGAACGGATCGGCATGTTCGAGGGCTCGTCGCCCGCTGCGCCAGCCGATCGCCTCGCGTTCGACGTCGTAGCGACTCTTCCGCCAAGCACGGTAGAAGTACGAAGTCGCCCGATGATTGAACAGATCCAGAAAGTCGCGAAGCGGATTCGGCTTGTCGCGCGGCAGCGACTGGATCATCCGGGTGTAGAACGGCGGCAGCGTTCCCGACGAACCATGCGTTCCGAAGAAGGTGACGAGCATCCGGACGATCCGGCGCTCCCGATCGGCTTCGACGGCCGAGATCGCCGTCTCGGGAAAGCGCACCGAAGTCTCGGCCGCGAAGCGGACCGGATCGTCGATCCGTCCCGCATTCAGTCCGACGCCGACTCGCCCTGCCGACACGTTCGATCTCGTGAGCGCTTCGTTGCCGACGCCGTCGTCGAACGACGCCGACGGGTTGCCGGTCGACGCGCCGTGCGTCTCGATCAGGGCGCGCAGCTCGATCAGACGGACCGCCTGAAAGAAGTCGCTCCGTTCGATCCGACGGACCAGGTCGTTCAGATCAGGTGCCGCCATCCGGGCCTCGGTCTCCAGCGTGCCAACAGTCGCGGACGGCCGGCTCCGTCGAGCCAGGCCTCGGTCCGGACGAACGAGTTGATTGCCGCCTGTTCGGTCATGACCGACTCGAGGACCGAAGCGAGCTGAAAGAGCTGCCCGCTCCCCTCGAATCCCGCCTCATCGAAGACCAGGCGGACCTCGGTCCCGACGCACCAGCTCCCCGATACCGGCTCTCCTTCGATCCCCAAGCGATCCGGCTCCATCACGCGCCGACTTTCGACGCGAACCAGACTTCGTCGCAGTTCCTGAGCCGCTCGATCCTCCTGACGATCGAGCAGCGCCATCAGCTCGCGCAGCGGCTCGCCGTCGTTGTCGACGAGCGCGACGTGGTTGGTGGTGCACCACGAGACGAGTCGCCACAGCTGCCGGCCGCCGCGAGACGGTTGGATCGCCGGCGAGATCCCTCGCACCGCGCTCGGCTCGACCAACGCGTCGAAGCGATCGATGGTCAGCCCGGTCGCGACGCGCATCGTTTCGGGAATCTTCCGCTCGTACCAGAGCGCACGAACGTCGAAGGTCCAGTCGGCATCGATCGACGAGCCGTCGAGGTTCGAGAAGGTCAGCAACGTCTCGCTCGCCGGTCGTCGCGGATCCTCGTCCAACCGATCGCGGCGGATGACGCGATAGACCGGAGCCGCCTCGGCATCGCGTCGCCACCAATGGCCGTAGGCGGATCGCGCCTCGACCGAATCGCGAGCCCCGCGGCGACGTCCGATCACCGAGTCGACCCGATAGACGTCGAGCGTCTCGCTCCGCTCGCGTGCCGGAGGGTCGATCCGATGCTCGTAGATTCCGGGGCGCATGCGGACGCTGGAGAGATCGGTCGGTTCGAACAGGTTGACCGCCGGCGTGGCTCCCAGAATCAGCTTCGGCGGCCTGAGATCGGCCCGATGCTCGGCGGACGAGAACCAGGCGACGGTCACGATCGGTCCGGTCAGCTGCCGGCGGATCTCGGCGGGAATCCGGAGTTCGACGAAGCGGAACTTGTCGGGAAACGAGAAGAACTCGAGCAGGTTGCGCAGGCCGTATCCGGTCCGAGCCGACGCGGGGAGCATCCCTTCGTCCGAGCCGAAGCCGACCGGTACCGTCGCTTCGGCAGGCAGGTCGAATGCCAGATCGGTCCCCGGCACGCCGATCGCGATGCCGGTCGTCCGATTCAGCAGCTGCTCCAGAAAACGACCGGTCGGAGCTTCGTCGACGAAGAACCTCAGTCGATCCGCGGCGATCTTCGCGAACGAACCCGCGGGGTTGTAGGTCCGCAGTTCGAGGCGCACGACCGATCGCGCCCCTTCGGCGAATCGACTGCGCGGCAGCCCTCGAAACGGCACCCCCTGCACCTCGACCTCGGACGTGCGGAGCGGCAGGACGCGGACCGGAAAACAGGTGCGGAACGGCATCGAGCGACCGGCGCTGTCCGAGATCCTCATTCGGGCTCCGGCCGGGACCTCATGACCATCGACCAGATCGGGCTGGCCGTTGTCGAGCGAAAGTCGGACGACGGTTGCCGGAGGGAAGGGGCGGACCGCTTCGGGGTGCAGCACCTCGAGCATGTCGGCCGCCGTTTCGGCGAAGTCATCGTCCAGTCGGCGCCGCGTGCGTGCGTTCAGGAACGCGACCGCCTCGATCAGCCGCTCGATGTGCGGATCGCTCCGTTCGCTCAGCCCCAGATGCCGCGCGTGATCCGGATGTCGACTCTCGAACTCCCGCCCCAACTCCCGCAGGAAGTCGAGTTCGGCCAGGTAGTAGTCGAGAAACGAATCGTCCGATTCAGTCATGATCGGCGACCCTCACCCGGAAGGTCTCGCGACTGAGTCGCAGTTCGGTATCGAGTTCGACCGACGCGGAGCGGGTCCGGTCGAGGTCGACCCACACCTCGGCGGTGATGTGCAGCCGAAGCGTACGGGCATCGGCCGCTTGGTCGTCCTCCTTGACCTGCACGTCGACGAAGCGAGGGTCGTGGCGACGGATCTGTGCTTCGATATGACGCATCAGCCGATGACGCTCCTCGAAGTCGGTCGTGATCGAGAGATCGGGAACGCCGATCGTGAAGAGGGAATCGCGGAGCGCATCGTAGCCCGGCGGCGCGGCGATCAGTCGCCACCGCAGGTTGAGCAGATCCTCGAGATCGCGCCGCACCGCGTTGCGGAACTGCTCGAGCGTCTGCAGCGGTTGACCGCCCAGGTAGTTCGGATCGTCCCGAAAGTGAAGACGATCCAGGAGCGACGGCAGGATCGATCCGCTCATTCGATCTCCCGAATGCGAGTCACGTAGGTCAGCTGTCCGGCCGCTCGATCGTACTGATCGTTNNGCGCGTCAGCTCGACCGCATAGTTCCCCTTGCCTCCCGCCTCGCGGATCGAGATCGCTCCGCGCCGCAGCGGTTTGCGACTCTTGTCGTAGGCATCGGCGATGTCGTTGTTCAGCACGAACTGCGAGAGCCACCTCTCGAGTTCTCGGCCGATCCGATCGGTATCGACGCCGCTCCCCAGTCGCCGGCGCATCATTCCCTTGAGTCGATGAGCGAAGCGCGAGATGCAGAGGGTGTACTGGAGCATCGACGACATCTGCAGCTCGACCGTCATCTCGGAGCCGATCGCCCGCGGTTCGAAGAGCGACTGGTTGCTCAGCAGCAACAGGCGATTCTCACCCGCGATCGAGACGATGGGGACGAAGCCGAGATCGGCGAGCACCTCATCCCGCCGTTCGTCGATCGCCGTCTCGACCGCACGACGCGAACCGGGATCATGCCGGGCTCGCTCGGGGCGATAGACTTCGGTCGGCAGCGGCGGGGCAGGGGGGAGCGGCACGAGTCCGCCGTGATCGTACGGATCCGAGCCCTCGCGCGCTTCGGCATTGCGGATCGACGCGACATCGTCGGCATCGTTGCGGAATCCGCGAAGCTCGGCGAACCAGCCGTGCCGAACGAAGGCCCGCATCACGACCGCCGCGAAGGCATGAAAGCCTTCGACCCAGATCCCGTCGTGCGACGTCCGCAGGGCTCTTCCGATTCCGGTTCCCGCAGCTTCGACCGCCGCTGCCAAGCGGCGTCGATCGAGGCGGATGCGAGGCAGAACGAGGCCGATGAACCGAGTTTCGGGACGGGCCCGCAGCTCGCGCCAGCGAGCGAACTCGTCGCGGCCGAACCAGTCGCGAAGATCGCGGTCCGAGAGTCGGTCGAGGCGTCCGATCTCGACGCCGAACATCCGACCGTCGATCCCCAGCAGCACCGGACAGAACGCCTCGGAGAAGATCGTCGCGAGCTTCTCGAGGCAACGGAGTTCGGTCGGCGTGAGTCCCTGACCGGGTCGGCCGATCGGATGCTCGATCAGCATCAGCCCGAACGGTTCGCCTCCGTTGGTGTCGTATTCCGAGCGATAGACCCAATGCCAGAGCTGCGAGTCGACCGGAACCGCGGCATTCTTCAGATCGGCGATCAGATCGTTCCACGACGCATCGAGGAACTTGACCTTGAGCGCCCGATAGCCGAGCGAGGTCCGATGCTCGACCAGATTCGCCAAGCCGAACCAGCGCGACTGAAGCCCGAGGAACTTCGGGTGCGCCAGCACCTCGTTCAGCTGACGCTCGATCCGATCGTCGAGGTCCCAGATGGCGTCGTCCAGTTCGGCGATCGTCCGAGCGCGCTCCGAGGCATCGGCGAGTCGCGACGGATCGTCCCGATTCGCCGCTCCGTGGCGTCGTTCGACGAGCGGGCTCTGAGGGGCTTCGCCGACCATGGCAGCTCCCGTCGGACGGTTCCGAACGCTTGCGATCCGGAACGAAACGAATTGGGTCGGACGGGAACGGGGGAACGACGAAGCGTCCGCGTGCGGCACGCTTCGTGCCTTCCCNNCCTTCCCGATCGCACTCCGCCGGCCTGGTCACCGGCGGAGTCGCGATCGACGACGATCACTTGTCGAGGCGAGCGACCAGACGGATGCTGGCGGTCAGCGTTTCGAGCTGGATCTTGGGGACGACGTGCGCGACGGCGTTGAACGAACCCGGACGCCCCTCGATCTCCTCGACCGCCACCTTGGCCGCCAGCAGCGGTCGCTTCTCGCTGTTGCCGACGAACTGGTTGATCCAGTTGTTCATCCGCTTCTCGAGCGACTCGCGATCGGCTTCGGCGCCGATCCAGGTGCGGCCGACGATCTTCAGGACGTGCGCGATCCGGCTGACCGCGAGGATGTAGGGGAGACGAGCCGACAGCTCGGCGCTCTCCTCGGCCTTGGGGTCGGTCGGATAGCGCTTCGGCTTCTGGACCGTCTGACCGCCGAAAAAGACCGCCCGCGGGCTGTTCTTCTCGTAGACCAGCGGCAGGAAACCGAGATCCGAGAGCGCCTTTTCCTGATCGTCCGGCATCTCGACTTCGACCGGGCACTTGGTCCGGATGTCTCCCTTTTCCGAACGGAAGACGTAGGTCGGCAGATCCTCGACGAGACCGCCGTTCTTGTAGCCGCGGATGCCGGTGCACCATCCGGTGCGAGCGAAGGCGTCGGTCAGCTTGGCTCCCAGGACATACGCGGAGTTCATCCAGCAGAAGTCGTCGTGAGCCATCTCCTTGTTGTACGCCTTGCCGCGCTCGTCGACGCCGCGAGGGGACTCGGCGTAGTCGAACTTCTCGACCGGATTGTCGTTGCCGTAGGGAAGACGGGCCATGGTGCGAGGCAGGCACATCGTGACGTAACGGGCATCCTCGGATTCGCGGAAGGCGCGCCACTCGATGTACGAATCGGGAACGAACGTCCCCTCGAGATCCTGACGACGCTTGCGCGACAGCTGATCCCACGAATCGAAATCGAGGAGCTGCGGCGAAGCGGAGGTCAGGAACGGCGCGAACGACATCGCCGCGACCTTCGAGATCTTCTTGATCAGATCGATATCCTTCGGCGAGCTGCCGAACTGGAAATCGCCGACCAGGGCGCCGAAGGGGACACCGCCGTTGATGCCGTAGCCCTGCTGATGGATCTCCTGGAACAGGTGGCTGTCCTGGACGTCCGCCAGATCCTTGAAGTCCTTCCGCAGCTCTTCCTCACGGCAATTGAGCATCTTCAGCCGGAGGTTCTCGCCGAGGTTCGAGTTGCCGAACAGGTAGTGCAGACCGCGCCAGGAGCCTTCGAGCTTCTGGAACTTGGCGTGATGCATCACCTCGTTGAGCTGACGCGAGATCAGCTCGTCGATCCGCTTGATCTCGTCGTCGATGATCCGCGAGTAGCTCGCGTCGACCACCTCGCCGGTCCGGCGCGATCGTTCCATCACGCTCTGGACGAAGACGCCGACCATTCCTTCGGCCTTGTCCTTCCGCGTATTTCCTCCGACGGTCTGCTCGATCGCCTGATCGAGCAGCGACTGGATCGCTCCGCCGAGAACCGCCGATTCGCCGCTCCGCTGCTGCTCTGCACTCACCGTTCGCTCTCCTTCACCCTCGGTCGTTGGATGCCGTCATGTCGGGGCGCCGTCGGCCGAACCGGAAGCGGCTCGGACGAAAGCACTCGGAATCGATCCCCCACGAAACGCCTCAGGAATCACCGCCGGCGGGCGAGTCCTTGGATTCGTTGACGATCTTGTCGAGCAGCGGGCCGAGCTCCTCGTTGCGCACCGCGCGCTGCTTCAGCTCGAACAGCTCCTGCCGCTTCCGCAGCAGCTCGGCGATCATCGGAATCTGCTGGGCGACCTGGACCGGATCGAAGTCCTCGAGGCTGTTGAACTCGAGGTTGACCTTCAGCTTCTCGTTCCCCTGACCGTCGACGACGTTGTCGACCTCGAAGCTCAGCCCCGCCTTGGTCTTCTGCAGCGCCGAAGCGAGATCCGCCTTGGTCACCACTTCGACGAACTCGCGCTTCGAGTACTTGTCGATCGGCTCTCCCTCACGGCCGTCGCCGGTGTAGTCGCCGACGACGCCGACGACGAACGGCAGTTCCTTCTGCGATTCGGCTCCGTTGTTCTCGACGTCGGCCGTGATGTGGATCCGTCCCGGATCCTTGATCTTCTTCTGATGTTGAGCGCTGTTGGACATGAGACGACTCCCCTCGAGTCAGCGGAACGCGTTGCTCGTCGCTCGGACGGACGCTCCGTCCGAATCACGAACCGTTCGGGGCGCCGATCATCCGTCGCGATGCCGCCCCGTGCATCGCGAACCGATTGGTCGTGTCACTCTTCGGACATGCCGACGCGCCAGGCGATCGACGACAGCGCGTCGCGATTGTCCGAAACGAGTTCCTTCATCAGTTCGCCGAAGCCGAGGTTGGCCCAGCGGATCGACTTGCGGAGCATGATCGGGACAGGCGAGTTCGGTTCGTGCTTCTCGAAGAAGGTCGCGATCCGCTCGATCGCCGCCAACGCATCGGATCGATCCAGCGGTTCGCCCGCCGACATCCTCGCTCGCCCGCCGCCGCTCCCCCTGCTGACGCTGACCGACACGCCGGTCGCGACTTCCTCGGCCGCGACTTCCGGCTCGGCCTCGACCGGAGCCAGACGCCCTCCGGCGTGCGCGTCGATGAACTCGCGCATCTTTCGCAGCTCGTAGGACAGATCGGTCGTCCCCGAGAAATCCGAGTCGTCCGGCTCGGACCCTCGCGATTCGTACCAGGCGATCAGCTTCTTCTTCAGCTTCGACATCACGATGTCGCACGACTCGATCGACGAATCGAGAGCCGCCGAGATCGTTCGCAGTTCGTCGATCGGACCCGAGCCGACCGCCGATACCGCGGCGCTCAGTCGCGTGTCGACCTCACCCCAGAGGATCGGACCGCCCCCCGACTCGAACGCGATCGGCGCGTGCCGAGCCAACTTGTTCAGATCGCGACCGATCCACTTGAGGGTCGAGACGATCGCTTCGTCGGCGGTCTGAGGGCTCCCGGCAAACGGCTGACATTCGAGGTCCCCGGGCCATTCGAGCAGACGGCGCGCGAGCAGGAGTCCGTCCGCCAGTCCCGACAGTCCGCGCAACACGAACTGTGCCTGAGTCCAACGGATCGCAGTCCGCAGATCCTTGGATTCCTTGCGGAGCGTCGCTTCACACCGCTCGATCAGTTCGGCCCAGCGGACTCCCTCTTCGTACTTGGTCCGAGTCTGGTCGCCGAAGACGTTGTCGAGTAGCTGACGTTCCCAATCGAACGAGGTGGTCGCCAACGACTCCTGACGATCCCACGGGCCGTTGGCCACATCCTCGTCCAGGAGCTTGCCGAGCGGCTCGGCGTCCGAGATCGGAGCCAACAGCGGTGCGATTTGGGTGTCGTCGCTCATGAATTCCGTCATCCGCCGATTCATCGGCGCCTTGAAAGGCGTCCCCACCGAGTCGATCCGACAACGACCCCGAGTTCATCGACAGCTTCGCCCCGTCTCCCGCAGAGGGACGAGCGATTTCGGAGAGCGGTAGGGTAATCGTTCCGAAAGGGGAGGGTCAATCAAGTGCTGCCGGTTTCTCCGCTGACGCGTTCCGCCGGTATCCCTTCGCCGATCGTGCGCGTCGACGCAGTGTACGACACGCGCCGTCGCATGACGTCGCGTCGACACGTCCACCTCGCTTCATCGAGCCGTCGCGCGGCGAGCAAAGCCGAGGCGCGCGGCGCTGTGTCGCTCAACACCGGGTCGATCAACAGCGGGTCGATCAACTCCGTCCTGTCCGGCGCTCTTGTCCGGCGCTGTCTTGTTCGGCGCGGCGCAACGGATATTCTGAACCACCGCTGCGGGAGGGGTGATCGCAACGGCGACTCGTCGACTCGCTCGCCTTACCGCGCGAGACATGGGTTCGTCGACACTCGCGACCTTCTCGTCGGATCGATGCGATCGATCGAGGTGAATCCGTGCACCGCGGCGGATGACGGCGGATGACATCGAGCGACCTTACCGATCGAACCGAATCGGTCGACAACTCGGACGACGCGCATCCGGCAAGCCGCGGCGTCTCGGTCGGCCTCGCCGGGCGCGACTGGGGATTCGATGCCGATCGCGTCGATGCTGATCGTTCGACCTGATGTCCGCGTTCGCCAGTTCGACAGGGTCGCCGTCCGAACCTGTCTCGCCAACGAAGTCCACGCCGTCGGAACGGAGCCGCGACGATGAAGCATCCGGGGATCTTCTGGAGCCAAGGGCTCTTCCTCAGGCCTCATCATCTGCAGGCGAGCGATCGGCATCGCGACGAACTCCTGTTCGAGACGCTCGCGGCTCGCTTGGAAGGCTGCTACGGCCTGCAGCGGATCGAGCTGGAGGGGTCGGCGCTCGACGCGCAGCAGTTCGGCGTCACGCGTCTGAGAGCGCTGCTGCGGGACGGTTCATTGGTCGACCTCTCGGGCGGGGCTCCCGGGCGCTGCGATCTGAAGGACCTGCCTCGATCCGAACCGATCCGTATCGCGATCGGCGCTGCGCAGCGACGCGACGATCTTCCGGCCGTCGCTCGTACGTCGACCGACATCGCTGCGCGGTTCGTGGCGCGGCGGATCGAAGTGCGAGACGAATCGACCGGGAGCGATCCGCAGCAGCTCGACTTCCGCGAGCTGAATCTGCGGTGGTTCCTTCCCGGTCAGCCGCGCGACGGTTTCGAGACGCTCGATGTCGCGCAACTTCGCTGGAACGTCGATCGCGGTCAGTGGCAGATCGATCTCGGTTGGCTCCCGACTGCCCTGTCGATCGACGCCTGGCGCGGACTCGGTTGGCGCGATGCCGAAGGGATCGGCGATCTGCTCGAGAATCGGGCCGAGACGATCGCGCAGCGGATCGCCTCGAAGCGGATCGCCATCGGCAGTTCGGGACAGGATCTCGAGTTCAGCCGGCTGATGGACGCGATCAACGACGCCCTGGGGGAATCGCGCAGCTATCGCTCCCCCGCACGTCCGCATCCCGAGACGCTGTACGCGGCGCTCTGTCGGACGGTCGGTCGGTTGGCCCTCTTCCATCCCGACGTGCGGATGCCTCGCGACGTGCCGGCCTACGACCATGACCACCCGGAACCGGTCTTCCGCTGGCTCCGCGAACGGATCGACGCCTCGCTCGCTCAGGACTACGAGGATCCCTACCAGATCCGTCCGTTCGTGGGCGAAGGGGGGGATCTCTTCCTGCGTCTGGATCGCCGCTGGCTCGATGCGGACCATACGCTGCTGTTCGCCTATCGGATGACGCGTCTGCCGGGGAAGGACCTGAAGTGGGAGTGGGGGCTGCTGAAGCCGCGACTGTCGAGCCCTGACCTGATCCGGACGGTGTCGGAGCAGCACATCGTGGCGGCCGAGCGATCGTTGGTGTCGGTCGATCCGCGGCCGACGTTTCTCCCTCGCGATCTGACCTGCTTCCGTTTCGACAAGGGACACGAGTACTTCTCGCCCGTGCGCGACAGCGGAGGGATCGGCATGCGGTTGCGAGGGCTCGAGGGGTTGGCGGCGGTGCGTGACGGCGAATCGGTGGTGCGGTGGCCGATCGACGGACGTCAGGTCGAAGCGGAGTTCTTCGCGGTCGCCTATCCGAACCCGAAGGGGAGCTGAACGACCACGCCGGCTGATCGATCCGCCGCGTCGGTCGATTCGCCGATCGGTCGTGANNCCGCCGCGTCGGTCGTGAAGCCGAAGAGATCGAGAGACGGTCCCGATCGAGCACCCCGTCGCGATGGCGAGAGAGGAACGAGTCATGTCGAGCGAAATCCGGGACGAAGTGATTCCCTTTCTGAAGGAGACGCTCGAGACGCTCGACGAAGTCGAGGGGGCTCAGGGGCTGGTGACTCCGGCCGAACTCAATCAGCGTTTCGTCCGCTCGCTCGAACGGCTCGAACGCCGACTCGGTCATCTCGATGTCTGGGACTCGGTCCGCTACGCCCTGGTCAGCTGGGTCGACAGTTCCGTCAAGGACGCTCGCCGCTGGCAGTACCACAAGCTCTGGCAGGACGACCAGACGCTCGAGTATCGGATCTACCGGACGACCGACTGTGCGACGCAGTTCTTCGACGAGTCGTTTCGGATGCGCGATGCGCAGCGGGCCGCGGCGATGGAGGTCTTTCTGATCTGCGGCCTGCTGGGTTTTCGAGGGATCTACGGCACGCAGTTGCGGGACAAGATCCTCGCGTCGCATCCCGGATTCCCTCGATCGTTTCCGACTTGGGCCGAACAGATGGCCGGTCGGATCCGAACGGCTCGGCCGCCCCGTCCGCTGGTCGACCGCCCGGTGCCGGCCGATCCGGCGGTGCCTCTCCGCGGCCGCGAAAGTCTCGGCAACATGGCGATGATCTTCGGGATCGCGGCCAGTCTGGTGCTGGCCCTGGCGGTGCATCGCCTGATCGATCCGCCGGATCGGAGCGAATCGTCGACGCCGACGAGCGCGACGACGAACTGACTCTCCGGCGACTCGACCGTCCCCTTGTTCGCGACCGCCGATTCCGACCGTTCATCCTCTTCCGCTTCGCGGCGCAACCCGACGAGACCCGGTCATGGCCTTCCTGTCGAGCGTGCTGAACCTCGTCCTGTCTCCTCTGCGATTGCTGCTGACCTATCTCGTCAAGCTCACGCCCGGACTGACGCGACTGGCGAATCTCTCGCCGGCGATGCGCGCCGCCCTCCTGACGCTGCTCTTCCTGACGAGCGTCATCGGCATCTCGTGTCTGCTCTTCTGGTGGGACGCGAATCGGAACGCCAGCGGCTGGGGCCCCTGGCTCGCGCAACTCAAGTTCGCGATTCCGATCGCGTTGGCGATCGTCGTCAGCGTCTATCTGTTCGTTCGCTGGTGGATGACCGACATCGGAACCCTGTATCCGTCGATCGATCGCGCCTGGAAACAGGGGCTCTCGATGCTCGCTTCGGAGGGCTATTCGATCGACGAGGTCCCGTTGTTCCTGGTCATCGGCGACACCTCGCGCGAGACCGCTTCCCAGTCGATGAACTGGGCGCGTGTCGGTGCCGAGCGACAGTCGCTCGGCGAAGCAGGGGGCGAGCCGACGCTGCACTGGTATCTGACCGACAGCGGACTCTTCCTGTTCCTATCGGGCATCTCGTGCGTCTCGCGGATGCATGACGAGGCGCGCGAGAACGGCGGCGGAGCCGGTGAGGGGCGAGGGGCCGGGGGCGATCGATACACGGGGACCCGCGTCGCATCGCTGCGAGGGGAGCGAAAAGGGCACGAGGGGAGCGGAGCGGCACCGCTCCCGGGGCGTCGTCGCGGCGGAGAGGGACCGGTCGGCGGCGGAACCGCTCAGTTCACGCCCGAACGAGGCAAGGGGACCTTTGCGCGACGGCCGCGAACGCATGCCGCCGGAGCGCGAGTCACCGCCGCCTTCGTGCCGGGCGAAGAGACCGCTCCGTACGAACCGGTCGAGATCCCCGGCCGCGACGCTTCCCCGCCCGTCTCGACGCAGGACCGTCGCCTGATCGCCGTCGATGCGTCGCTGTATGCCGAAGGCGAAGAGACGCTTCGTTACGTTGCGCGACTGATCCGCAGCTCGCGCCGTCCGTATGTCGGCGTCAACGGTCTGCTCGTCGCCGCTCGATTCGACCTGATCGACGCTCATCCCGAAGACATGACTCAGGGGATCCGTCGCGACCTGAGCCTGCTGGAAGAGACCTGCGGAGTTCGAGCCGTCACGACCGTTGCCGTGTCGGGCATGGACCGGGTCGAGGGATTCGACGAGTTCGTCGCCTGCTACGGCGAGCAGGGTGCGGCCGAGGATCGGATCGGCAAGGGGCACTCGGAATGGACCGAACCGACTCCCGACAACCTGACTCATGTCGCGCATCTGGCCTGCGACGGACTCGAAGAGGTGATCTGGGAGACGGCGATCCGCCAGGATGCCGACGCGACTCGCGAGGGGAGCCGCGTTCATGAGGTGCGTCGGATGATGCGACTCTGGCTGAGACTGCGGAGCGGCTTCGCCGATCGACTCGCCGCATTCCTGGCGGGCGGACTCGCCGTTCCCGATCGCCGCGGTGCGTTTCCGATCCTGTTCGCGGGCTGCTACTTCATCGGGACCGGGCTTCGGCCCGCGTTCGTCGAGAACGTGATGCGACGCCGTGTCGTCGAACTGCAGGACAAGATCGCCTGGTCCGAGCGAGCGCTGCGTCGCGATCAGCGAGATCAGTTGGTCGCCAATCTCCTGCTGCTGGCCGCCGTGGCGCTCGTCGCCCTTTTCGTCGCCGAGTTGTGGCGAGGCGATCTCTTCGCGAGACTGCTCGATCTGGTCGGCTGATCGCTCCGCCCCCTCGGGATGGCTCACGCCCGATCGTTCGAGCTCGACTCCTCCGGAACCTGCCGATGAGATATCTCCTGACCAAAGTCGCCGGACCGGGAGCGCTCGTGCCGACCACGTTCGAGTTGCACAGCGGCGAACAGGCACTGCTGGGGAACGGCGATACGAATCCGTCTTGCGATCTCAAGATCCACGGCGATCGCACCGTCTCGCGCAGCCACGTCGTCGCGGTGGCCCGTGCGGAGCGTCTGGAGCTTTCGGATCCGGGGAGCTTCAACGGGACCTGGATCGGCGATCGTCGGATCACCGAAGGGACGCTGCGCGACGGAGAGACGTTTCGCGTCGGAGCGACCGAGCTGAAGTTCATCATCGAACGTCCTGCTCCGGCGCCGCGCCCGATCGCACCGCTGCCGCGCCGCGTCGAGGAAGGCTTCGAAGCCGAGCCTTCCCGGCGTCCGAAGTCGCCGGCGGCGAACGCGACCTTCTTTCCGTTCGCTCCGGACGAACGCCGACCGATGCCGCCGATTCTTCCGGACCCGATCGCTCCGCCCCCGCAGCATCCGATCGACACCGAAAGCTCGGGGTTCTTTCCGCCGAGTCTCGACGGGCCTCGCGGGTTCGAGTCGCCTCGGCGGCGCGAGCCGGTACCGAACAACTCGCCGTCGCCGCCACCGCCGATCGAGGATGACTTTCCGCCGGCGCTCGCCGCGATTCCGACGCGAGCCTCAGCGACGAATCGCGACGCTCGTCCCCGAGAGACCGACGTACCGCCCCGCGAGGTCGACACGACGGAGTTCGTTCCGTCGGTTGCTTCGTCGACACCGGGGCGAGCTGGGGAACGATGCTGGCAGGTCGCCGATCGATGCCGACAGGCGAACGGTCTGCATCGCTACGACGGCGTCTTCGATGTCGATGACGACGATTCGCCTCGTCCCAGCACGCTGCTTGCCGATCTCTTTCCCGACAGCGCCTGCATCGCGATCGTCCATCTCGGCAAGATCGGTCTCCAGGCGATGGCGGTTCCGAACGACGATCTGCCTCCGTCGCCGTTCCTCGACTGCCCGCCTCTGTTCGACTGGATCGGTGACGCCGAGACGGCGCGAAGCTACGGCCCGATCCTCTGCGATCGCAAGGTGCTGAACGAGATCCTCCCCTGGATCGATTCGGGCTGGGGACAGGACGGCCTGATGCTGTTCGAGGTGACTTCGGTCGAGGAAGCGTTCGCCCATCTGCGGAAGCTTCTGCATGATCCGCCGATCCGCAAGCGGAACGCCGGTCTCTTCGGCTACTGCTGGCCGAGCGTTCTGACTCCGTTTCTGACGGAACAGACCGAAGAGGTCGTCGATCGGATCTTCGGGTCGCCGATCCGGTCGGTCCTGATGGAACTCCCCGACCTGCCGACCGGTTGGCAGATCTACTCGCGTCGCGCGCTGCCGCCGCTCGGCACTCCCGCGACCGTCGGCTGAGGCGTTCAGCGACGCGACCGTAGCGTTCAGGAGCTCGTACGATGACCGCCGGATCGCAGCGATTCGCCTGGCAGGGAAAGAAGCCGGCCGGGCCGACCAATGCCGAGCGGTTCGGCGCCCTCGTACTCTTCGGTCTGCTGATCGTCGGATTGGCGGTCGTCTTCGGCTGGCGGATGCTCCTTCCTCCCGCCCCTCCGCGCTCGATCGCCGTCGTCTGGTTCTTCGGTTCCGACGATCTCACGGTTCCCGCGCTCCCGCGACGAGCCCGCGACCGCGAACGGCTGATCGAGGTCTTCCGCGAGCGAGTCGATCCGTCCGCGACCGCCGACGACTCGGGAAAGGAATCGTTCGAGCGACGCGTTCTCGACCCGTCGCTGCGGCCCGAGGACGGACTGATCGTCTACCTGTCGGGACAGGGAACCGTCGTCGACGATCGCCCGATGCTGGTCGGCGACGGTTTCGATCCGTTCGGCGGCGAGCGGGGCCGAGCCTCGGGGCGACTCGATCTGGTCGAGCTGCTCGGAACCGTCGCCCGATCGTCCGCCGGAACCAAGTTCGTTCTCATCGACGCGGGGGATCGGTTGGCTGATCCGGCGTTCTGGCCTCCGGCCCCCGACTCGCTCGATCGGATCGGGCGTGCCGACTTCGCGCCTCGATTGATGGCGAGCGTCGATGCCATCGGCGATCCGACGCTGACCGTCGTCGTCTCGCATGACGTCGATCAGCTCGCTCGATTCGATCCGACCGGCGGTTCGCTCTTCGCCCAGGCGATCGAGACGACGTTGCTCCCGTCGGACGATCCTGATGCGGCCGGCGGCGTCGCTATCGATTCGCGACACCTCGCCGAACGGATCGCGTCGATGACCGCGGCTCGGCTCCCCGAAACGCGATCGCAGCGTCCGGTCTCGAATGCGGCTCGGGCGACGGCCGGCGAGCTACCGCTGATCCCTCGCCGTCCTCCGTCAGCAAGCGATGCCGCAATGGCCGGCGACTCTCCGGCGCCGGCCGCTGCCGATCCGGCCGCTCCTCCTGCCGCGGCACTCGATCGCGTCGCCTTGGCCGGCCAGGTGAACGAGCGATTGCTGCAACTCGGTGTCGCGAGCGAGCCGCTCGGTCTGGTCGACGAGATCGATCGACTGCGGATCACGGCCGAGAGTCGCAGCGGAGCGTTCGTTTCGCCGATCGACTATGCGCCGCACTGGTGGCGGGTCTGGAACGTCGATCGCCGCCGCGCGTTCGGCGAACAGCCCGATGCGCGGCGACTGAATCGGGTCGCCCAGACGCTGCGCGATCTTGCGTCAGGGGCCGGCGATGACGCGGCATCATCCGCCTCGATCGGTACCGAATACCCGTGGGAGCGCGAGGTGCTGACGCGTCGCGGTTCGCGGCAGAGCGAACTGGAGCGTTTCGTGGCGCGACCGACGACTCGCCCGCTCGAGCGGCGTTCGATCGAAGCGCTCGCGGCGATCGACGACCTCCGCTACCGCGCTCGCGATCATGTCGAACTGACCGATCGACTCGACGAGCGGTTGCCGATCACGTTTCGCGGCGCACTGGACGATCTGCTCGGCAAACTGGCCGACGCGCCGCGTTGGGATTCGGCCGAGCGAACGAGCGTCGAGGCGATCGAGGCGCAGCGCGACGAGCTCCTGCGACTCGAATCGACCTGGCGGGACGAGCTGATCGCCTGGTCGGTCGCGATCGGTCGCAAGAGCGCCGAACTTCCCGATCGTTGGCGCATCGCACGGGACGAAGTCGCACTGATCCTTTCGGCGGCGCCGCAGGTCGTTTCCCTCCCCGCCGAGATGACGCTTCCCGCGGGAAGAATCGACCGAGTCGACCTTTTGGCTCGGCTGTTCGGACTGCCGGTCGCGGACCCGGCGGCAGGGGTCCCGGGGGACGCGGAGCTGGCCGAAGGTTATTCGTTCGAACGCGTTCATGACTCGCTGCGGCTGGCGTCGGATGCGGGAATCTGCGGTCGCGTCGATGCGTACGATCTGGCCCTTCCGGCCCTCGAGCCGCGAGCCTGGACGCATTTCATGGATGTTCCTCGCGACGCCGAGGATTCGTGGCTCGCTCGCCTGTCGCGGCCGATCCCTCAGGCGAAGATCGACGCGCGGCTGGTCCTGGTCGACGAAGGTCGTCCGTTCGTCGGCACGCCGATCGTGTTGCCGGTCGAGCCGTACCCGATGTGGGAATCGGAGTTCGTCGTGCAGCTCGACGGACGGGATCGCGGCTCGGCGATGTTGTCGGTCACTCGATTTCCGACCGAACAGGCGCGCGGCGAATGGAGTCAGGACGATGGAGCGACGTGGCGCTCGCTTCCTCTTCCCGGTGTTCCCGAGCGGATCGAACTGGTCCGCGGAACGAACCGGTTTCGACTTCGCGGCCGGGCTCTGATCTACCGCGATGCTCCCGAGGGGGCGACGTTCGACCCGGCGTTGGAACTGCGGATCGAGCCGCGAATCGACGACGCCGGAGAACTGTCTCCGTTGACTCTCACAGCGCGAGCAGCGCTCCCGGAACGTCCGATCGTCGGCTGGAGTCTGGCCGATCCCGATCTTGCACGAGCCTTCGCAGCGAGTCCCGACCTGTCGGTCCCGTCGAGCGTCGATCAGACCGCACCCCGGCGGATCGTCGAAGTCCGGACCGAACTCGGGTTGCTCCCCGAGGTGCCGTCGACGCTGCAGGGCAACTGGACTCGATCGTTCGCCGACGGCCTGACGCTGGAGCTCTTTGCCCTTTCGCCCCCGACCGTCGCCGATGCGAACCGGATCGCCTGGGGGCGGCATGATGCGGGGGACGCAGCGACCGCCGAGATGTTCGAGACGTGGCGACGTTGGATGTTGAGCGATCGGTCCGGACCGCGACCGCGCGGGTTGGTCGGCGTCGCGCGGGCGACGGCCGCTCCAGGGGCCCCGGGTGACTTGCTCGCGCCGGTCTGGCAGCCGTTCGATGCGGCGCCGACTCCTGCCGCTCCACCCGATCCGAATGCGGCTCCCGCTCCGCCGATCTCGGCCGATCTCGGATTGGCCGTGCTCGTGACCGACGCTTCGCGCCGCCAGGCGTGGCTGATCTGGCATCAGCTCCGGCTGCTCCGACCGGACGAGTTTCTGGTCGTGCGCGGCCTTCCCTCAGATGCGACGACTCCTGCGACGCTGTTGGTCGAGTTCGATCGTCAGCAGGTCGTCGGGTGGAGCAAGCCGATCGGCTTCGATCTCTCGTGGGAACGATCCGATCCGGCACTCCCTCCGATTCCGCTCGCCGCACCGGGCGAACAGGCGCGGCTCCCGTACGTCGACGACGGGCGCGAGTTCGCCTTTCTGCAGGTCGGCGCCTGGTGTCGCGCCTTCTCGATCGATCGCGAACTGCGGGCCCGCGATCCTGCTCCGACCACGTTGTCGCTCGACCTGCTGCCGGGCGAGCCGATGGAGCCGGTCGATATCGCCGATCTGGTCGACGGTCGACGCCTGGTCTACACGCGTCGCGATCGCCTGGTCCTCGAGCTGCTGGCCGATCGCCCCGCCGAGGACGACTTTCGCGGCGACGAGATCGTGGTCGAGGTCGACGGAACCGACGAGAAGCTCCTGTTCCGCCGAACCGCGCGGGCTCAATCGGCGACCGTGGCGCTCTCGCCCGAGGGAGCGTTGACGATGACGATTGCCGCTGCCGCTCACGAACGGATGCGCCGTCTGCTCGATCCGGACGGCGAGCGGACCTTCCGCGCGCGGACCGGCGGCGTCGAGCAGCTGCTGACCGTGCGTCATGACGGCCGCCCTCCCGAACTTCGCACCGACGGCATTCGGCTGAGCGAAGGGGGAAAACGACTGCGGGGAAACACGGTCACGATCGGTTCGAAGCTGACGCTCGACGTCTGGGTTCGCGATGCCGGAGTCGGGCTCGACGACAAGTCGGTCAAGGGAGCGATCGGCGATGCGGTGACCGATCTGCTTCCCGAGCCGGACGTCGAGAACGGCTATCGACTGTTCCGCGGCGTGATCGATTCCAAGGACTGGAAGCGCGGGAACGTCTCGCTCGCGATCACCTGCGCGGACCGCTTGGGAAATACGCTGGCGGCGGAACCGCTCGAGCTGCTCGCTCGCCCACCGGCCGAAACCGGCGTGACTCCGATCGATCTCCCGCCGATGCCTGTCCCGGCCGACGTCATCCTGACTCTGCCGCTGACGCTGAACGGGCGTCCGTTCGCGTGGAGTCGAGTCGACTCGCTGGAAGTGGACGGCAAGCCGTTCCCGTTCGAAGCGATGGGAGACGCGCCGCCGCAGATCCGATTGCCGATGGTTCAGCCCGGAGCGGCGGTCGTCCTGGTCGTGAAGGGGCGGACTCAGGTCAACCGGGACGTCGTCGTCGGCACCGTTCGCTGGACACTGCCGGCCGACAACGTCCGCAAGGAGGTGTCCGCCACGCTGCCGGCGGTCCCGCTCCGTCCGGANNCGTACTCGGCGCGGCACTCGACCGAGCACTCGACCCTGCCGGTCGCGCAGCTATCGTCCGCGAGTCGCCTCAGAAGCGAAATCGGACCGCGTCGCGCCAACCGCGCAGCAGATGCTCGGCGATCGACCGCTTGCGGAGCTCGAGTTTCAGGTAGCCGAGCGCCCCGTGGGTCGCTCCGGGAGGAATCCCCAACGGTTCGACTCGGACCCGAAAGGTCACTTCGATCGGAACGAGCTCGGTTCCGGTCGCATCGGTCCGCCGATCGGCGGCCGCGATGCCGGCTGCGACCAGATTCGACGGCAGATCGGCCGTGTCGATCTGTTCGATCGACGTCACGTTCCCGTCGAACGTCGTTCCCGGATACGGATGGAGTCTCACNNTGAAACTCCTCGACCAACCGCTCGGGAACGTAGCAGATCACTTCGGGGCGAGTCGCATCGCCGATCCAACCGAGTTCCTCGCCGGCCGAGACGCCGCAGCCGACGTTCTCGGGGTCCCAGACCGAACCGGTCCGATCGTCGAGTCGCGTTTCGCTCGGCTCGCGATTCGGGCGGAGGGCGGCGACCGTCAGCACGCCGTCGCGCGGAGCGACGATCGTTCGATCGATCCGGCGTTGCTCGAGGAGCGCTCGCCGCTCGACGAGTTCGTCGAGTCGCGAGCGTTCGGTCGGCAGCATCGCCGCCGCCTGAGGATCCGACACGTGTCGTTTCTCGAGCAGTTCGATCGCCAACTGCCGAATCGCGATCTCCCCGTCGAGCTCCAGCAGTTCGCGTTCGAGCTCTTCCGACTCGACACTGCCGAGCGGCTCGCCCATCGCCACGCGATCCCCCAGACGTCGCAGCGGTTCGAAACGGCCGCTGGCCGGAGCGTGAAGCGGCATCGCCTGACCGAACTCGAGCATCACCGGGACGCGAACCGGCCAAGCGATCTCGTAACGCGCGACCAGCACCGAAGCCGCGACGATCGCGGCCGCGACCAGTCCGGTCCGCGGACCGGAAAGACGTCCTCGGCGGACGCCGCCGACGATCGAGCGAGTCGAACCGATGGTCGGGAGCAACAGCCCGATCGCCATGACCGCCAGGAGCAACCAGGCGACGGCGTCGAGCCCGGCCTGATGCAGCGAGCGGGCCAGCCCCCATGCGATCGCACCGACCACGGCGATCCGGTACGCGAACGATGCCGCTCCGAACCCGGCGAGCAGCGGGTGTTCGAACCACGCTCTCAGGCTCGGCGTCGCCCGGCGTTCGCAGAGCGAGACGAGCGGATCGGTCAAGGCGCGATTCGCCTGACGTCCCAGATTCGGACGATCGAGCAGATCGGTCAGGATGAAGTAGCCGTCGAACCGCATCAGCGGGTTGGCGTTGACCATCAGCGTGCCGACCGAACCGACGAACGCGATCCGGAAACAGATCGAGTTGAACAGCCCCGGTTCCGTGGCGTACCAGAGCAGCGCCGCGATCGACGCGATCGCGAGTTCGACCAGGATGCCGGCCGCCGCGACGAGCAACCGGCGCCGTCGATCGGGGAAGAGCCACGAGGACGAGACGTCGACGTACAGGCAAGGGAGAAAGACCAGCAGCAACAGGCCGGCATCGCGACACTCGCCGCCGAATCGTCGACAGGCAGTCGCATGGCCGAGCTCGTGCAGCACCTTCATGACGGCGATCGTGACCGACAGCGCCATCAGACTGTCGAGCTGCAGAAACGATTCGATCGACGGCATCCTCGCCGCAATCTCGTCGCCGCGGATCACCGCTCCGACCGCGACGGTCAGCGAGAGAACAAGGACCAGGAAGATCGTCAGCGGTGCGAAGAACAACGACGCCACCGGCTCGAGCGGCCGGAGCAACGGCGTCGGGTCGGGACCGGGGATACGGATCGAAAGGATGCCCAGACCTCGCACGATCCACGAAGCGACCGCCGTACGGCGTCGATGTTCGATTCGACGGCGGCCGTGACCGAACGCCTCGACCAGCAGCAATCCGTCTCGAATCAGCTTGGCGACGAATCCGCCGACCTCGTCGCCGTCGATCCGTTCGAGTCCGGGGAGGCGTCGAGCGCGTTCCCGAATTTCGCCGAGCGTCAGCGGCTGTCGCAGCAATTCGATCAGATCGCGTTCGACGCCGGCGAATCGGAAGTACCGGGACGCCAGCGGATCGGCAAGCGTCAACGCTCCCGAGGCGCCGGCATCGATCGAGCGCTGCAGATCGGGACGCAACCGAAAGCTCGGTTCCTCGATCCTCGTCGCCGGCGATCGATCACGCGGACTCCGCTCGCCGGCCTTCTTCGGTCCCGTTTCCATGCCGCGACCGCCTTGCAGCTATTGACGGATCGGTCGATCGAACGGGAGGACGTTTCCGGTCGCTCCCTCTCCCGTCGCGCCGCCGCCGGGAGCGATGATGCCCGGAGCTCCGTCCGTCGGCACGGCCGACTCCAGTCGCAGCGAACCGCGAAGGCCGGGGCGAAGTCGTTCGCGCGAGTTGTCGATCTCGGCCCAGATCTTGACCAGATCGTCGACCGGATTCGATTCGAAGCTGACGAACGTGATCGTCCCCTGGAACCGTTCCGTTTCGAGACCCGGGAGATCGGCGACGAACGTGACCGGAGCGCCTCGTTGAAGATGAGCCGCATCGACCGCCGAGACGAAGCCTTCGGCGCGGAGGCGGTCGACGCGGACGATCCGGAAGACCGACTTTCCTTCTTCGACCCATTCGCCGGCGCGCCGTTCGATCGAGGCGATCATGCCGTCGATCGGCGCGACGATCCGGTGGCGATCGAGCAGCAACCGGCTGAACGCCAGGTCGTTGCGACGGGCATCGAGATCGATGCGTTCGACTCGATCACGGAACAGCTCGCGTTCGATCTCCAGGCGGCCTCGCTCGACGACCAGCTGCAGTCGATCGATCTCGGTCTGCGTGTACGTCTCGTCGACCCGCTCGTTCGCCTCGACCGCGCGACGCAGCTCGGTCTCGGCGACCTCCAGCGCCTTGCGGGCATACTCGGCATCGATCGTGCTCTCGGTCCCCGTTTCGACCTTGCGAACGGCGATCTCGGCCGCCTCGACCCGATTGGCCGCCTCGCGCGAATCGATTTCGGCGAGGAGCGAACCGCGGCGGACGACATCTCCTTCGACGACCGAAAGTGCGCCGAGCTTGCCGACCGACTCGGCCGGGATCTCGACCGCCTCCGAAATGGTCAGCACGACATCGCGGATCATCACCGTTCCGNNGTTCCGGTCGCCTGTTCGGACGTCGGGTCCTGAGCCGCGACGAGCGGAGCTCCGGCCCCAATGAGCAACATGACGAGCAGCAACTGCGGGCCGAGCGATTTCCGTTCGGCGGAGTATCCGTTCATGCGTTCCGTTCCTTTCGCCGCGGTTGCGGTCGCTGCTCGATTCCGACCGTCGTCAGCGGAACCAATAGCGCATCCAGGTCTCGCGCGTGTCGCGCGTCAGCATCTCGATCACCGACTCGTTCCCCAGTCGCAGCGACGCCTGGACCGTGGCGCCGTTGCGGAACGATTCGTCCGCTTCGGACCGAACCGCACAGGCGACTCGCACGCCGGCTCCGGTCGATGCGTCGGCGGTGGTGGACGGATCGACGTGACGAACGATCGCCTGATGGCNNGAACTCGACCGGGATCTCACCGAAGCTGCCGGTCGCGATCCCCGCTTCCATCCGCTCGTCCGGGATCGTCAGGATCAGCTCCCACGGCCCATCGTCCTGAACGATCTCCATCAGTGTTTCGCCACGGCGGACCGGACGGTCGCCCAGCAGATCGCCGACACGCCAGGTGACGATCCGACCGTCGATCGGACTGAGAACCTGGAGTTCGGCGCGCCGCGCTTCGAGTCGTTCGATCATCCGGTCGGTGTTCGCGATCCCCTGTTCGATCAGCTTCATCTCGGCCGAGGTCCGTTCGGCCTGCAGGCGGACCTCGCGATCGGCTCCGTTCGCGGCCAGTCGATTCAGTTCGATCCGCAGCGATTCGAGCCGCAATTGCGACGATCGACGTTCCCCCGTCAGCCGTTCGAACTCGTCGCGCAGGTCCGGATCGTCCAGCTCGAGCAGCACCGTCCCGGCCCGCACCGACGTCCCTTCCGCGACCATGACACGAGCGACCTTCGCATCGGCCGGCGCGAAGATGCGGCGACGGATCTCGGGGCGGAGTTCACCGGTGACGGTCAGTCGCCGTTCGACCTGCGNNGCGACCTGCGTCAGACTCCCCCACGCGACTCCAGCCGCCGCAAGGGCGAGTGCCGCGACCAGCAGCGCGGTGCGGCCGAAGCGTCGGATGCCGAAGGCGCTCGCCATCGCTCCCTGCAGATGCCGCAAGGGAATCCGGTCGAGCGATGCCGAACGACGAAGCGCCGATTCGACCTGCGGTGCGACGGCACCGATCGCCTCGAGCAGCTCGATCCGATCGGGGATCGGCGAGAACGTCTCGAAGATCAGCCAATGGTCGACGGATGACGTCGGCGAACGATCATCGCTGCACAGCGGTATCGCCGCCCACCCGATCGCCTTGACCTCGTTCAGGTAGCGTCCGATCCGCGAATCGAACGGCCGTTCGTCGCGCCCCGCATCGACGATCAGCAAGGGCTTGCCCGCGCGTTGAAGTTCGCGGACGGCCGCGACGAGCGCGCGAAGGACGGTGCTGCGGCGATCGATGCGCGTCTGACCGCCGACCGCAAGGACGCGAGGTCGCCGTCGGGACCGGACCAAGGCGACTCGATCGACCCCGGCCACGATCCGCCCTGCTGCGGTCCCCTCGGCCGCGACCTCTTCGGTCCCTTCGCAGCGCTGCAGCGCGAGGGCCAGCTCGAATCGTTGGCGATGGCGTCGTTCGCGGTCGGCGATTCGCAGAGCGCGATAGCGCGCAAGGTACTCCTCGGCGATCTCGACGAACGCCGCCATCAGATGCTCGAGCGTCTTGGCGGCGCGTCGTGCGACCGAGGTTTCGACGGCGATCCCGATCCAGCCCCAGATCCGATCGGTATCGCGGATCGGCAGAGCCGATTCGACACGATCGCCGACCGTCCGATGCCGTGGCGTCGTCTCCCGTTCGGCGAGCGGATCGTCCGCGAGGACGACAGGCGACGATCGCGTCGCGACGGGATCGGCGAGCGTCATCGGCGGAGCGGCTCCCCAGCGCGACACGACCTGAAGATCGATCGACGAGCCCCCTTCGCCGATCCAGAGGGTTGCGCCCGAAGCGTCGGTCGCGAAGCCGATTCCCTCCAGCCAACGACCGAAGAATTCGTCAGCCGCTCCCCCCCGAGCCGCCAAGGCGGCGAGTTCGTCGAGCAACGCGTCGGCGGTCCGCAGCGACTCGATCTCGACGGGAGGGCGTGAGGACATCGGCACCGACTCGCGTTGAACGACCTCGAAACGGGCGGACGACGAACGGAGCGTCATGAGGGATCCGGAGCGGTCCCGACTAAGTTTCGGCATTTGTCGGTGAGGGGATCGCCCCGAAGCGGCTCGTCTCGATGATCCTCCGGAATCGTGGCATCGAGGGTTAACCCGGCGTCGGTCCGAATCGAGTCGCTCCAGGTCGGGTCAACGCGATCGTTCCTCGTTCAGCGGTGGCGAAAGCGAGTCCAAGTCGTATCGGTCGGCCCTATTATGCTGAACCTAGGGGGAGGATCGGGCCGAAAATGCTACCGAGGTCCGGCTCCCGGCGGGGGATACCCGTCGAGCGAACCGGGTGGGATCCGATCCTGTCGGGACGGTTTCGTTCGGGGGTTATACCGTGAGATTCTCGAAGCTCTTCCGACAGGCGCTCGTCCCGGTACTGACGGGGTCGCTCTCCGGGTGCGGTATCGTCCCCAAAAAGGAGTTCTGCGCCCCGCCGACCTGTCCGACCATGCCCGCCTCGATCAGCGGTCTCGATTCCTATCTGAAGCTCGAGGATCCGTGCCTGGCCGACTGTTTCGAGGACGATCCGAGTCTGCTCGAGTCGGCCCCCGGGGACGTCGATCTTTCGAACTTGCGAGCGATCACGCTCGAGGAATGCGTCGGGCTGGCGCTGCAGCAGACGACGGTCCTTCGCGATCTCGGCGGCAGCGTCCTTCGCTCGCCTCAGCAGATCGATTCGATCCATCAGCCGGCGATGGTCTATGCCGACCCTCGATTCGGCGAAGAGGCGGCGCTCTCCGCCTTCGACGCTTCGCTCACGGCGCGTTCGATGTGGGACGCCTACGACCGAGTCTACAACAACACGTTCGTCGGCAATAACGGAATCCTGCAGCAGGACCTCGGCGACTATCAGGTCGGCGTCGCCAAGCGATCGGCGACCGGCACGTTGTTCGGCGTGCGGAGCCTGACGAACTACGANNTCAACAACTCGATCGCCAATCGCTACGGTTCGCCCAGCTCGTCCTGGGACACGGCGATGCAGGCCGAAGTGCGTCAGCCGTTGTTGCAGGGAGCGGGTACGGAGTTCAACCGGATCGCCGGACCGCTCTCGTCGCCGGGGAACGCGAACGGCGTGCTGATCGCTCGCACGAACACCGACATCAGTCTGGCGCAGTTCGAGGAAGGGTTGCGCGACTTCGTCAGCGACGTCGAGAACGCCTACTGGGATCTCTTCTTCGCCTACAAGGATCTGGAAGCGAAGATCGATGCCCGCGACAAGGCGGCGTTGGTCTGGAATGCCAACCTGAACAATCCCGATGCGACTCGCTCGCAGAAGACGCAAGCCGAGGAGCAGTACCATCGGTTCCAGGCCGAGGTGATCAACGCGTTGCACGGCCGACTGACCGCCGGCACCCAGACGAACGCCGGTCTGTCGTCGGGCGCCTTTCAGGCGCGCGGCGGTCTGCGAGTCGCCGAGCGGCGATTGCGGCTGATGATCGGGATGGCGATCAACGACCGCCAGCTGCTCCGTCCGGTCGAGATGCCGCTCGAAGGTGACGTCGCGTTCGACTGGGTCCAGGCCCGCTCCGAGAGCCTCGCGCTCCGCCCCGAGCTCCGCAAGCAGCGGTGGCTCGTCAAGCGATCGGAACTCGAACTGATCGCCGCCAAGAATCATCTGCTCCCGCGACTCGATGCCCTCGCCAACTACCGCTTCCGCGGCTTCGGCAACTCGCTGTTCGGCGGGAACGCCGGATTCGATCCGGCGAACGGTTCGGCCGATTCGAGCGCGGTCGCCGATCTGATGTCGGGAGACCTTCAGGACTGGTCCCTCGGACTCGAACTCGAAGTTCCGATCGGCTACCGCAAGGCTCATGCCGCGGTCCGCAATGCCGAACTCGGACTGGCTCGACAGCGAGCGATCCTGCGCGAGCAGGAACGGAACGTCATTCACGGACTGAGTGCCGCGATCGGCGAACTCCAGCGAGCGTCGGAAGTGCGCGAGACGGTCGAGCGGAATCTGCTGGCCGCCTACGAGCAGCTGGCGGCGGTGACCGAGCGAGTCGCGACCAACAACGAGAAGATCGACGTTCAGCTCGAGGCACAGCGGATCCTGGTCGATGCCCAGATCCGTTACGCTCAGGCTCAGGTCGAGTACATGCTCGCGATCAAGGGAGTTCACTTCGAGAAGGGAACCCTGCTGACGTACAACAACGTGTTGCTGACCGAGCGGGATTGGGTCGCCAAGGCGACTCTCGACAGCTCGCTCCGCGAGGCGCTTCGCGGTGACGCGCGACAAGGTCGCATGAACTACGTCATCGCTTCGGGACCGGCTGGGTCGCGACAGGGAACCGTCGTTCACGAGAGCTACGACGAGATTCCGATCGAGATGCCGTCCGAGATGATCCTGGACGAGTCCTCTCCGTCCGACGTCCCGATGTCGGTACCGGCGGTCCCCGCGCCGATTCCGGCCGCTCCGGTCGGTCCGGCCGCCGCGGTGCCGTTCGTCGCACCGAGTCCGGTGAGTATCGGACAGGTCCCGCCGCTCCCCGCTTCCTCCCCGACTCAGTCGCCCGTTCTCTTCCGTTCGCCGCCCCCGGCCTCGCCGCCGGTGCTTCCGCCCCCCAGCGGCAACGGGACGTTCCGCACCATCGGACTTTCGAGTTCCGACGCCGGCACGATCCGCCAGGTCGGGAACTTCGAACCGTCGGGGGCTCCGGGCGAGATCTCGATCGTTCCGCTGCCGAGCGTCAACCGATAGCGCGGCGTTCGCCGACGACCTGTCGCTCGAACGCCAGTCGATGATCATGGCGCGAAAGGTCTCTCGACTCCGGCAGCACGGACGACGGCAGCCGAGGTTTTCGACGTCGGCGATTGCCGACGCCACGACGATCGACTAGCCTCGCTCCCCTCGTTCCCAACGATTCGTTCCGGTCTCGTCGAGAGTCGCTGCCATGGCCCGCAAGTACATCAAGCTCCAGCCGAGCGAAATGTCGGTCGCTCGTTCCGCCGCCACCATCTACGCCGCCTACATCGCGTCCGGCAAGGTCGTCGACGGTCAGCAGCGGCAATGGCTCGAGCGGGCCGCTCATGAGGCGATCGAGCTGACGCTCCTCTGCGACGACCTGATCCAGAGCGATACCGAAACGAACTGAGTTGCCATCCCTGCAACCGCAACTCGGTTCCGTCGCTTCCCGTCGTCGATCGCCGCTCACGGCGGCGTGCCGTTCGCAATGGCCGGCGCGTCCGTCGTTCCGATTCGCCGGTCACCGGGGAGTGCGGCTTTCCGAAGCGTGCCATTTCGCACTTTCTTTTGGCACATGAGCGAACCGAGCGATTATCATTCGCGAAGTAACGCTCAGACCGCTTCCTCGGTTCGAGTTACCGATGTTCAGGCTCGGCCCCACTTCAGCGCGACTCGCGACCGGTCGACTCTTGTCGATCGCGTTGTTGATCGTGTTCGGCGTACTGGTCGAGGGGGAGGCACGTGGAGAGTGCGGCAACTACGTGATCGTGCTGAATGAAGCCGGCGTTCCGACGATGGAACACCGCGCCGCCACCCCCGACGGATTCAGCCGATCAGGAAGACCGTTCGGCGACAAGGACGATCTCCCCTCGGCGCCTCCCTGCAACGGACCGCAATGCAAACAGGGTCGAGCCCCGGTCACGCCGGCGGTTCCCGAAGTCTTTCGTCCGATCGATCGACCGGCCGTGATGTCGGTCGGTCACCGCTGCGATGCGGCGGATGACCGCCTCGATCGGTTCCCTCACCCCGAGGACGATCGCGTTCCGGCTCGCTCCGGACCGCGTCTCGACCGTCCTCCCGAGCGGCGCTGAGCCTGCGTCGCCGATTTCCGGCGAGCGGTGGCGAGCCGTCGGTCGCCTTCGCAGTCGTTCCCGCAAGGGATCGAAACGATTGCCGAGCGACATGGTTCGCGCTGCACGCCGCGGTGACGCCCGCTCGGTAGCCTCGTTCCGGTGTCGACCCGTTCCTTGTCGCGCCGTTCGTTCGAGCCGCCTTTCGAGCGGATCATCGGTCGAGTCGCTGTCGACACTCGACCTGCTCGACTTCTCGTTCGGTCCGAAGCATCACCGCATCGCGGCCTGATCGCTTGCCCGGAACCGCAGCTGCGCGACGATCGGACTTCACCGGTTCGCGATCGTCGCGCAGCGCGTCGACTACGTCATCCGTCATCGCTCGGGATCGCATG
>DMPQ01000405.1 GCA_003455945.1 Planctomycetaceae bacterium
TACGTCAAGCGACGCATCGGGACCGGTCGATTCGGCCGCGAGATCGACGGTCGCCTGGTCCGCCCCGAAACGCTCTCGGCCATCATCCTCAAGAAGCTCCGCAACGATGCCGAGCGCCGGATCGGGCCGATCGACAAGGTGGTGATCACCGTTCCGGCCTTCTTCGACGATGCGCGACGCCGAGCGACCGAGGCGGCCGGCCGGATCGCAGGCCTCGACGTGCTCGGTATCGTCAACGAGCCGACGGCAGCCGGACTCGCGTACTGTCTTCAGGATCGGATCGCCGAATCGTCGTCTCGCTCGGCGTCGCCGATCGGCGGGCGCCCCTTTACCGGTCTGGTCTACGATCTGGGGGGCGGCACCTTCGACGTGACGCTCGTGCGTCTGAGCGAACGCGGNNTTCACGACCCTGGCCACCGACGGCGAAGTCCGTCTGGGCGGCAAGGACTGGGATGACGTGATCATCGATCTGGTCGGAGCCGAGTTCCTGGCTCGCCACGAAGTCGATCCGCGGCGCGACGAGGCGTGGGTCGAAGGAATGGCGGGACAGGTCGAGGCGACGAAGGTCCTGCTGAGTCAGCTTCCGTCGGCTCCGATCGAGTTCACCTATCGCGAGCGGACGCTGCGCACGACGCTCGATCGCTCGCGATTCGAACAGGCGAGTCGCGATCTGCTGACGCGTACGCGACTGGTCACGCGTCTGGTCGCCGAAGAACAGGCGAAGGTCCCCTGGAGCGAGATCGACAAGGTGCTCCTCGTCGGCGGCTCGACGCGGATGCCGATGGTTCGCCAGATGCTGCTCGAAGCGACCGGCAAGGAGCCGGACGATTCGCTCGATCCCGATCAGGTCGTCGCGCACGGCGCGGCGCTCTACGCGCGACTCCTCGCGTCGCAGGTCGAGGTGCGCGAGACCGGCTCCACCGGCGAACGCGGTCGACTGAGCGAGATCGAGGTGATCGACGTCAACTCGCACAGCCTCGGCGTCGTCGTGCTCGATCGGAAGACCGGCAAGCGACTCAACCATGTCCTGATCCCGAAGAACTCGCCGCTCCCGATCGCCGCAAGCAAGGTCTTCGCGCTCCCCAAGGAAGGTCAGCGTCAGGTGCGAGTCACGGTGCTCGAGGGTGAGGCGCCCGAAGCCGAAGCGAACATCGTCGTCGGCGAATGCCGCGTTCGTGATCTGCCGGAAGGCCTTCCGAGCCTCGCTCCGATCCAAGTCCGATTGAGCTACGGGAGCAGCGGCAAGGTGAACGTGATGGCGCTCGACATGACGAGCGGCTCGGTCGCCCAGGCCGATCTCGAACCGGGGCGAGGAATGACGGACGACGAGATCGCTCGCGAAGCGGAGTTCGTGGGGAAGCTGGTCATTCGTTGAACCGCACGCGCGGCCGGAATCACCTCGCTGGCGCCGGTGGCGAATCCGAGGCGACTCGATCGGCCGCTCTTCGTCCCCCGCTCGCAAGCGGCGATCGAGGCTCGGCCGGCACCAGAACCGGTTGGTGTCGGTTAGGATGACCGCGATCCCTGAAGGAAGTCGTCGCTCGAAGTTCCTGAGTCGCCGTCATGAACGCAACTTTCGATCCCTACCGCGACTGGCTCGGCATCGCCGCCGATGAGCGGCCGCCGCATCATTACGCGCTCCTCGGGGTCGCTCCCTTCGCTGCGGACTCAGGCACCTTCGAGCGGGAGTTCCAGGAGCGTTATCGCCGCATTCGGCGCTATCAGGTCGGCGAACATGGCGACGACGCGGTCCGTCTGTTGAACGAATTGGCGAAGGCGTTCGAAACGCTGTCGCAGCCCGAGGCGCGGCGTCGCTACGACGAGCAGTTGCGACGTGAGCGACCGGAACTCGCCGCACTTGCGGAATCGACGAAGCCGAATCCGGATCCGACGTCGTCCGGTCAAGGCTCGGACGCGCCCGAACGAATCGCGTCGGTGCCGCCATCGACCTCCCTCGCCGCACGCAAGTCGACCGGTCGCGCTCCGGCGGCGGCATTGACGTCCGACGTGTCGGACGAGGCCTCGGGGCTCGTCGGCTATCGCGTGCTCGATCGGACGAGCGGTCGGCAATGGGGACCGATGTCGTTCGACCAGCTCTGTCTGGGCGTCGAGAACGACAAGATCGATCCCGACTGGTGGATCGTCCATGCCGATTGGCCGAAGCCGCGGCGAGCCGTGACGGTCTTTCCCGAGTTGGCTCGCGGCGCTCGTCGCAATCTCGAAGCAGTCCCGCCGACCCTCTCGACCCAAGCCGATCCGTTCGCGACGAACCTTGCCCCGGCCCTCCCTGCACCCGCACTCGCGCCGACGAAGCCGCTTCGGCCCGTGCGCAAGGGCTTCAACTGGATCTGGGGGATGGTGGCCGCGGTCGTGATTCTCGGCGCGATCCTGCTCGTGCTGGTCGTGATTGCCGTACGGAGTCTGTTCCCCGGCTTCGATCCCGCCTCGACGCTCGCACGCGGCATTCGACGGTCCGGATTCCCCTCGAACGCCGAGCGGATCTATCAGCCGACCGGAGCGAAGGTCGATCTGTTGTCGATGCTCGATCCGTTTCGCGACTCGGAGAGGATTCCGTGGAGTCGGCAAGGCAATTCCCTGGTGTCACCGCCGGGAGGCCCTGGGCAACTGGTCGTTCGCCTGACGGCACCGGCGAGTTATCGGGTGGTGATCGAAGCCCGGCGACTGAACGGCATCGAATCGATCAACGTCGGCTTGCCGGTCACGAACGGGCCGGGGATGGAGGGGCAGGTCTTTGCCGTGTTCGATGGTTTCGGGGGATCGGTCAACGGCTTGAGCATGGTGGACGGCAGGACTCCCGACGCCAACGGAACGGCTACCAACGGGCAGCACTTCGCCGATGCCGAGTTCCATACGATCGAGATCTTCGTGATCCCCGGCTCGATCACCGCTTATGTCGACGACGAACGAGTCATCGAATGGAGCGGCGAGCCGCGCTCGCTGATGGTCGATCCGCGTTTCTGGTCGAACTTCCATCGAGACAAGCTGATGCTCGCGACCTGGTCGAGCAGTTACGAGGTGAGACGGTTCGACCTCTATCCCGGTATCTGAACCCCGAGACGAACCGATCGCGGCCGAGCGACGACGGTTCGATCGACGCCCGATATTCCTGGTTGCCGCATGCCTCTGATCCAACGATGTCCGGCGATCGTCTGCGGCAAGTTCATGCTGCTCGAGGATGACGCGCGCGGCGAGCGAGTCGTCTGTCCCTGTTGTCGACAGCCGTTCGACGTTCCGATCGAACTGGAAGCAGCCGACGAGCCGCAAGACGAAGCGGCCGGCGTACCGATGGCCGAAACGGTTGCGTTGCCGACGCGCCGTTGCCCGAAGTGCCGACATCCGATCTCGGCACCGTCCGAACGCGGTCGCCGAGCGGTGAGCTGTACGAACTGCGATTTCTGGGGAATCGTCGACTGAGGCGACTCGTGCCGAGCCGCCGCGTCAGCAAGGAGTCTCCGCGCCTCCCAGCCCGCAGCGTCANNGACGAGCCGGGGCCACGCAGCGTACGAACCGGGGTCTGACCTGCCCGCAGCGACAACTTGGCACCACGCAACCGGCGTTGCGGTCGATCGGCGAAGCGGAATAATGCCGCCTGATGAAGATCGGCCTCGTTAGCCGATCGCCCCATCCCCGCACGTTCCGCTTCCGCCGAGTCGCTCCCGCATGAAACCGTTGCTGATGGGATTCCTGGGAGTCGTCGTCGGGCTGATGGCCCTCTTCGCCGGCCTGATCGCGACCGAAGCGTTCAGTGCCGCGGTCCATCCGTTTCCGGNNGACGAAGTCTGTGCCCATGTCGAGCGGTATCCGACCTGGGTGCTGGGTGTCGCCGCGGGCATGTGGGCGCTGACGGCACACGTTGCGGTTCGACTGGCAAGTCGCCTCGGGGGGCTCGTCGCCGGAATCATCGTCGCGGTGCTGATCGCGTCGCTCCTGGCCTTCAACCTCGCGATGCTCCCCTATCCGATCTGGTTCCGAGGATTGGCCGGCACGATCCTTCCGCTGGCGATGCTCGCCGCCGTTCGTCGCCGAGCGAAACGACCATCGCCGACACCCGGGAGCGAGCCATGCGACAACTGACGTCGATGCTCCGCGATACGTGGTACGTCTGGCTGATGCTGGCCGGGTTCTCGATCACCCTCTCGGCCGTCCGGTCGTGGGTCTTCCTCGCGCCGCTCGCCGCGCTCCCGTTCTGCATGGCCTACTTCGCCTTCATGCGCTACGACGAAGACGGGAATCTGCGGAGCGATCGCTGAAGCGAACGGCTCGAACGGCGCCGCTCATTCNNACGTCGCGCCGCGCCGGATCGACGATCTTCGGATCGCCGATCATCGCGATCGAGTTTCACTTCGAGGGGAGCGTCTCGACGAACTCCAGCGTCTTCGCGATCCAGTCGGCCAGGTCGCGATCGTCGTCGATTCCTTCCGACAAGACCATCACCCACCCCTTCATCGGCCGCCCGGTGATGTCGAAGTCGACGACATGAGGGAGTTGCCGAGCGGCCGTCGCCCCGTCCGCACCGAGACGCGCGATCAGCGACTCGCGCCAGATCCCGACCGCCATGTTGCCGCGATGGAGGAAGCCGACGCCGCCGAACATCTTCTTCTCGACGATTCCCGCTCGCACTCCCAGAATCGATCGAACGCGTCGAGCGAGCGATTCGCTGTAGGCCATCGGAGAACTTTCGGTGGTGGGCAAGGAGACGATCGACTCGGAGTCGGCCGCGAATCTCGGCGACGCCGAGCTTGCGATCTCGTCATCCCCGGCAAGAACCCATTGGACGCCGAACGGCGGAGTGAGGTCAAATCGAACGGCGACGCGGCCGCGCGGCCACGCGGCAAGTCATCGAGGCATCGCGACGACCGGTGGCCTCGAGCGCGAGGTCCGATCCGATCGGAGAACGAACCATGACGCGAAGGCAAGCGACTTCGACGGCTCGACCGCGACGCGCCTTCACGCTCGTCGAGCTGCTGACGGTGATCGCGATCATCGGCATCTTGACGGCGCTGCTGCTCCCGGCCGTGCAATGGGCCCGCGAAGCAGCTCGGCGCACCGCCTGTTCCGACCATCTTCGCCAGATGGGGCTCGCGTCGCTGCAGTACGAGAACGACCAGCGAGCCCTGCCTCCCGGCCAGCGCTACCCTCAAGGGCTGATGTGGTCGGCGTTCCTGCTGCCGTATCTGGAACAGCAGTCGAGCTACGCGAAGCTCGATCTGGAGAGTCATTTTCTCGAGGCGGGGGAGCGGAACAAGGAGATCGCGGCGCAGCTGTTTCCGATCTATCGCTGCCCGTCTCAGGAGCTGCCGACGATCGAGGTGGACGAGTCGATCTTTCCGCGCCGGGCTCCCTGCAGTTACGGAGCGTGCGCCAGCGGCCTGATCGCGCACGAATCGGGAGTCGGTCCGTTTCCGGGTGATCCGCGCGCCACCGACGGTTCGTTCGGCACCGATGTGACGATCCGCCTGCGCGACCTGAAGGACGGCACCTCGTCGACGCTCCTGTTCGCCGAACAGATGCACGACATCAGCTTCAACGGGATCGATCGAGCCGGACAGCCCGAGATCGTCGATCACTGGTACATCGTCAGNNCCGTCCGACGCGTCCGGAGACGTTTCGGAAGGGTACGGCTCGACGGCGATTCGGATCAACACGCAGGACGACCAGACGGTCGAGATCGATCGTCGCGAACTCTGCTTCGGCGGGCGACATCCCGGCTTAGTTCTGGGCGTGATGGGCGACGGTCACGTGCAGCCGTTCGCCGAGACGATCGATCCGCAGGTCTGGTCGGCGCTCGGCACGAAACAGGGGGAAGAGATCATCTCGACTCCGTGACCTCCGTGCCTTTCGTGGTTCGAGAGCTTCGTCCGAAACTCGTCGTTACCACAGAGATCACCGAGGTCACCGAGGTCGAAGGTCTTGCGAAAGGAGAGGTTATCCATGTCGACGCCCCCTGAGATCGTCGTCGCGGTGCTCGATGCCTTCCGCTCGCACAAGCGACTGGCCGATCGGGCGATCGCTCAGCTGGAATTCGAACAGCTCCGCCGTCCGCTCGATCCGACGGTCAATTCGATCGCCGTGATCATGAAGCATGTCGCGGGGAACCTGCGATCGCGTTGGACCGACTTCCTGACGAGCGACGGCGAGAAGCCTTGGCGGAATCGGGACGACGAGTTCGTCGACGACTGGGTCGATAGGGAGCAGTTGCTGGAGCGGTGGGAGTCCGGATGGTCGAGGCTGTTCGAGACGCTCGAGCAGCTCGGTCCCGACGATCTGCCGCGAACCGTCTCGATCCGAGGGGAACCGCACTCGGTACCGCTTGCGATGACTCGATCGCTCGCGCACACCGCCTATCACGTCGGCCAGATCGTCCAAGCGGCGCGCGTGCTGGCAGGGGAGCGATGGGAGACGCTGACGATCGCCCGAGGGGACTCGCAGGCGTTCAACCGGGCGCACTGGGGACCGGCGTCGGCGCCGCCGNNCGGTGTCCTCGGTGTCCTCGGTGGTCAGGCCGAAACCGCCGAGGTCGCGAAGAACACCGAGGTGGGAAGTAGTTCGTCGTCCGATCGGGCGAGTCTCACCGCGCCTTGACCGCTCGGGCGTACTGATCGGGGAGCATCGTATCCGCTCCCGGGGCACCGAGCGCCCGAGCGGCATGATACGGCCAGTACGGATCGCGCAGCAGCTCGCGTGCGAGCATGACCAGATCGGCCTGACCGTCGGCGACGATCCGCTCCGCCTGCTGCGGCTCGGAGATCATCCAGCCGACCGCAGTCGGCACGCGCGTCTCGCGACGGATCCGTTCGGCGATCGGCGCCAGAAAACCGGGAGCCCACGGGATCATCGAGATGTCGGGGATCGCGAACCCGTGACTGACGTCGATCAGATCGAGCCCGCGACCGGCCAGCTTGCGGATCACCTCGATCGACTCGTCGACCGTCAGGCCGCCGTCGACCCAGTCGGTGACCGACAGCCGCGCGGTCAGCGGGAGATGCTCGGGCCAGACGGCTCGCACCGCATCGAACGTCTCGATCAGAAATCGACTCCGGTTCTCCAGCGATCCGCCGTAGGCGTCGGTTCGACGATTGACGAGCGGCGAAAGGAACTCGTGCGCGAGGTAACCGTGTGCGAAGTGCAGTTCGAGCCAGCGGAAGCCGGCGTCGAGCGAGCGGCGAGCCGCGGCGACGAAATCGTTGCGGACGCGCGCGATGTCGTCGAGCGTCATCGCGCGAGGGACCTTCGGCAGATTGCCGCCAAACGCCTCGGCACTCGGCGCGATCGTCGCCCAGCCTCCTCGAGCCTCGTAGAGATGATGGTCCCCTTCCCACGGGCGCGCGGCGCTCGCCTTGCGTCCGGCGTGCGCCAGTTGGATGCCGGGAACGGCACCATGAGCCTCGACGAATCGGTTGATCCGCCTCAGCGGCTCGATCTGAGCATCGTTCCACAGGCCGGCGTCGGCCGGGCTGATGCGTCCTTCGGGCGAAACCGCGGTCGCCTCGACGACGACCAAACCCGCTCCGCCGACGGCTCGCGAGCCGAGATGGACCAGATGCCAATCGTCGGCGACGCCGTCAGTCGACGAATATTGGCACATCGGAGCGACCGCGACACGATTGCGCAGCACGACATCCTTGAGTCGGAATTCCGAGAACAACGCGGCCATGCGAACGAGCCTCTCGAGAGAGTGGAGCGACGTCGGGGAGGTGAGTCGGAGTCGAATCGTAGAGCGGGAGCGACGATCGGCCAAGGCGACCGATTCGGAGCGGCGCACGACGTGGCCCGACGGGCGAACCCGTCGCCGACCCATCCAGCCCGAANNCGGGATCTCCGTGCTCTTGCGAACCCGTGAATCGGGGCCCGTCGTGTCTCGGCTGCACCCCCCCTGCGACCGAGGTCTGTCGCACGACACGGCAGCGTCCGAGCGTCATCGCCGGGGATCGGACTTCATCGAACGCGATGCTCGCCGACGACCGCTACCTGTCTGCGGAGCAGCGCCGAGAACTCGGATCGGGCTCGACTTTCCGTCGCACCGATCGTCGTCAGGAGGCAGACCGTTCGTTTGGGCGTCGGTCGTTCGAGCTTCACGACCGACGCTCCGGAAGCGCGAACGGCCAGTCGAGGCAGGATCGTCGGCGGCCCACCGCTACTCGCGACGGCAACGAGACCCTCCACCGAATTCATCTCGACTCGGACTTGCAGCGTCACGCGCGCCTTGCCGAACGCTTCGTCGATGATTCTCCGTGTACAGAACTCGCGTCCCAGAAGAGCCAACGGTGTCTCGGATAGCTCGGCGATACGAAGTCCGGTTCGCCGGGCCAAGNNATTGAGTCGAACCGACGATCAGCACGAACTCTTCGTCCAGGAGTCGTTCCGCCTGAAGTCCCTTACGATTCGAGGGAGCGAACGAGACACCGAGATCGATCGAACCGTCACGGACGCCACTCTCGATTTCGCCGGCCGAGAGTTCCCGAATCGACAGCGCGACATTCGGATGGGCGGCGGCGAACTCGGCGACGACCGGCGGCNNCGTCTGGACGACTCCGACCGTCAGCTCTCCTCGCAGCAGTCCGTCGAGTTCGTCGAGCGCCGCCTTTCCCTCGTCCAGGACCTTCAGGGCACGGCTCGCGAACTCGCGATAGAGTCTCCCGGCGCTCGTCAGGCGCGCCCGTCGGCCGATCCGCTCGAAGAGTGCCACGCCGAGTTCCGACTCGAGGTCCTTGATCTGCTGGGACAGCGTCGGCTGCGACACGAACAGCGACTCTGCCGCGTTCCTGAAGTGCGAGCGCTCGGCGACCGCCAGAAAGTAACGCAGATGCCTGAGTTCCATCGCGGATCCTGATAGTCGAGAACGATCAGAACGATCCGAAACAAGTANNAGTACGATTCGCGAGTCCAGACATCGCTCGCACGCGGCAGGGCGATGTCGAACGGTCGAATCGGCCGCGCCAACTCGATCTCGGGAGTCAGTTCATGAAGACCAAGGCGATCTTCTACCATGCCGGTTGTCCGGTCTGCGTCACGGCGGAGCGTTCGATCGTGGCGGCCCTCGATGCCCAGCGTTACGATGTCGAGGTCGTTCATTTGGGAGAACGAACGGCTCGTCTGGGCGAAGCGAAGCGTGCCGGAGTCGTCTCGGTTCCGGCATTGGTCTTGGGGGGAGAGGTTCTGCATATCAACCACGGAGCCGATCTGTCGGCGCTCGGATGATGACGACGGAGATCACGATCCTTTCGATCCAGGTCGGTCGCCCGCGACAGCATGCCGTCGCGGGCGACAACCGCCGCAGTCCGTCGACCTGGACCTCGGCGATCGTCAAACGTTCGGTCACCGGTCCGGTAGCGGTCAGCCTCACGAATCTCGACGGAGACGAACAGGCGGACCGTGTTCATCACGGAGGACCGGACAAGGCGATTCTGGGCTACGCGGCCGCGAACTACGATTACTGGCGCACCGAACTCCCTCTTCTCGAACTCGACTTCGGAGCGTTCGGCGAGAACCTGACGCTCGACGGCATCGACGAATCGACCTGCTGCATCGGCGACGTCTTCGCGATCGGTGACTGTCGGCTGCAGGTATCTCAGCCGCGTCAGCCGTGCTGGAAACTCTCTCGCCGATGGAACGTCCGCGACCTCGCCGCCCGAGTGCAGAAGAGCGGCAGGACCGGTTGGTACTACCGAGTGCTCGCACCGGGAACGATCCGACCCGGCATGACGCTGCGAATGGTCGAACGACCGTATCCTCGTTTCACGATCGCCGCCGCGAGCGGAGTCATGTATCGCAAGCCGTTCGATCCGGCGAGCGATCGCGAGCTCGCAAGTTGCCCGGCTCTTTCCGAGTCCTGGAAACGAACCCTGCTCGAACGAGCGACGTCGGGACGCGAACCGGACTCTGCAGCACGACTTGAAGGCAGATCGTAGCGTCCGTCATGCGCGTCGTTCCATCGATCGCCTTTCCCTGTCCGCCACTTCAGCTAGGGTTCCTCGGCGCCACGCACCTCTCGCAGACGATGCGATCGAGGTCGATCGCTCGGGAGCCCGCTCCGGATCGCTCAACGTCCTTCGCTCCGCGTCACGTACGGCAACGTATCGCCCGCCCCTCGAACGATCGTGACCGGATCGCCGTCGCGCGTATCATGGATCAGCACCTCGAACGGATCGTCGTTGAAGCAGGCCTCGGGAAAGAAGGCGAAGACCTCCGCCTCGTCGGTCACGAACATCGGCGCAAGTCGACCGGCGGTCGTGGTGTACGAGAGACCGCCGAGGATCTCGCTGGCGGCGGCATCGCGCGTTTCGAGCAGCGTTCCGCCTCGTTCGGTCTTGTAGCCCAATACCCAAAGCGCACCGCCTTCATTGACCAGATGAGTCCCTTCATTCTCGATGTTCAGCTGGCGAGCCCAGACGCGATTCCCTCTCAGACGCAGATCATGCGTCACGAAGTCCTCGAAGAAGAGCTTGCTCCGCTCGGCCCGCGCGGTGAGCTTCAGATCGCAATCCGCGACGCTGCGGAAGATGACGGTGCGAGACGTATCGATCTCGACGCCGCCGTGCACGTACGAGAAGTGCTCGAACGAGACCGAGTCGGCCGAACCGTCGACGATGCGAAAATCGGGGCGCGACGCGGCGAAGTAGTCGATGATGCCGCCGACGCCGACCATTCGTCGCACGTTTCGGCGCACCTCGACCGTCGAACGCATCAGGTACGAACCCGGGAGGAAGACGGTCGTCGCCCCCGAATCGATCGCGCGCTGGATCGCCTCGGACGAGTCGCGTTCGGCCGTCGGATCGGCCCCGAAGTCATCGACGTTCGCCCACGACTCGGTCGGGTCGGACGGCGTTTCGGGAGTCTCGAGGATCGGCAGACGGAGCGAACCGAGCGGGGTCGCATGCGGGCTGGTGGCAGGCTGCGATCCGTACTCGACGATCTCGGCTCCGTCGGGCGCACGTTGCCGCGGATCGCCGGCGCGAACGGCCGCGAACCAATCGGGCGTCTCGACGTCCCCTAGGGCACGAGCGTAGCCGGAGGTCGTCACGTCGCGCACGAACAGTCGACCGCCGTTGTAGTTGATGATCGCCGGCCAGGTCTCGGCACCGGCCGTTCCCGACAGGTCGAGTTCCACCGCGCAGAACGTGCCGTAGCTGCGAATCGCCGGTACCGCGTTCTCGCTGCGGAGTCCGCGCAGGCTGATCGATTGTCCTTCGTTCTCGAAGCCGACGTCGGTCTGACCGATCAGAGTAAGGTGCTCGAACGTCTGACTGTTGACCGCTCGACCGGTCACGATCCCTCGACGGAAGCCGACCACTTCGCAGTTTCGGACCAGGAGCGGACCGTTCATGTCGCGATGGATCAGATCGAGGCCGATCAGGCCGCTCGACCCTGTCGCGACGAAGCGACAATCGCGAACCGCTCCCGAGTTGTTCGAATAGAACTGCAGGCCGATCGCGCCGGCATTGTCGTCGCCGACGTCGAAGGTGAGCCCTTGGACGTAGTTGTGGAACCAGTCGGCCGACCCGAAGCCGCCGCACCACATGATCGCGCCCGGCAGTTCGGGATCCGGAAAGGTGCCGTCGCGCAATCGGATGACGGTACGTTCGGCTCCCGCTCCCTGCAGAAAGTTCTTTCCCCACGCCTCCTTCCCGTCCGAGTTGCGTTTGGACCACGAGAGGGTGCGCGAGACGAGATAGGTTCCGGCCGGGAAGTAGAGCAGACGATGCTGTCCCATCGCATCGTCGAGCGCGCGCTGGAGCGAGGCGGTATCGTCCGCGACTCCGTCACCGACGGCCGAATACGGCGGCCGCGAGACGTCGATGACGAACGGCGACTCGGGATACGCGATCGGGTCGAGCCCGGTGAGTCGAGCTCCGACGACCGACGATTCCCGAGCGGCACTCGACGCAACGAGCATTCCGCCGATCAGACCACCGAACACCGCCCACCGAAGAAACCGAGATTTCGTCGACTTCATTGCCGAGCTCTCCACCTGCGTCGATTTCGCTCTGCTCGATGGTAGCGGACGATCCCGAGCTGAGAACGGAGTTTGTCGTCGGTCGAATCATCGCCGACGAGCGTATCACTCGGCAGGGCCCGGTGTCACACCCGTCCGAAGCGCGAGCGCAGGGGCCCACCGTGCCCCGCAACACGTGTCGGGTTCGCTCGAACACCGCCTGCACCTCGATGCTCGTTCGGCAGCCC
>DMPQ01000035.1:0-18791 GCA_003455945.1 Planctomycetaceae bacterium
AGCGAGAACCGACCGGACGCGGGGAGCGGAGGGGGGAAAATCGTCAGATTCGATCAATCCGGTCGGAGCGGTCCTCCGAAAAACCACTACCGTCCGCAGCCTCGATCCGCTCCGCCGATGGTGGCCGAGCGGTTTGCCGTCGGCGTCAGCCGTACGTACGATGCGGTCAGGTCCGGCCGCGCGGACAGAGTCGGTCCGGTTCCCCATGAGGTGCCGCGTGCGTCGCTCCTGGTCCGTTTCGATCTACTTCCGCAGCTGCGTCTGTTCGTGAGCGCTGCCGAATCGGCAGCCGCTGGAGGTCGTCGGCCGTTCTCCGACCCGCGTCCTCCCGCCCCCGCGTCCGCGAACGCTCTCCCCATCGCCCGCAGCGCAGCGAGTCGACATCCATGGCCTCGGATTCCCGCCTGAAGGAACAGCTCCCGGATCTCACCGATCGGATCGTCGAGACCTACACCGAGGTCGGGACGATCAACCATCTGGGACATTGCCCGCTGCCGAAGCACGAAGTGATCGTGTCGGTCGTCGACGACCTGATGGACATCCTCTTCCCCGGCTATCGCCGTCGCGAAGGGCTCCATATCGGCAACGTCACCTATCACGTCGGCGACCTGATCGACGGTCTGCACGACAAGCTGACGACGCAGATCGCTCGTGCTCTGCGGCATGAGGAGCGGAACGGACGGCGCGGCGTCGATCCTTGCGCCGAGCCGCGGGATCATGAGGCGGACGGCCAGCGATTGGCGATCGCCTTTCTGGAACGGCTGCCCGACGTCCGCCGCACGCTCGCCACCGACGTCGACGCGGCCTACGAAGGGGACCCGGCCTGCCGCAGTCGCGATGAAGTGATCTTCTGCTACCCGGGACTCGAAGCGATCGCCATCCATCGCCTGGCCCACGAGCTCTACCGGCTGGGAGTCCCGCTCGTTCCGCGCATGATGAGCGAGCTGTCGCATCGTCGAACCGGCATCGATATCCATCCGGGAGCGACGATCGGCGATCACTTCTTCATCGATCACGGCACCGGCGTGGTGATCGGCGAGACGTGCCTGATCGGCAACCACGTGAAGATCTATCAGGGCGTGACGCTCGGTGCCCTGAGTTTCCCCCGCGACGAACAGGGGAATCTGGTCCGCGATTCCAAGCGGCATCCGACGATCGAGGATCGCGTCGTCATCTACGCGAACGCGACGGTCCTGGGGGGCAAGACGATCGTCGGACACGACTCGGTCATCGGCTCGAACGTCTGGCTCACCGCCGGCATCGACCCGTTCACCACCGTCGTCATGGAAAAGCCGAACCTCCGCGTCCGCCAGTTCGCCCCCGAGACGCCGGCGTCGCCGAGCGAACGCCAGAAGGTCTGAGACGGGGAACGGGGAACGAGGAGGTCCGGCGGCCAAGAGGGGTCGAGCGATTCCCCCTTGGTGGCTCGCTCAAGGTCGCGAGACGCCCGATTCGCAGCGGCACTTCGACGAGCGCGGCAAGCGTCTCGGGGAAGACATCTACTCGGCCGAGTCGTCGGCTGCCGAGCGATCGGCGGACCCGCTCGTCGCGTCGCGCAGACTCCGCTCCAGCATCTCCATCCGGGCTTGAGCATCCGGAGGCAGACTCGTCGTTTCGACCATGGCGGGAAACTCCTGTGAGGGTGGTGGCCCGATCGGGTGGCGCGAATGGCCTGTCTGGCCGAGGCGTCGTCCGAGATCGCTTCGTGGCGAAGCGTGCGGATGTCAGCCTAACCGCCGAAAGAGAGAATACCAACACTTATCGGGCGACAATGGGGCCGAATCCGAGATTGCATGCGGCCGTTCGACACCGATGACGGTCAGGTAAACCTCGCGGGGAAAGGGAGAAGAGGAACGCGAACTTCCGCGTTCAGCGCGATCGCCAATAGCGTTCGGCAGGGATCGCCAGGCGCCGAGCCAGAGGCTCGATCTCCCCCCGGAACCGTTTCGCGTCGACCGGATAGCCGCGGGTCGGAGCGAGATCGGGGAGATGGCCGATCCAGAAGCGGTTGAATGCATCGATCGACAACTCGCGGACATACTTGGCGACGACCGACGCCCAAGCGGTCTCGAGGAACTGCTCCGAGCCGACCTGGAAGCGGATCTCGACCGGCCGACGCCCGCTCCACCGATAGCGACTGAGCCCCGACGTCTCGTCGAGCACCTCGATCCGCTCGTCCGGAAAGACCTGCTGCAGCACGGCCAGATAACGCGCTCGACCTCCATGGCGATCGCAGCGGACGAGGACCGGGGAGCGGTCGTCGGAGGCCACTCGACCGATCTCATCCAGCAGCGCCCGAACGCGCCGCAGACTCTCGAGCGACAACAGCGAGGCCTTGTTTCCCCAGCGTTCGACCTCCCGATTGAACCGCTCCGGCTCGATCCTCTCGACCGTCACCCGCTTCAGCGCGACTCCTCGGTCACGAGTCAACGCGTCGAACCGCGCCGCGAGTTCATCGAGAAGTACGCCCTCGACGTCCGCAACCTGGACGTCTGAGAGTCCGGAACCGACGCGCTCCCCGCCCCGGTGCCCCCGCGCCTCCCAGCCCGCAGCGTGAGCAAGGGGTCTCCGTGCCCCTGTGCTTCCCAGCTCGTAGCGCCAAGCGCAGGTGTCCCCCGTGCCTTCGCGCTCCTCAGTGCCTCCGTGAGAAAACTCCGGCAGTGCCTCCGGACTTCCCTCGGCGNNCGGCGTCTCACTCAGCGCCTCCGCGCCTCCTGTCATCCCTGACCAGGAATCCGCCAACTCCGTCCAACGATTCGCCACGAGAGGTCAGACCGTCGAGCGACGCTCCGGTCGCGTTCACGACCTGTCGGTTCCCCTTTCCGTGAATTCGAGCGGCAACGGCGGTCGGAATCGACGCTCGATCCCGATCGTTCGTCGCTCGGGCACGACGATTGCCTTGGCGGCATCGCTCGCCCTGACGACCGATCGTCACGGCGCGATTCGCTTGCTGCCAGGAACGAATCATCGATGCCCGCTCCGAATCGACTCGCCTTGCTGCTCCTGACGGCCGTCGCACTGACGATCGGCTGCGGCGATTCCGATCGGGGGTACCCCGAGGTCCGAGTCACCTCGGTACTCGGCACGCGTCAGCCCTGTCATCAATGCGGCCGGTTCGTCGACTCGGTCGATGCGACTCACCTGCTCGATGCCGGTTCGGCTCGATACGTCGTCTGCAGCGACGAGTGTCGTGCGAAGCAGGAGGATTGGCATGTCGGCCAGTTCGGTCGCTGAGCGTCGATCGACACGTCGAATCGAGTTCCGTTCGAAAACCGCAGGAAGAATTCATGGCGATGAAGAGAACGGGTTTCACGTTGGTCGAACTGCTGGTCGTGATCGCGATCATCGGCATCCTGGTTTCGCTGCTCCTTCCTGCGGTACAGATGGCCCGCGAAGCGGCTCGAAGAACGCAGTGTCTGAACCACCAGAAGCAGATCGCGCTCGGACTGCACAACTTCCATGACACCTACGGGACCTTCCCGCCGATCCTGACGACCGGGCATGACGGTCCGACCTACTCGACCCAACACAACTGGATCACCTACACCCTTCCCTACATCGAACAGCTCCCGACCTGGAATCAGGTCAGCTTTCCGAGACTGCCGATCGACGACCCGTACTACACCACGTCGAACGTCGACAATTCGGCGCTCGGCAACGCGGTCGACCAGAACAACCTTCCGGCGTCGCGACTGTGGGTCTCGCTCTTCATCTGCCCATCGGATCCGGTCGGCAACGTTCGCCAGCCCGAGTCGCTGGGTGGGCGAGCACCGACCAACTACGTCGGCAATCAGGGTTCGGATCCGAGCTTCACCAGCGGCGACGGGATCTTCTATCGCAACTCGAATATCCGCTTCGGCGACATCGCTGACGGAAGTTCGCAGACCTTTCTGATCGGCGAGACGCTTCGCGGGGACTACAACCTCGGGACGCTCCGCGACAACTACGTCGGCATCCGCAACGTCTCGGATGCCCGCAACATCGCGACCTGCCAGACGCTGATGCCGAACTTCAGCGATCGCGGCGGCGCCTGGATCGGAGGTCAGGCGCTCAACAGCACGTTCGTCACGTCGCGCCCGCCGAACAACCGACTGATCGACTGCTGGGGACCGAGTTTCGGGTTCACCAGCTTCAGCGTCCGCAGCTTTCATCCGGGCGGAGTCAACATGGCGCTCGGCGACGGGAGTGTTCGCTTCGTCTCGAGCAACGTCAACGCGGTCGTCTTCATGACGATGGGGTCTCGCGCCGGAGGCGAGGTCGGTACCCTCGGCAACCCCTAGCCGACTCGGTCGATGCGTCTTCTTTCGTCCTGATGATCGCCCCGCCGAAAGTCCGTCATGTCTCGAACTCGATCGGTCTCGCGGATCTGCCTCGTCGCTGTCCTGGCAGCCCTCTTCGGATCATTCTCCTTCGAATCGGTCGCTGGCGCGCAGGATTCGGCAGCTGAGTCGGTCGAGTCGCAGACGCGGCAAGACATCGGTTTTGTCGGCCTTCACGGCGGTGTCTACGAGCATCTACTGCAGGCGGCCGAACCGCTCGGTCTGACGCTCGCGTACTTCGACGACGATTCGATCGAGACAGGATCCGCCGATCTGAGCAGCGTGCGTGTCCTCTACATCCAGCACACGCGAGCCGACGATCGTGAGGCCTACCGAAACCTGTTCATGTCGGCTCGCCGAGCGAATCCGAACCTGGTCATCATCGCGTTCCAGTCGAGTACCGCGGAGCTCTTCGCTCAGCTCGACATCGACCGATTGCTGACCGGCGACGAACGCGCAGCGCGGTACTACGGCAACTCGACCGAGAACCTACGACGGCTGCTCCTGTACACCGGCGCCACCTACCTGGGACGCGACTGGGAAATCCTGCCGGCCGAAGAGCTGCGCGTCTCGGGGTTCCATCATCCAGACGCACCGCAAGTGTTCGACACCGCCGACGAGATGCTCGTCTGGCTCCGCCGGGAACGAGGGGCACTTCCCGACCGGCCTCGAGTCCTGATCGCGGTCCACGGAACGCATCTCGCCTTTCAGCAACCGAAGGTGGTCGACGCGCTGATCCTCGAGGCGGAGCGTCAGGGAGCGGTCGCGGCGGCGATCGTCGACGGTCGTTCGGACGATTACCGGACTCAGGTCGCCGCCTTCGGACCTTCGGTCGTCATCCACACTTGCCACAGCATGGAACCGCTCGATCTGCGGCGCGAGATCGACGTTCCGCATCTGCATTCGATCTTCATTCGGAAGGAGTCGATCGACGAGTTCCAGTCGAGCGTTCGCGGATTGAGCAACAGCGAACTGGCGTTCCACGTCATCGGTCAGGAACTGCTCGGCGCAATCGAACCGCAGGTCGGCGGCGGTACGGTCAACGGGACCGGCAGCTCGGAGGAGATCGTGCCGATTCCCGATCGGATCGAACACCTCGTCCGTCGCGCTTTGGCCTACGCGAGACTAAGGATCACGGAGCCGAGCGAAAAGAAGGTCGCGATCGTCTACTACGACCGCGAGATGGGAAAGGGCGAGCTGATGCGAGGGAGCTCGACCGGAATGCACATGAACGGCCCTCGCAGCCTGCTCGGCGTGCTCGCCGCGATGCGCGATCGCGGCTACACGATCGACCCTCTGCCGACTTACGAGGACGAACTGCTGGGCATGATGATGTCGCGCGGCCGACAGGTCGGCGTCTGGGCCCCCGGCGATCTCGATCGACTGGTTCGCGAAGGGAATCCGGTGCTCGTCCCGGCGGAGCAGTATCGCGAGTGGTATCTGAAGCGGATTCCGGAAGACCGTCGCCAGGAACTCGATGCAAAGTGGGGACCGCCGCCGGGGCGCTTCATGGTCTGGAGCGACGGCTCGCGCGAGTTCGTCGTCATTCCGCGCATCGAGCTCGGCAACGTCGTGCTGCTTCCGCAGCCGTTGCGAGGCGAACTGCACGGGAGCGAAACGCTCTCGTCCCAGGCGCATGACAAGAAGACCGCTCCGCCTCACAACTACCTGGCGACCTACTTCTGGCTCGAAGAAGCCTTCGGTGCCGATGCGGTGGTTCACTTCGGAACGCACGGCTCGGAGTTCATGCTCCCGGGAAAGCCGAGCGGTCTCGCGCGGCGCGATTGGCCCGACATCCTCATGGGATCGATGCCCAACTTCAATCCTTGGATTATCGAGAACATGGTCGAGTCGTCGCCGGTCAAACGGCGCGTCTACGGTACCCTCGTCAGCCATCTTCCTCCGCCGATCGTCGACGCGGGGCTGAGCGACGGCCTCGAGAACCTGCACGAGACGATCGACAAGTGGGAGATTCTCGAAGAAGGGGCGTTGCGCGAGGCGTTTCGTCGCGAACTGACACGACTGATCCTCGAAAACCATCTCGAACAGGACCTGGAGCTCGATCTCGCCGCCGGCTCGCTCGCCTCCGACTCGGTGATTGCGACGGTCGCGAAGTATCTGCACGACATCAAGGAAGAGACGACGCCGATCAGCCTGCACGTCTACGGCGAATCGCCGCGTGAGGATCTGCTGATCCCCTACCTCGTCCAGATCCTTCGCGCTCCGTTCCTGCACGAACTCGAACATCTGTCGACGTCGGTCGAGAGTTCGGTCGACATTCCTCGCGAGCCGAGCGCGTCGGCCGAGCATGAATCGGCGGACGCGGCCGATGGGCATCATCACCATGGGCTCGGTCACGATCTGCGTACGATCGCGGAGCGGATCGTCGGCGCCGTCGTGCGCGACGGGATCGAACCGGAACTCGCGGTCGGCGCCGCTTTGGGACGCACGATCGAGCGTCTTCCCGAATCGCTCGAACGGGCGCTGGCGTCGGCGGTCGACCTGGCGCGCCGATTCGGCGAGACGGATGACGAGATCGAGAACCTGTTGCGCGGACTCGACGGCCGATTCGTTCCGCCCGGGCCGGGCAACAGTCCGATCCGCAATCCGAACGCGGTACCGACCGGCCGAAACATGTATCTGCTCAATCCCGAAGAGGTCCCGACTCGACCGAGCTGGGAACTCGGCACGCGGCTCGTACGGCAGATGATCGAGCAGCATCAGGCGAAGCACGGGACGTTTCCGACCAAGTACGGACTCGATCTGCGCAGCAGCGCGACCTATCGCGACTACGGCGTGATGGAGGCACAGATCCTGTACCTGATCGGCATCGAACCGGTCTGGGACGACAAGGGACTCGTCAACGACGTTCGGCTGATCGACCGCGAGACGCTCGGGCGGCCTCGTGTCGACGTCTTCATCGCTGCCGGGGGCTGGTACGAATCGAATCTGCCGACCCGTCTCGAACTGTGGGACAAGGCGGTTCGCCTAGCGGCCGAGTCTCCCGAGCCCGACAACCCGCTCGCGACCAACAACCGAATCACGACCGAGACGTTGATCGATCAGGGAATCGATCCTGATCGGGCTGTTCTGCTGGCGCGCGGACGGATCTTCGGCCTCGCTCCGGGGCGCGAATCGACCGGAGCCCTTTCGTATCAGGTGCTTCGCTCGGGGGACTGGGAAGATCGAGAGCAGATCGCGGACGCCTATCTGGCGACTCACAAGCACATCTTCACGGCCGGAGCGTGGGGCGAACCGGCCGAGGCGGCCTACGACCAGACGATTCAGGGAACTCATACCGTCGTCCGAAGCTGGTCGGATCACATGACCGGGCCTCTCGCCAGTCGCTACACGTGGCTCCACGGAGGCGCCTTGTGTCTGGCGGTCGAGCGGATCACGGGCCGACGTCCCGAATACCGGTTCTCCGACGTTCGCGATCCCGACTCGGCGACGATGATCGACGCGGAAGAGGCGTTGCGGCGCGAGTATCGGGTCCGACTGTTCAACCGCAAGTGGCTCGAAGGGATGATGAAGGAGGGATACGCCGGCGCCGATCACATGCGCTTCCTCGTTTCGAACAGCTTCGCCTGGGAAGTGATGCGTCCGGGAAGCGTCGGCGATGCGAACTGGAACGAGATGAAGCAGGTGCTGGTCGACGACAAGCTGAATCTCGGCCTCCGAGACTGGTTCGATCGCACCAATCCGTACGCTCATCAGGATGCACTCGCGGCGATGCTCGAAGCGGTGCGCAAGGGCTACTGGCAGGCCGATCAGGAAACGAAACGACAGCTGGCGCGCGAATACGCGTCGATCGTCGCTCGACACGGCATGTCGGGCAACATCGTCAGCGGCGGGAACCGAGCCCTGCATCGGCACCTCGAAGAGCTGCTCGGACGTTCCGACTCGCAGGACGATCGCGATCGATTCGCCGCTTACGACGCGAAGTACCAGGAGCAGTTCCGGTCGCCCGCTTCATCGACGCCGACCGAGCCGCCGGTCGATCTCGACATCACCACCGCCGCGCCGAGTGCCGCGCCCGACGTCGCGGCAAGCACATCGCCCGCGATCGATTCGTCGTCATCGTCGAACGACGCCGAGCCGCCGAACGACGGGGATCCGTCGGGCGACACCGATCCCGAATCGGCTTCCGTCGCAGCGAGCCCGAGCATCACCGGACGACAACTCGTTCCGTCCGAATCTCCGCCGCCGGCCGCCGCCGACGGAACCGAGGCGCGCTGGTACCTGCTTCTCGGCGGTCTGGTGATCGCCTTCTTCCTGATCGGTGCGTTCCGAGGACGGAGTCGCGCATGATCGAGCCGTTGACTCGAACACTGGTGGAGTATTCGCAGCTGGCGATCGGTCCGGTCCATGCCGTTCTCTGCGTCGGTCTGCTCCGACTGGCGCTGCAGGCGGGCGAGATGTTTCGCGAAGGGATCGATCGGTGGCGGCATCGGCGGAGCTGGGACGCGTTCGTCCGGGCTCTGCGCGAGCGGACTGCGGACCCGTCGGACTGGCGTCGTTCCGGTTACTCGAGTCTGCATCGCTGGGTCAACGAGCGAACGCGAACCATCGACGATCTGGACCTGATTCTTCCGGAAGCCGAAGCGTGGGTGCAGCGGCGTCTCGGGGCGCTTCAGGTCTGGATCCGCACCGGACCGATGTTCGGACTGATCGGTACCCTCGCTCCGCTCGGACCGGCCCTCGACGGACTCGCGACCTCCGATCTGCGGACGCTGTCCGAGAACCTTTCGGTTGCCTTCACGACGACCATTCTCGGCATCGCGATCGGAGCGGCGGCGTACTGGCTGTACGTGATCCGTCGCGGTTGGTCGGAGCGGGATCTGATCGAGCTGGAAGGAATCGCGGCCCGCGCTGCCGGTCATCGCGCTCCGGGGCGCGGCATGGCGGAGAACGCATCATGAGGGGGCGTCGCAGTCGGCCTTGGCGCAGCGAGTCGGATGACGATCCGACGAGCGGTCTGGTCAATCTGTTCGATCTCTGGATGGTCGTGATCGTCGCACTGCTCGTACTGCTCGTTCGCCTGCCGATCGATGCACCGAGTCGGGTCGCATCGGAGCCGGCTGCCGACGCCGATCCGACTCCGGTCGATCTTCTTCCCCTGGAACGATTCCGGGAGTCGGATCGACAACTGACCGGACGCGGCGTCAAGCTCGGCATCGCGTATCGACTGGAGAACGGCGAGGTGGTCTACGCGGCGGAAGCCCCGGCCGAGTAGCGCGCGGCGTCTTGCCCGAAACGGTCGAGCCCAGGATCGAGGGTATCGGAGTATCATGACGTGACTCCGGCCGACCGGAGTCCCCGCCGCCCTGCTCGAGGTTCCTCGACGATGCTCCTCTCTCCTGCTCCGCGCCACCGTGCGCTTGCCGTTCTTCGTTCGCTGGCGCTCGTAACGATCCTCGTTCCGCTATCGGCTGTCGAAGGTCGCTCCGACGATTCGAAGCCGATCGACTTCGCCACGCGAGTCCGCCCGATCCTCTCGAAGCACTGCTTCGCTTGCCACGGGCCGGACGACGCGAGCCGCGCGGCCGATCTGCGCTTGGACACGGCGGACGGTGCGACGGAGGATCGAGGGGGCTATCGCGCGATCGTCGCCGGTGATCCCGATCGCTCCGATGCCTTTCGCCGCATCGTCTCGGACGACCCCGATCTCGTCATGCCTCCGGCCGACCACGGCGAACCGCTCGAAGCGGAAGAGATCGAACTCGTTCGGCGCTGGATCGCCGAAGGGGCCGAGTATGCGACGCATTGGGCGTTCGTCCCGCCGACTCGTCCCGCCGTGCCGACGATCGCGAATGCCGGCGATCGAGTCCGCTCGCCGATCGACGCGTTCGTGCTGGAGGCGATCGAACGCGAAGGGTTGGTCGCTGCAGGCGAAGCGGATCGCGAAACGCTGATCCGGCGCGTTTCGCTCGATCTGATCGGTCTCCCGCCGACCGTCGCCGAGATCGATGCGTTCCTGGCCGACGATCAGCCCGGAGCCTACGAGCGGCTGGNNGAGAGTCGCCGATTCGGCGAGCACTGGGCGCGCCTCTGGCTGGACCTGGCTCGTTACGCCGACACCAAAGGGTACGAGAAGGATCAGCCGCGCGAGATGTGGCGGTATCGGGATTGGGTCATCGACGCGCTGAACGACGACCTCCCTTACGAACGCTTCACGCTCGAACAGCTGGCGGGTGATCTGATCGAGTCGGCCGACGAGCGGACGATTCTTGCCACGGCGTTTCATCGGAACACGATGACGAACGACGAAGGGGGAACCGACGACGAGGAGTTCCGCATCGCTGCAGTCAAGGATCGCGTAGACACCACGGTCCAGGTCTGGATGGGACTGACGATGGGGTGTGCCAAGTGCCATTCGCACAAGTACGACCCGATCACGCATGCCGACTACTACAGCTTTCTGGCCTTCTTCGATCAGACCGAAGATGCCGACCGTTTCGACGACGAACCGAAGCTGCCGACGCCGACACCGGCGCAGCGCCAGGAACTCGAAGAACTCGGACGGCAGATCGACGCGCTTCGGCAGCGCTACGACGCCGTGACCGACGAGTCCGAGGGGGCGTTCGCGGCTTGGCGAGCCGAGTTGGCCGAAGCGCCGATCTGGGTCGTTCCGGAAATCGCGACGGCCGAAACGCTCTCGGAGAGTCGCCTGGAAGTGCGCCCCGATCGCTCGCTCCTGGCGACCGGTCCGGCGGCCGAAACCGAAACGTATCGGATCCGATTGACGGTCGAGCCGGGAGAGTACCGCTCGCTGCGCATCGATGCCCTCACCGATCCGTCGCTGGGGCGAGGTGGCCCGGGAAGGAATCCCGATGATCCGAACTTCGTTCTCAGCGAGCTGAAGGTCCGCTCGATCGTCGACGGCCAGGCAACCGACCTGTCGCTCGTCGAACCGGTCGCCGACTTCGAACAACAAGGTTGGCCGGTCGTCAACGCCATCGACGGCAACGGGACGACCGGTTGGGCGATCTCGCCTCAGCAGGGAAAGCCGCATGCGGCGGTCTTTCGTTTCGCCGAACCGTTGACGGTCGACGCGCCGATCGAACTCGAGATCGAGCTGTCGCAGCAGTACGGGAATCGACTGGTCTTCGGCGCACTGCGGCTGGGACTCGGCATCGGCGACGCGGCGAAGCAGACGGCCGACGTCCCGTCGCTCGACGTACTCGCGTCGATTCCGTCCGAGCATCTGAGCGAAGACGATCGTCGGCGACTCGATCAGGCTTTCCGTCGCGTCTGGCCGTCGACCGCACCGCTGTTCGCCGAACTCTCGGCGCTCGAGGAGCGACGTCAGGTGCTCGATCGCGCGATCCCCCGAACCCCGATCCTGCGCGAACTGCCGGCCGAGAAACGACGGACGACGCGCGTGCACCTGCGCGGCAATTTCCTGGAGCCGGGTGAGGTCGTCACTCCCGGCGTGCCGACTGCTTTCGGTTCTCTTCCCGACGGCGTGCCGCTCGATCGACGCGCCGTTACCGCGTGGCTCTTCGCTCCCGAGAATCCGCTCACCTATCGCGTCGCGGCGAATCGGGTCTGGAGTCAGTTCTTCGGTCGAGGCATCGTCGAGACGGAAGAGGACTTCGGATCGCAAGGGAGTCTGCCGACGCACCCGGAACTGCTCGACTGGTTGGCGGTCAGCTATCGAGACGATCTGCGCGGATCGCTCAAGGGACTCTGCCGACTGATCGTGACGAGTGCGACCTACCGCCGTTCGGCGGTCGGCGATTCGGAATCGATGCGGCGCGATCCGGCGAATCGATGGCTCGCTCGCGCCCCGCGACCGCGTCTGTCGGGCGAGGCGGTGCGGGATGCGGCACTCGTCGCGGCGGGACTGCTGTCGGATCGGATCGGCGGCCCTTCGGTCATGCCGGTGCAGCCCGACGGCATCTGGCAGACGACCTACAGCTCGCTCGAATGGCAAACCAGTCCGGGCGAAGATCGTCATCGCCGTTCGATCTACACCTTCCTTCGACGCACCTCCCCCTACCCTTCCCTCGTGACGTTCGACGCGGGGAGTCGCGAGGTCTGTCTGATCCGCCGCATCTCGACCAACACGCCGCTCCAGGCGCTCGTCACGCTGAACGATCCGGTCTTCGTCGAGGCGGCCGGGGCGCTCGGTCGTCGGATGCGAGCGGCGGGGAGCGAGTTCGACGTGCGGATCACCGAGGGGTTTCGCCGCGTCGTCGGTCGGCATCCGTCGGACGACGAGATCGGTTCGCTCGCGCGGCTGGTGGACGAGATCGAACGCGACTTCAAGGACCATCCCGAGGCGGCGGCCGAAATGGCGGCGGCGGGAGGGGCGGCCGACGGAGCCGGAGTCGATCGGGTCGCCGAAGCGACTTGGACGGTCGTCGGCAACGTTCTGCTGAATCTCGCGGAAGCGGTCGTTCGTCCCTGAGCTTCGGCGTTTCGGCTGTTCGGTCGAGAACGTCTCGACCCTTTGACTCGAGAGGATCGGTGTTCCGATGGATCCGCGATTCGAATCGCTGCAGCAGACGACTCGCCGTTGGTTTCTCGGTCGAGCCGGATTGGGGATCGGCGGGATGGCGCTCGCAGGGCTGATGGCTCGCGACGGTCGACTCCCCGCGGGCGAACCGCAGGAGTCGAACGCGGCAGCGGTGCAGCGTGGAGCGGCGGCGCTCGCCGCGCGCGTCGCTCCGAAGGCCAAGTCGATCATCTATCTGCACATGGCGGGGAGTCCGTCGCAGATCGATCTGTTCGAGAACAAGCCCGAGCTGACTCGCTTCCACGGCCAGGAGTGTCCGGCCGAGTATCTCGAGGGAAAACGCTTCGCGTTCATCCAAGGGGTGCCGCGGATGCTCGGACCTCTGTTCGAGTATCGGCAGTACGGACAGTCAGGTCAGTGGATCAGCGAGCTGCTGCCGAACTTCGCGTCGGTCGTCGACAAGACGTGCGTCATCCGGTCGATGAACACCGACCAGTTCAATCACGCTCCGGCTCAGCTGCTGCTCCACACCGGTCAGGCTCGCCCNNCGTTCGGTTCGTGGGTGACCTACGGCTTGGGGAGCGAGAGCGACGATCTTCCGGGCTTCGTCGTGATGGTGTCGGGCGGTAAGACGCCCGATGCGGGCAAATCGCTCTGGGGGAGCGGCTTTCTGCCGTCGGTCCATCAGGGCGTGCAGTGCCGCAACACCGGCGATCCGGTCCTCTTCCTGTCGGACCCTCCCGGCATGAGTCGCGCGATGCGTCGTCGTACGCTCGATGCGATCGCGGAACTGAACGAGACGCGGCAGCGAGCGGCGTTCGATCCCGAGACCGAGACGCGAATCGCGCAGTATGAGCTGTCGTATCGGATGCAGGCGACCGTTCCCGATGCGACCGATCTGACTCAGGAGACTCAGGAGACGCTCGATCTGTACGGAGCCCGACCGGGGTTCCGTCCCGAGTCGGATGGTGCGGTCGATCCGCGAGTGCTCTACAAGGCGGACGATGCGACGTTCGCGAATCACTGCCTGTTGGCGCGGCGTCTGGTCGAGCGGGGCGTCCGCTTCGTGCAGCTCTACGATTGGGGTTGGGACCACCACGGCTCGAGCCTCGGCGAATCGTGCGACGAGACGCTGCCGATCAAGTGCGGACAGATCGATCGAGCGGTTTCCGGATTGCTGATCGATCTCGAACGACGCGGCCTGCTCGAACAGACGCTGGTGGTGTGGGGTGGCGAGTTCGGGCGGACGCCGATGATGCAGAACAACGTCCGATCGGAGCTGAAGAAGGGTTACATCGGACGTGACCATCATCCCTATGCCTTCACGATGTGGATGGCAGGTGGTGGCGTGAAGCCGGGATTGGCATTCGGCAAGACCGACGACATCGGCTACTACATCGCCGAGGATCCGGTGAGCGTCCGCGATCTTCAGGCGACGATCCTCAACCTGATCGGCCTCGATCCGTACCGCTTCTCGTATCTGTACCAAGGGCTCGAGAATCGACTGATCGGACCGACGGATGAAGGGAAAGTCCGTCACGAACTGCTGAGCTGATCGGCCGAACGGAACGTCACGATGCCGATACGCGAACGACGGATCACCGCGGCCGATCACGGTCATCTGCTGACGAACGTCGGCGTCTGGAGTCCGGACGGGACGCGGATCGTCTTCGACATCCGCTCGGATGCTGCCGGATCGATCTTCGACGGCGATCGGATCATGGCGGTCGACGTGCGCGACGGTTCGGTCGAGACGCTCTATCGATCGCGTCGCGGAGCCTGCTGCGGTGTCGTCACCTGGCATCCGAATGCCGATCGCGTCGTCTTCATTCACGGTCCGGAAGATCCGACACCGGATTGGAACTACGGCGCATCGCGCCGCCGCGGCGTCGTGCTCGATCTGAAACCGGGAGCGGAACCGGAGACGCTCGATGCGTGCGAACTGACCGAGCCGTTCGTTGCCGGAGCGCTCCGCGGCGGCTCGCACGTGCATACGTGGTCGGCCGACGGATCGCTGATCGCGTTTACCTATGAGGATCAGTTGCTGGTCGAGCGAACGGGAACGATCGGCGTCGAGAGCAATCGACGGCAGGTCGGAGTGGCGATTCCCGGTCGACCGGTCACGGTGTCGCGCCGCCATCCGCGCAATCACGACGGGTCGAGTTTCTGCGTCGTGGTGACCGACGTGCAGGAGACGGCTCGCCCGCGAAGCGACGATCTGCTGCGCTGCTGCAGCGACGCCTGGATCGGCACGAACGGCTATGTCGACGCTCTCGGGGTGCGGCGCAGCAAGGCGATCGCGTTTCAGGGGCGGGTTCCGATCGGTCGAACGAACGACGACGGGATGATCGAGACGATCGACGAGGTGTTCGTGGTCGATCTGCCGAAGGAGCTGGCACGAGCCGGCGAGCGGCCGCTCGAAGGGACCGCCACGACTCGACCGGCCGCTCCGTACGGAACGCGTCTGAGGCGTCTGACNNTGGTCGGCATCGACTCGGCGAGCGGCGCGATCGAGCCGATCGGGGTGCGTGACGTCGACATCGGCGGCGCGTTCACCTGGAGTCCGGACGGCAGTCGGATCGCGCATCCGTGGCGTGGCGAAGTGGCGGTGACCGACGTCGCGAGCGGTCGTACGGAGATCGTGACCGAACGCCCGGCGGATGCCGGCTCGGTCCGCCCCGAAGCATGCGTCTGGTCGCCGGACGGTCGCCGCATCGNNTTCCCTCGGCGTCTCGCTCAGCGCCTCCGCGTCTCCCAGCCCATTGCAACAAACTCACTGTTCCGCAGGGGTGTAACATGAGACGCCCTTGTCGTTCGTCATGGAGATCGATCGCGTGCCGCAGCTTCCTTGGATCGATCTGGCGGTCGTTGCGGTCTACCTGGCGGCGATCCTGGTCATCGGAGTCGCCTGTGCGCGGCGGAGTCGGACGACCGAGGAGTTCATGGCGGCCGGCCGGTCGCTTCCCGGGTGGGCAGTCGGTCTGTCGATCTTCGGCACCTTCCTGTCGAGCAACACGTTTCTGGGTGTTCCCGGCAAGGCGTTCGCCGGCAACTGGAACGGCTGGGTCTTCAGCCTCACCCTACCGCTCGCCGCGTGGATCGCGATCCGCTGGTTCGTTCCGTTCTACCGGAGCGGGACCGCTCTCTCGGCCTACGAACATCTCGAACGGCGCTTCGGTCCTTGGGCCCGCGTCTACGTCGCGCTCTGCTATCTGGCGACTCAGATCGCGCGCTGCGGAACGATCCTGGTCGGAGTCGCTCTGGCCGCTGCGCCGCTCACCGGTCTCAGTCCCGCCACGATCGTCGTGATCGCCGGAGTCGTCGTCACGTTCTACACCGTGCTCGGAGGGATCGAGGCGGTGATCTGGACCGACGTCGTTCAGGCGATCGTGCTCGGGGCCGGAGCGTTGTTGCTGCTCGCGACGATCCTGTTCGGTCTTCCCGACGGCATCGGATCGTTCCTGCCGACCGCCGGTCGCGCGGGGAAACTCTCGCTCGGAGCCTGGACCCTCTCGCCTTTCGCTCCGACCGTGCCGGTGATGATCGCCTACGGCACCTTCATCAACCTGACCAACTTCGGCATCGATCAGAGCTACGTGCAGCGCTATCTGACCGCTCGCGATGATCGGGACGCACGCCGGAGCGTCTGGATCGGTGCCCTGCTCTACGTTCCGATCTCGCTCGTCTTCTTCGTCGTCGGCACCGGACTCTGGGTCCTCGATCGCCAGGACCCGACTGCCTTTGCGCCGCTGAAGATCGCGGTCGCTGCCGAGACGACGAACTCCGCGACGCCGATCGATCCGGTCACTGTCGACTCGAATAGGATCGCCGACCGTGCCCTTCCCGACTATCTGGTTCGCCGACTGCCGGTCGGCGTCACCGGGTTGCTGATCGCGGCGATCATCGCGGCGGCGATGAGCAGCGTCGACACCAGCCTGAACAGTTCCGCGACGGTCATCCACGAGGATCTGTATCGCCGCTTCGTCGACCGCCGCGTCAGCGAGCGGACGTCGATGCGCGTGCTCCATCTGGCGACCGCCGCCGTCGGCTCGGTCGGAACGCTCGCGGCACTCGCGATGCTCGGCGCCGGCAAGGGACTGCTCGATACCTGGTGGCAGTGGTCGGGGATCTTCGCGGGAGGAATGCTCGGTCTCTTCCTGCTCGGAATGCTCGTTCGCCGAGCCGGATCGTTCGCCGCGCTGATCGGAACGGCCGTCGGAACTCTGGCCATCGCCTGGGCGAGCTTTCGTGATGCGGCGATCATCCCCTCGGCGCTCCGCAACCATCTCGACGGGAACCTGACCATCGTCGTCGGCACGCTCACGATCTTCGCCGTCGGCGTGTTCGTCAGTCGGCTTGCGCCTCACAGGCCGAGCGAAACGATCGGCGACGATCGAGTCGGACAAGCCGCCGATGCGGAGCCGCGCGCATGATCCGCACACACGAGTCGGCCCTCGAGGAAGAGGCGCGGCGACTGACGACCGACTATCGGACCTCTCGCGCCCGCTTTCGTGCCGCGGCCTTCGCGGCCGGATGCGACATCGAGAGTCTGCCGATCGAGCGGCGCGGGCCCGATGACCAGGTCCTGGCGACCGACATCGCGATCCGCGGCGGCGACGGTTCGGCTCCCGACGGTCGAACGCTGATCGTTTCGAGCGGCCTGCATGGTGTCGAAGGGGGCTTCGGTTCGGCGGTCCAGTCGGCGGCCCTCGAACGGATCGACTCGATGCCGTCTTTGCGCGCGATCCGGACCGTCTGGATCCATGCCGCGAACCCGTTCGGCTTCGCGCTCGGTCGGCGGTTCGATCAGGAGAACATCGACCTCAACCGGAACTTCCTGCTCGCCGGCGATCCGTACGACGGCGTTCCCGACGGTTACGACCGACTGGCGCCGCTGCTGATCCCCGAGCGCCCTGCCGGCCGCTTCGATCTCTTCGGACTTCGGATGGCGGGCGAGGTGATCCGGTCGGGCTTCGCGGCAGTCGCGAACGCGTCGGTCGGCGGTCAGTATCGCGACGCGCGCGGCTTGTTCTTCGGCGGGTTCAGCCCGAGCGACTGGCACCGTCGATGTCGCGAGCGGATGTGCGACTGGATCGGTCCGACCGAACTGGCGATCCACCTGGATCTGCACACCGGCTTCGGGCCGTGGGGAGTCGGTCAGCTGCTGCTCGACGCGACGGTCGAACGGTCCGAGGTCGAACGATGGCGGGCGCGGTTCGGAAGCTTCCCGGTGATCACGTCCGAGCGGGTCGAGCAGAGCGGCGGCGAGAAGGTAGCAGCGGTCTACACCACGCGCGGCGACTGGGGACGCTGGTCACTGGAAGAGCGACTGGCGGATGACTATCGGTACGCCTGTTTCGAGTTCGGCACGTACCGGCCGCTGAAGGTGCTCGCCGGGCTGCGAGCCGAGAACGCGGCGTTTCACCATGCCGAAACGACATCGCCGGCGGCTCGAAGGAGTCGCCGGCGACTGGAGGAGCTCTTCGTTCCCGCGTCGCTCGATTGGCGACGGCGGGTGCTCGGACAGGGGCTCGAAGGGATTGCCCTCGGAGCGGCTCAGGCGGCCGACTCTCGGGAGCCGATCATGCCTCCTCGACCGCTTCCTTGACCTTCTGGACGAAGTGCGGGCTCTTGCCCGACGAGCTGAGCTCTTCGGCCTTCTTGAGCGCTTCCTTCTTGTTCTCGAAGTCGTACACCGCGACTCGCTTGAGCGACTGGCTGAAGACACCCCACATCAGCTTCATCCGCTCCTGAACCGGCTCCTTGGCGCGGCTCTTGCGCTTCGTCGCCTTCTTGGCGGGAGCCTTCTTCGGCTTGGCGGTTTCGAGCTTCTCGGCGGCGTCGGCCTCGGCTCGCAATTCCTTACGATTCATCACCTTACGTGCCATATCGCGTTCGTCCCATGGGGAGAGCGGGAGGGGGGCCAGCGGAGCGAGCCATCATGATAACGCTGCGTCGACGCATTCGGAACACGGTGTTGCGTCGGCGGCGGGCCGGGAGGCACGGAG
>DMPQ01000035.1:18882-19684 GCA_003455945.1 Planctomycetaceae bacterium
TGCTGACGCGGCGGGCTGGGGGCTCAGTGGACGCGCTGGCCCGGCTTCGCTCCCGAGTCGACTCCGAGCAGGAAGACTTCGGTTCCGCCCGGGCCTGCCGCGGTCACCATCCCCTCGCTCAACCCGAATCGCATCTTGCGCGGAGCCAGGTTGGCGACCATCACGACCAANNGATCGAACAGGTCTCGGCCAACGGTTCCGCTGCCAGCGCCTCGGGGCCGTCCTGCCATCCGCCGGGAGCGGCACCACCGGTGGTCTCGGTCGGCATGGGGGCATTCGCTCCGGCAGCTCCGGTCGTCTTGCTCTCTTCGATCATGGCAGCGATATCCTTCGGATCGATCCGTTTCATGAGGTGTTCGAACTTGGCGACCGGCGTGCCGACGATCGGTCGAGCCGCATCCTCCCAGCCGACGATCGGCGTGCCGAGCAGCTGCTCGGTCCGACGAGCCAGTTCGGGGAGGATCGGTGCCAGGTAGATGACGATCTGGCGATACAGGTTCAGACCGATCGTGCAGATCTCGCGAACCCGCTCGGCCTGCGCCGGATCCTTGGCGAGCTTCCACGGAGCGGCCTGTTCGATGAACGGATTCGCCTGATCGGCCAATTCCACGATCGTGCGGACGGCGCGGTTGTAGTCGCACTGCTCGTACGCGTCGGCGATTTCGGCCCGACGCTCCGCTCCCCGCGCGAACAGACCGCCGTCGTCCGGATAAGACGCGGAGAGCGTCTTCCCTTCGACGAACTTCGCGGTCCGACTCGCCAGGTTCACTACCTTGCCGACCAGGTCGGCATCGACCTTGCG
>DMPQ01000174.1:0-14245 GCA_003455945.1 Planctomycetaceae bacterium
GCTCGGGGACGAGCCGGGGCCACAGTCGTAGGCCGCCGATGGCGCTACGTCCGCGGGTGGCTGTTCTTGCCGAGCATCCAGAAGGCGACCGCGGCGATGATCGTGCAGCCGGCTCCCATCACGAACATCAGGGCGATCAGCCACACCTCGCGCTCCCAGGCGGTCCGGTTGGCGCCGGGCAGAACCGGTATCGGCTCAGGACGATTCGAGGCAACGCTGGATTCGGTCGACGAAGTCGCTGCCGGAGTTTCCGCTGCCGGCTCGGAACCCGCTGCCGATTCGGCCTCCGCTTCGGAAGGCATCGGGTTCGTTTCCTGAGCGACGGTCTCCGAAGTTTCGTAGCCCGATTCGCCACCGACGAGACTCGATTCGATGCCGCCGGCCGAACCGACCAGAAACAGAAGGCCGAGCGACAGCCCGCCGAAACGAAGGATCTTCGAGCGAAAGTGATTCACGATCGATCCGATGCGATAGGGGCGGCGAGCCGCCGGTGAGCGGTCGATCACGCGGTCGGCCTCCGATGGACCCGTTCGATTCTAGGCGCGATCGGCGTAACCTCCGAGGGGGACCGCGTCGCTCGCTCGTCGAGGAACGCCTCGACGACGCCCTGGGCAGGTCGATCGAATCGGCACAGAATGAGGCGGTCGACGGACCTCGTCGCGGCTCGTGCCGTCGACCCGCTTTCGACTGCCGATCCCGACGAATTGCCTTGCGGAGACGTGATGTCCGAACCCTCGGTCGATCCCCTGTTCGGCTGCTGGTTCCTGACCGGCGCCACGGCCGGCGGCAAGACGGCGGTCGGCATCGAGTTGGCCGAGCGTCTCGGCGCCGAGATCCTCTCGCTCGACTCGATGGCGATCTACCGCGGCATGGACATCGGAACGGCAAAGCCGTCGACCGAGCAGCGCTCGCGGGTGACGCATCATCTGCTCGACCTGATCGATCCGACCGACGCGTTCAGCGTCTCGCAGTACCGCGATCGCGCGTTCGAGACGATCGCCGAGGTGCGGTCCCGCGGCAATCGCGTCCTGTTCGTCGGCGGCACGCCGCTGTATCTCAAGGCCCTGCTGCGAGGGATCTTCGAGGGGCCGGCGGCCGATTGGGACTTTCGCCGCGAGATCGAAGCCGAGATCGAACGGCATGGCGTCGAGGCGCTGCACGAACGGCTGAAGCTCGTCGACCCGCTCGCCGCTCACAAGCTCCACCCGCACGATCGCCGCCGACTGATCCGTGCGCTCGAGGTGCATCATGTCACCGGTCAGCCGATCAGCCATCTGCAGCTGGAGTTCGACGAGCCGGTGAGCGATCGCCCGGTGCCGGTCTTCGTGCTGCATCACGAGCGCGAGCGTCTCCACCGGCGGATCGAGGAGCGGGTCGAGGGGATGTTCGCGGCCGGATTGGTCGACGAAGTCCGCGCCCTGCTGGCTCGTCACGGCGAGCTCGGCCGTACGGCCGGCCAGGCGGTCGGTTATCGCGAGACGATCGAGCATCTGTCGGCGCAGTTCGATCTGCCGACCTGCATCGAACGGGTCAAGGCGCGGACTCGGCAGTTCGCGCGGCGGCAGGAAACCTGGTTCCGCAGCTTCGACGAGGCGCGGTTCATCGAGCTCGGCGAACCCGTCGATCGGACCTCGCTCGTCGAACGACTGGTTCGAGATGGGCACGAGATCGAATCGCGTGCCGCGGGAGCCGGTCGCCGCTGAAACGCGGCGAACGGCACGCCGCTGGGCGGTTTCAGGAGCGAGCCGATACCGGCTGAGGGGCGGACGTTTCCGAGAGTCGCGTCGTCGCCTCGGCGGAACCCGCTTCGACCGCGCGTCCTTCGGCCGCCGCGATCCGCCGCTCCGTCTCGACCATGAAGCGGTTGTAGTCGTCGGCCAGTTCGGTCCAGAAGTCGTTGCCGCGGAACTTCAGCGGTTCGTAACTTCCGCCGTCGGCCACCTTTCGCATCGCGTTTCTCAGACGCGACACCGGCCCGGCGAACCGATTGCTCAGCCGGATCGTGTCGAGCACGAACGCGGGGAGCAGCGAGACGAAGACGATCAGGAAGAGCAGATAGCGCGAGCCGGCGGTCTGCAGATGCGAAGCGATCGGCTGATTGGGATCGCCGAGCAGGACCTGCATCAGCGAGACCGAGACGACGCAGGTCCCCATGAACATCGACCAGTGGAAGAAGACGCGCCGCGCGAGGGCTCCTTGGACCGAGCGATCGACGAAGTTCAGCTGGCGCTTCTGGTGCGAGGAAGACATGGACCGCGTCTCCGAGCAAGGGGGCGACTGGCGCGAGAGCGACGTGCTGCCGGGCGGATGCCTCCGGCGACGACGCAACGCAACCGTAGCTCGAATCGACTCGGGAAAGTCGGCGTGAGCCGACTCGCTTTGGCGGCAAGACGCTCGAGCCGATGGCGGCCGCACCGGTTCTGCGGACCGCGCCGAGCGAAGGTCTCGCCGGTCGCCCCAGGTCCGCTCAGTCCAGAAAATCCTGTTCGGCCAGTCGTTCCGGCACGTACGTCTCGGTGACGTAGCTGATGTCCTTCGAGATCAGCGATTCGACTTCCAGCTTGAAGCCGTTGCGGAGCATCAGTTCGATCTCCTTCTGCCACGGCTTCTTGTCGACGAACCAGGGGTACTGCGCGATCTGCTTGGCGCGCTTGATGTCCTGATCGTTCAGGCGGATGATCACGCTCGGCGAGAGTTCGCACCGCTCGAAGTCGCGACTGCGGAGGCCGACGAACTTGGCTCCCGGAATCGCCATCCGCCGCGACTCGTACGCCAGATTGATCGAGCCCTGCTTGATGACGCTGTAGATGTAGTATCCCCACGGGTCGTTATCGAGCAGGCAGTAGATCGGCAGCTTCAGTTCGTGATGCATCCGGTTGAGCAGTCGGCGGACGCCGCGCGGAGGCTGACCGCCGCCGTGCGTCAGGATGCAGTTGTGCTTGCGCCAGAACTTGTCCTCGTTGAACCGACGCCAGACGGTATCCTTTTCGACGTGCAGGATGAACTTCGCGTCGCACTTCAGGAACTGGATCACGTTCGGTTCGACGATCGACGGGATCGTGTAGCCTCCCGAGCCCATCCGCGAACAGTCGATCTCGTCGCCGCTGTCGCGGAAGACCAGGTTGCCGACGATCGAGCCCTTGTTCTGGGCGTAGATGTGCAGCTCTTCGCGGAGCGTGTTGAGCGCGACTTCGACGTCCTCGATGATCGGATCGCAATCGGCCTGCTCGTCGAACGTCTCTTCCTTCGTGCCGGCGATCGTGTGCTTCAGCAGGTAGTACATTCCTCGGATGCTGGTCGACTTCCCCTGCTCCACCAGCGCCTTGCAGCCGCTCGCGACGAGCATCGTCTGCATGTAGGCCTTGGCCTGGGCCAGGTTGAACAGCTCGCGGCGATTCTTGCCGCTCCCCATCTCGATGAATCGCTTCGCCTTGTTGAAGCGGACGTTTCCCAGCGAGCGCGACGGGATGTCCAGATGCGGCGGACGCGACGCGACCGCTCCTTCGACCACCCTGTCCGCCAGCGAGCGGAGCGTGCCGAGCGTCCGATGATCCGCCTCGGAAAGTTCGACGGCCGGTGCGGCCGGAGTGACGGGAGCGGCGGGGCGACGAGCCTTCTTGGCCATGAGCGATGATCCTCGGATGCCGTGACGGACGGAAACGCGAAGCGGAAGAACGATCGGACGAAGGAGCGAACAGGATCAGGATCGAGGGGCGAGAGCGACGCCGCGCCGCTCCGACCAGGCGCCGACGGACCGGTCACTCGTCGGCGTCGGTCGCCGTCTCGATCTCGGAAACGGTGCCGCGACGGGCGATCCGTTCGAGCAGCTGCTTCTCGACACTGGCGACATCCTGGTCGACGATCAGCACGCCGCCGCCGTATTCCTTCTCGGTCTCCTCGACGATCGCCTTGCCCCGTTCGTCGAGTTGCACGTCCGCTTCGGACGTCTTCTTCTTGGCGACCTTCATCAGCAGGTCGTAAACCACCTTGGCGTCGGTCCCGTTGATCTTGTTGACCGCCTGAGCGACTTCGCCGAGGTAGCGCAGAAAGACGTTGCGCCGTTCCCCTTCCTGCCGGATCGACTGGCGCTTCTTCAGATAGACGCCGAGCTTTCGCCCGACCGTCTGCAGCGCCAGTCGCAGTTCCTTCTCGATCTCGGGATAAGCGGCGATCGCCTCCTTGCTTTCGCTGGTGAACGGGACCCAGACGCTGGCGACGTGGACCATCACGGTGATCGGTCCTCCGGGGAGCGACCCGCGCGACTGCGAGACGCCGTAGGGGCGCCAGTTCATTCCCATGATCGTCTGGGTGACCGCACAGTCGCGCAGCTTGAACTGCAGCGGAACGCGATTGGCGTAGCGGAGCACCTGCATCGACTGGCCGTCCGCCAGGTTGACGTTCCGCATCGCGTCGAACAGTCGCTTCCGCTCCGGTTCGGTCAGCTTCGCGACCGATTGTCGCGTCCCCAATCGACTCTCGCGCATGATCTTCTCGGCGCCGTCGGGGCCCATGCCGTCGAAGGTGGCGACCAGAAACTGCTTGAGCGTTCGCGCATCGCTCTCGTCGAGCAGCTGCGAGAGGAGATCGAACGAGATCTTCTGCACGGCGGGGGAACCGCCGAACGCGAGCGCCGCCTCGATCTGGAACGGATTCCCTCGATAGACCGACGGCGGCCGAGTCGTGGCGGCGTAGAACTCGCCGGGAACGACCTGCCGCAGCCCCTTCAGGAGCAGCTCTTCGCCGATCGGCGAGATGCAGTCGGTCGCGGGGTTCTGGATCTTGGTTTCCTGGATCGCGCGATAGAGCGTGTCCGCCTCTTCGCGCCCGATCCGCTTGGTTCGCGCTCGGGGGCTGAGCTTCGCCTGTTCGCAGATCGCTCGCGCCACCGGCGGACTGACTCGCGAGAACGAGTCGGTCAGGAACTGCGAAAGGGTGCCTCCGGGGAAGTCCTTGAGCATCGTCACGAGTCGCCCGAGTTCGACGCCGTACGGATGCGGCTTGATCTCGCGCGCTTCGGGCGGGAGCTTGCGGGTCGAGCGGTGATACTCCATCACGTTCCCGTCGGGATCGCGATAGCGGATCGTGACGTGCGGGTTGGCGATGGCGGTCTGCTCGAGATACTCGTCGACGCTCCCCTTGCCGCGCTTGTGGATCCCTTCGAGTTCGATCGTGACGCGCGTGCCGCTCTCGAGCGGCGCCGGAACGGCTCCTTCGGCCGAGGCGAAGTCGGGCGGGATCTCGCTCTCCCACTCGATCGCCAGGTCCGCCATCATCTTTTCCCCCGCCGCACCGAACGGCAGGTCGATCCCCTCCCCCTTGCCGTTGAGGATCTCGGGGTTGTTCGTCTTGGTGTCGATCTGGATCTCGAAGTAGTGCGCCGGCTTCTTCGCGGCGGTCTTCGAGACGATGCGGACCGGCTTGCCGGTGGTGAGCTGACCGTACATGCCGGCCGCGCTGATGCCGATCCCCTGCTGCCCGCGACTCATTCTGAGCCGATGGAATTTCGATCCGTAGAGCAGCTTGCCGAAGATCAGCGGGATCTGCTTCTTGACGATTCCCGGTCCGTTGTCCTGAATCGCGACGCGGAAACGATCCTTGCCGGCCGGGTCGATCCGGACCCAGAGCTCGGGGACGATGCCCGCCTCTTCACAGGCATCGAGCGAGTTGTCGACCGCTTCCTTGACCGTCGTCAGGAGCGCCTTGCGCGGGTTGTCGAAGCCGAGCAGATGCCGGTTCTTCGAGAAGAACTCGCTGACCGAGATGCTGCGCTGTTGAGTCGCCATCGACTCGGCCGTCGCACGGCGCTTGGTCGAGGGGCGTTCGGTTTCGGTCGAGTCGCGATCCGCGATGGCCAACGTCGGTACTCCTTTACCGCTTGCTCGGGTCGATCGTCCGCTGCGGGCAAGGATCGTCGAGCGGACTTCGAGAAGACGAGCGGGACGATGCGACGTCGGGCGCGGAAGGCTCGGACGACCTTGCCGATTCGTCGGGTCCCGGAAGACTGCGGAGATTGTAGCGACGACCGATTCGCGTCGGTAGCAGACTCTGAGGGTTGTATCGCGAGCGACTCGCGCGACGATTCCAATCGTCGGCGAATCACTGCATGCTCGCGCACGACGCTTCCGAGAATCAGGTTCAGCCCGAGGGACCGAACGTGACGGAACGCGATCGCCGCGGGCCCGGATCGCAGCCCGGAGAGCGGACGCCCCAGGTCCGACCGGAACACGAGCAAGGAGCAGATTCGATGGTCCGATACCGCATCCGCATCGCGGCGATGCTGGGGATGGCGCTGGCCGGGTCGTGGTCGGCGTGCACCCTTCCGGCTCAGGAAGCCGCCGGCGAGGTTCCCGTCGTCGAGGCGCCGGCCGTGCTGCCTCAGTACGCGGGCGAGGAAGGCTATGCCGCTCCCGGCATCGACGTCTTCCACAACTACTACCCGAACACGATGTCCGGCGTGAACAGCGCCTCGATGTACCCCGCCCCCTATCCGACTCCGGGCATCGCCGGGCACGTCTACTACACGTACCAGCCGCTGATGCCGCACGAGTATCTGTATCAGCACACGCGGACCTACTACAACACGTACGGCGGTCCGGAGATGTTCTATCAGGATCCGGGTCGGTACGGCGCCTGCGGCGGCAACGGCTATGGTCTGAACAAGACGACCGTCGTCTGGCAGAGCGGCGCGTTCTACTACGGTCCGAACCCGCTCCGCGTTCTTCCGCTGCAGCAGCTGCGAGGCGTCACCGGACGTCTGCAGGGGCTCGGGGGCTGCTCCACCTGCCGTTGATCGCTACCGTCGCCTTCGAGGAACCGATCCGATGAACAAGTCCTTGCTCGTGCTGACGCTGCTCGGCCTGGCGGCGACGGTCGCTCCGGTCGCTGCCCAGGAACCGGGCTCCACCGGCGCCTATCCGCGCCGCATGGCAGTCGTCCGCAATGCGGTCCATGATCGCTACCATCCCCATCCGTTCTACGCCCACGGTCGTCGCGGCTACGACGCGACCTGGACGCACGAGTGGAACCAGCAGATGGCGGCCGGCCTCCCTTGGCACGGCTCCTATTACTATCCGCAGTACGGCCAGCCGCTGGCGCTGATCGTGCCGCCGACCGCGTCGTACATGACGAACTACAGCTGGGGCGTCGGCAACACGACCAGCACGCCGATCTACCACCAGTTCGCTCGCCCCTACCCCGGGCCGGCGACCGGCGGCGGCGAACAGTTCTACGCCCCGCCGCTCTGGCCGAGCAACACGAACCAGTTCGGCATCTACCCGGTTCGCGGACCGTGGTGAGAGCGATCGAGCGGCATCGCTGAGTTGCCGCTCGGTTTCGACCGAACGCCTCTTCGACGGCGTCGTTTCCCCCTCGGAAACGACGCCGTTCGTCGTTTCGGGACCTCTCGCACCGCCGCGAATCGGTCCCGCTCGCGCGCGATCGCGAGTCCGCCGTTCCGAAGAGTCCGGTTCGTTCCGAGGCTCGCTGCCCCTCCTTCCCCGCAGCCCCGTTCGTTCGAATCCTCCGCCCCCGACGTTACACTGGCGGGCTGCCGTTCGGAGCCGGTCGATCGGCCTCAGCTCGACGAACGGATGACTTGCCGATCGCCGCATTCCGGCGGGAGCGCAATACGATGAGAGTGTCCGGCCAGGGCCGCGAATCCGATCCTCGGAATCCTTGCGACGGCCGCCGTCGGTTTCTCGGCGCTGTCGCGCGACTGGCGCACCGATTCGAGCCGTCGCGACGAAGGTCGCGGGAACCGCATTCACGGACACGTTCCCTGCTGACGACGAACGTCGGGACGCTGCTCCTCGTGCCGGTCCTGCTCGCCGCACTCGTCTCGCCGGTGGCCGCTCAGGGGCAGGCGATGTTTCTTCGGCTGCGCGACGGCTCGGTGATCCTCGCCGAGCTGCAGGAGGCGTCGCTCCCCTGGGTCGAGATCGCGGTCGACGGCTCGGCCTCGATCGAGCCGCTGCCGGTCGCCTCGCTCCGCCGCCTGGATCTCGTACCGAACCCGATCACGCGGCGACTCGACGAAGTGCGGACCTGGATCCGCGATCTCGGCGGTGACGACTACGGTGCACGCGAAGCGGCTCAGCTCCAGCTGCTCGATCGAGGCGCCGAGTTTCTCGAGCTGCTTCAGGCGCAGAGCGACGTCGGGGACCCCGAGGTCCGTTGGCGCGTCAAAGTGATCCTCGAAGCGATCGGGCGACGCTCGGAATCGTCTCGGCGGCTGGAGTTCGATCGAGTCGTGCTCGAACCGGATGCCGATCCTCGTTGGCTCGAGCGACGGCGTCCCGACGGAAGTCTCGCCGGAAACCTCGGCGAGTTCGAGCTGCCGATCCGTTATGCGGGAGCCGATCTGAAGCTGACGCGCGATCGAATCGCGTCGATCTGGCGCCCCGGTTCGGACGAGCAACCGGTCGAGCGGCGTGAAGGAGAACGGATCACCGTCGATCGTCTCGATCGCTTCCCCTCCGGATCGTATCGCCTGGACTTCGCGTCGACTCCCGATCTGCAGAGTCCGCCGGAAGGGACGAAGCTCGACGAGGCGTATCGGGCGTTCGGCGTCCGGATCTCGACCTCGCTCGTCGGCGGCTCGGTCACCACCTTCGACTACACCGTGACCGGCGCGCCGAGCGGCAAGCCGTCGGCCGGCGGGCGTGCGGCGTCCGAGAACGAATCGAACTTCGAGGGGATCACGACCTTCCGATTCCATCTGCCGGGACGCGCCGACATTCCGGCGACCATTTCGACCTTCGGCTGCTACCTGTCGCGCGTCGAAAAGGGGCAGACCAAGGTCCGGTTCTACGACACCCAAGGCGGTCTGATCGAGGAGCCCGAGACGACCAAGAGTCCGTGGGACTTCGTCGGCTTCGCGAGCGCACGGCCGATCGCCCGAGTCGAGATCCATCCGACGAGTTCCGATCGCAACTACGCCTTCGACGACGTGCAGTTCGATCCGCCGACCCTTCAAGGCGATGCGGCGTCGCAGGAAACGGTCAGCGTGGCGTTGCTCGACGGGCAAGTCCTTCGCGCTGCCGGCATGGAGGTGACCGAAGGGGGATTGCTGCTGACCGATCTGACCGTCGGCCTGTCGCGGATCGAGATTCCGGCCGATCAGGTCCGGCTGCTCGTCCCGAAATCCGATCCGTTCGATCCCGCGTCGGCCCCGCCTCGCTTGTGGACCCGCACGCGCATGGGCGATCGGATGATGATCACGGCCGATGCGTCGGGCGCGCATCCGCTGCGCGCTCCCGAGGTGGCGATCGGCATCGATCAGCTCCAGGCGCTCTGGCGGAGCACCCAGCCCGATATCGAGATGGTGCTCGCCGCCACGCACGAGGAACCGGGGTGGCTCGACGCCGACGGTGATTTTCAGGTGCTGCGTCGAGCGACCTTCGGTCCGGACGGCCTCGAAGGGACCTCACCCGATCCGGCCTGGAAGGAAGTCGCGACCTACGACCTGCTGCCGCCGATCCTGCTCGCACCGCCGGTCACGGCATCGGACGAGACGCCGATGCTGCGGACGATCGACGGCGAGGTGTGGGTGATCGACGGNNCAGCGATTGACGTACCGCGGGTTGTCGGGCGAGGGAATCGTGCTGGCGTTCGGTGACCGCGAGCTGCTCTTCCCGTACGGCCAGGTCGCCGTTCTGCGATTGGGCGCCGAGCCGAGTCGTTGAGCCGGGCGACGTCGCGCGCAGGGGTCGAAGAGCAAGAGCGCTTCGAGTCCGAACGGCCCGTGAGCTCACTGTCCGCACGACATCGGTGGCGCGTCGGTGGCGCGGCAGCTGACGGCGGCGTCGAATGGAGGTCGGTCGAGCGATCGCTGGTCGAGCGATTGCGGGGCGAGCGGGCATCGCCGCCGGGTGCCGATCGGCGCGATTCGAGCGGTCCGATATGCTGGGCGTCGAGTCGTTCACGAATCGTCAGCCGGGAGAGCTTGCGCGCATGGCAGCCAAGAAGGTCGTCACCGAACGTTCGGACGAGGATGCGTACGATGTGGTGGCGGTCGGCGCCCATCCGGACGATGTCGAGATCGCCTGCGGCGGGACGCTGGCTGCGCTGTCCGATCTCGGTCGGAAGGTCGCGATCGTCGACCTGACCGACGGCGAACCGACTCCGCTCTCGCCGAGTCCCGAGGTGCGTCTGGCCGAGGCGCAGCGAGCGGCAGAGGTGTTGGGAGTCGATCGGATCGTGCTCGATCTGCCGAACCGGCGGCTGTTCGACGATTTCGATGCGCGCTGTCTGCTTGCGACCGTCTTCCGCAAGCTCCGCCCCAAGGTGGTGATCGGCTTCGGCGGCAAGACGCCGCTCGCGTCGCCCGATCATTGGCAGGCGATGCAGATCACCGACGCGGCGGTCTTCTACTCGCGCCTGACCAAGTGGGACGAGCACTTCGAGGGGCTGCCGGTCCACACGGTGCAGCGGCAGCTCTATTTTCGGTTGGCGTTCGAGCCCGATTCGCTCGCGGAATACCCGGGGCATTTCGTGCAGGACATCACCGCCACGCTCGATCGGAAGCTCGAGGCGATCGCCTGCTACGAGACGCAGTTTCCGCCGAACAAGCGTCATGTCCTCGAACGCGTGCGAGCCGCCGCGATCCTGACCGGCACCGCAGCCGGAGTCGGAGCGGGAGAGGCGTTCGTCAGCCCGCGACCGATCGCCACCACCGATCTGGTCACGTCGCTCTTTCCGTGATCGACAGGCCGCGAAGTGAGCGAGAATCGACCTGCGGGCGCAGCGACGGGATAGACTGGCGTCAGGTCGCCTGTAACCGTTCCACGTCGCGGCGCTGCGCCGCTCTGGTCGCCGACGACCGAAGTCGCGTTGACGATCACTTCGCGAAAGAGCGGCGGGGCCTCGTCAAATCGGCGTTGCCGACGGCGAAACGGGTGGATGCTCAGCTCGCTTCGCCGACCGAACTCGCTGATCGACAGCCCCGAATCGCGCTGTCGCGCGAGCTGCTCGCGCCGGAACCCGGCACCCCAGGTCACTCCGCTCGTCATCGCCGTCGCCTCGCCCGAGGAGGAGAAGTCCTCGAGCTCCACGACGCGCCAGGGTGCACTTCGTGGGACGGTTACGCCGCGAAAAGGACGAGCGGGTCTGTCGCGGAAGGGCTCTGGAGCGGACGGAGGCACGGGACGGAGTTTTTCTCACGGAGACGCGGAGGTGACGGAGTCGCGAAGGCGCGTCCGACGATTCATCGCCGGGAAACGAAGACCGCTCGCGGAAAGCCGAAGTTTCGACGAGAACTGCTTCGCGGACGGTGCCGTCTGTGCAGGCGGTTACCTGATCGAGACCGTCAGCTGGCTTCGACCATTGCACCGGGCCGTGAACGGCTACGCATTTCCGGAAAGGAATCCTCATGACGGAGAACCTGGCCGATCCGGCCCCCGATGATTCCGGCGAATTCATCCTCTACCAGACCGAGGATGGCCAAACCCGGATCGATGTCCGCATGGCGGGCGAGACCGTTTGGCTGTCTCAGAAAGCGATAGCTGACCTGTTTCAGACGACGAAACAGAACGTCAGCCAGCACTTGCAGGCGATTTACGAGGAAGGTGAACTTCGCCCGGAGGCAACTGTCAAGAAATACTTGACAGTTCGAACCGAGGGAAATCGCGAGGTTTCCCGCAATGTCGATCATTACAGCCTCGATGCCATTCTGGCCGTCGGCTACCGCGTCCGTTCGCATCGCGGCACGCAATTTCGCATCTGGGCGACCGAGCGGCTGCGCGAGTACCTCATCAATGGGTTCGCGATTGACGATGCCCGGCTTAACAGCCTGTTGAGAATCGACCGGGCCAGCTATCCTGTGGTTTGGTCCGAGCAATGGTCCGAGGGAACGATGCGATGGCACTCGGCAAGCGGCGGTAAGTAGATAGGCGGAACACTTCGCGTCGGCCGTTGCTCACGCCAGCCCGGAGTCTGCTTCAGGGCGCTGCTGGTCGGCTACTTCGAAGGACTCTCGTGCCGGCGCGGCATCGCCTGGCGATGCGGCGAGAGTCACTCGCTGCGGGAGTTTCTCGGCATCCCGCTGACCGAAGCGACGCCTGATCACTCCTCTTTGACCGTGATCCATGAGCCTCGCTCTCGAGGCGCACCCCAGAACTTCACTTGGGGCCTGGCTCTCACCGCGACGTTTGCGGAGGAGGAAGAGCGAACTGCTTAGCGGGTTATCGCTGAGCGAATCGACGATCGCCGCCAGGTCGCCGAAGTTCTTGCGCATGTCGGTCGGGCGAGTGCCGACGAGGAAGCGTAGTGCCGGAGTCCGCGTCAGCCTGCGACCTCCTTCGCCGCCCGCAGGTTCTCGGCGAGCGGTGCGGCATGGCGTGGCACGCGAACGATGATTCCCTCTCCGATCGCAATCTCGATCGGCGCTGCGCCGCACCGGTCGTCGACGACCGAACTCGCTGATCGACAGNNTGTCGCGCGAGCTGCTCGCGCCAGAACTCGACTCCCAAAGTCACTCCGCTGGTCATCGCCGTCGCCTTGCTGGAGGACGAGAAATCCTCAACCTACCCGCCGCGCCAAGGTGCACTTCGTGGGACGGTTACCAACAGGGAACGTTCAGCAGGTCGGTCAGGAAGGCGGCCGCACAGCGTTTGCTCTGGCGAAAGTGTCCCATCAGCAGGCCGGTGAAGGCGGCCAGTCGAGGCCCGTACTGGCCGCGAGGAACGTCCGGCGGCAAGGAACCGAGAGTCGAGATGCCGCAGCTATGGCAGTGCCCCCGCAGGCGACGGTATTCGGTGATCTGCGGTTCGATCGGGGCAGCTCCCAGACCTGATGCCGCAGCGGCGAGGCGTGATCGAGCACCAGTTCGCCGCCGCAGCGACGGCAACCGTCCGGCGCACAGTCGACGAAGGCGACGCACTGCTCGGCCGGGACGATCGCCCGTTGATGGCGCTGACGCCCCTGCTGCCCGCCGCGCGTCTCTCCCTTGGGAATCGGCTTCCGCTCCGGCTTGGCGTGCGGATGCTCGGTACTCGGTGGACGCGAGGAATTGCGGGGTGTCAGCTTTCGCACCTGCTCGCTCAGCGTCTGAACCTGCTGCTCGAGATCNNCATTGAGCCAGAACGCCCCTGTTCATGTCCAGGTCAGTTTCTTGCACCGGGCCGTAAACGGTTACGGCTCGAAGACACTGAATGCCGCGAGCAACTTGGTGGCGTGATTAAGTCGATGCATCGCAAAGCGGCTTAGCGATCTTCTTGGGTCGTTCCTCACTCGACTGCGATTCAGCGCTCGCAGTGCGCGCCGAATGCGAAAATCAGACAGACGCTGTTCTCCCCAAACCTCAATCATGGCGTCCCGCCGCAGGCGATCGAAGGTTCGAGCTCAGTTTTCGGCTGTCGTCTTGTCGCTTTGACTCCGGATTCTGCATGTCGAAACTGTGTTCAGTCGTTTTATACCGCGCNNTTTGTACCTCGCGTGGAATCTGGCAGCCGCAATCGTGCTCAGTCGTGCTGTATCGCACGACGGCGAAGCCTTGCTTTGGCTTGGTTTAGCGCTTTCAGGATGTCTTCCTCAGGCGGGACGTTACGGAGAAGGATTTGATCGCCAGTGGCCGTGCCGTAGTAAATCGCTACTACTGGCACAAAATTGGCTCCCGTAACGCGTCGAAGCTCGCCGTCTCCTATAGGATTGGTTTCAACACTGGCACGTAATAGTATGGCTCCTTCCGTATGAATCCACTCCTGGACAGCTTGAGTTCTAAGGCTATCCGCGTGAGCAATTGCGCCTCCTTCCGGCCAAGACAACCAAAAACTGACGATCACGACCCGGCCTTCGTTCAGGCCTTGCTTGACTCTATCGGGAGTGTATTCGGTCCAGTGATAGGGAGCGCTATCGGTGTATTGGCGATAGACCGCAAGTGAAGCTCCGATAATTGCTGTCACACACAGGATTGTCGCGATGGAAAACCTAATTCGATTAACGGTCCTGTTTCTGGTCGCAATTGGAATGTGCATGGCAATGTCTTTGACTGCAAGATGTAAGTCGACTGCNNATCCAGGCCCCCGCAGTAGAAGTGGATCGCGGTTTTGTAGTTCTCTCGGTTCCGGAATCCGCACACGCGTCGCTTGATCGACTGGATCTTGGAGTTGATTCCCTCGGCCACCGCGTTGGTGATCCGATGCGTGCAGAACGAGACGACGTGGTCGAGGCGTTCCTTGATCGTCTTCGCCACCCGCTTCAGCGGCGTCAGCTTCGTGCGAACCACACGGCGATACCAGGACGTGAACCA
>DMPQ01000174.1:14337-14462 GCA_003455945.1 Planctomycetaceae bacterium
GTGTCGGCCAGCGGGAAGGTCTCGCGCGTCGCCTTCACGAACGCCGCACTCATGTCCATCGCGATCGCCTTGACCGCTTGTCGCTGGTCAGCGGAAAGGACAGCAAAACAGGCCTCCGCACTCGC
>DMPQ01000472.1 GCA_003455945.1 Planctomycetaceae bacterium
GCGCGGCCGTTCATCGCGCGGCCGTTCATCGCGCGGCCGAGTCCTCCGCAGTGGCCTCCGACGCACGGCGGCCACTTCGGCGACGGATTCGCGGGCGGCCCTCCGCATGCGACCATCGCCGCTCGTCCCGACTTCGACCGGTTCGAGTCGCGAACCGATTCGGACTCGTCGGCCCGATCGCCTCAAACCGGTTCGATCGGCGATCCGGACGCTTGGTTCGGAGCGCGCGACCGGAGCATCCCGTCTCCGTTTCTGGCCGACTCGCCGGCGCTTCGCTCGGTCGCTTCGAGTTCGAGCGCCGGCAATCCGTCCGGCGATCGGATCGACTACGCGGCACCGACCGCCGATCCGGCTCGCCGCCACTTCGCACCCGGCGTGCGGCCGGGAGACCACTTCTTCGATCCGACGCCGCAGACCTCGCCCGGCATCGCGCTGATCGAGCCGGCTCCGTGGGACTTCAGCCCCGATCCGATCTACGAGCCGCTACCTTACGACGGCGAAGCGCAGGTTCAGGTCTACGCCGGCAAGCGACTCTACGCGACTCAGCGTCCGCTGATCGAATGGGGGCGCGAGCTGTACGGCCCCGGACAGTACCCGCGGAGCCTGACGTTCCTGGGCTCGACGAACCTGATCACGCCGCAATTGCTGGTCTACGGCGACTTCCGCTCGGGGATCGCATCGAACCGAGTCGCCGGGAATACCAAGTCGATCTGGGCCAATCGCCTGAACCTCGAGATCGACTTCGAGATCACGGCGACCGAACGCTTTCACGCCTTTGCGGGACCGCTCGATCGGAACGGACAGTTCACGCGAGTCGAATACGACGAACGGAACGCGACGTGGCATCCGGAGTTCGATCCCGATTTCGATCTCGCGTTCTTCGAAGGAGACGCCGGATCGATCTGGGGAGGGCTGAACGGCGACGTGATGCCGTTCACGCTGCCGTTCGCCGCCGGCGTCTTTCCGATGTTCGTGCAGAACGGCTATTGGATCAACGACGCGTTTCTCGGCGGTGCGTTCACGATCCCCGCGCGTCACAGTCCGCTGCTCGACATCGCCAACGTCGACGTCACCTTCTTCACCGTGTTCGACGAAGTCGATTCGCCGGTCTTCGGCCCCGATGACGATCCGGCCAAGGTCTACGGCGTCACGTCGTGGATCGAAGCCTGGAACGGCTACACCGAAGTCGGTTACGCGTTCGTCGACGATCGCGAGGCGCTCGACCGGAGCTATCACAGCATCGCGCTCGCCTATTCGCGGCGCTACGGAGCGTTGCTGTCGAACTCGGTCCGGATGATCGCCAACGCCGGACAGACGCCGAACGGCGTGCCGCAGAGTGCCGACGGCGTCCTGCTGGTCATCGAGAACTCGCTGATCACGCGTCAGCCGGCGACCGTCGTCCCGTACTTCAATCTGTTCGCCGGCTTCGATCGCCCTCAGTCGGTGGCGCGAGCACCGGCTGCCGGCGGGATCCTGAACCATGCCGGCATCAATTTCGAGACCGACGGCCTGACCGGCTTCCCGACGCTCGATGCATCGGCGAACGACGTGTGGGGAGGCGCACTCGGGATGAACCTGTTGCCTCAGGACTTCTCCCAGCAACTGGTCGCGGAGTTCGCCTTTCTCCAGACGTTCGGCTCGGCGGTCGACCAGATCCCTCCGGGCGATCAGTACGGCGTCGCCCTGCGTTACCAGATCCCGATCAGCAACGCGGTCATCCTGCGAGCCGATGCGATGCACGGCTTTCTCGAGAACTCGGACGACGTCTCGGGTATCCGGTTCGAACTGCGACACAAGTTCTGAGACGGCAGGCGAGTCAAACGAGCGACTCTCGGTCGAGCTTGCCGAAAGCAAGGATTTCGCTCGCCTCGATCCGGACTTCCGTCCGAACCTCCAGACGAGGACGGCGAGTCGTCGTCGCAGCCCCTTCGTCGGGAACCTTCTCGTGCTCCGCAGCCGCCGTTCGCACTTCGCCCTGATGCTGACGATCGGCGTGGCCGGATTCGCCGCAGGTCGGGCGACCGGCTCCTCGCCTGCCGTGCGCTGCGAGAACGACGAGCTCGGCAGCGGTCGCGGGGTCGTTCGAGTCGTCTCGTCCCGAGACCTCTCGAGCGCGAGGGATGTTCCCGTCGAAGACCGCGATGCCGACGGAAACGAATCGAGTCGGCGCGAGACCGGAGCCCATCGCGTCGTCGGCGAATCGCGCTCGGCTTCGGCACGCGGAAGCGGTCGATCGGCATCCGAAAGGGCGATTGCCGGCGTCGACCTTCGGACCCGCAAGCCGATCGGCGAGGTACAGGTGCGAGTCGCCCCGACAGGACGACTCCCCGAACCGACAGTGCGCGACGACGCATGGCGATCGAACGAAACGGAGACGATCGGCTTCGGCGGCGAGCGAGGCCTGACGGTCAGCGAAGTGAATTGGGAGGCGACCGAACTCTGGTACCGACCGCTCGCGTTCGAGGAATCGAATCTCGAGCGGTACGGCTTTTCGTACGGGCGACTGCAGCCGATCGCTTCGGCGGCGAACTTCTTCGGCCGCGTGCCGTTCGTCCCCTACCTGCACGGTCGCGATTCCTTCCGACGACCGATCACGGCGCTCGGCCCGCAACGCCCCGGCAGCCCCGACATGGTGCCGGCGCGAGCCGCCTGGCGGATCGATCCGCGAGGCGCGTTGTATCAGGCCGGCGCAACGGTCGGCGGAGTCTTTCTGGTCCCGTGAGCGAAGCGCAGCGAGTCGACGCGATTCGCCTCGACCGCCGTCAGCCGAGCAGTTGCTTCAGCGCCGGCACCTTGTCCCGCAACGTCGCGAGCGCATCGTCTCCGGCAAACTGCTGAACGAAGTCGGCGACGCGCGATGCGAGCGTCGCGATCTGGGCGGAATCGAGACCGAGTCCCTGAAGACGTCCGGCCAGTTCGAGCGATTCTCCCGCCGAGGCGCCGAAGAGCGATCCGGCCAACTGACCGACCGCACCGAACAGCCCGCCGCTCGCCGCATCGCTCGAAGCACTCGAGACGCTGTCGGCGAGTCGAGTCGTGCCGGGAATGCTGCCCAGGAGCTTGCCGAAGTCGGCCTCGCCGAGTTGCGTCTGCAGAAAGGACATCACCTGAGCGACCGCGCCGCGCGCCGTCGTCGCATCGATCCCCAACGACTTCGATACCTGTTCCACGAGACCTTCGATCGGATTCATGGTCGACTCGCTTCGAGAAAGAACGGATCTCATCGGGTCAAGTCGTCACGCGCCGGGTGCGGTGTCGTGGTGAACGCACGAGCGGCGCTCGGCGAGACGCGACAGGACGTGACGAAAAGGCGACGATCGGATCCGCTGTCCCCGAACCGATCGTCCGCGGTTGTACCTGACGCCGCGAGCGAAGAATACCGGTCGCGAAGCGTCACGCAGGGAGCAGAACCGGCTCTCGTCGATTCGCCTGATCGATCACGCGTCAAGAGCGATCCGCGACGTCGCCGGCGCCGACGCAACTCTCTCTTTGTGACTCTGCGAGGCGCCCCTATAATGAGCCTCGTCGCCGGCATCCGAGACGTCCCGTGAAGGGCTCGCTCCGAACGACACTCCCCTCGCCGGCCGCGCACCTCTTCGCGGAGATCGCGATGCCGAGCGGGGACGAGTTCGACGTACCGTCGAGCGCCGCAGACGGCGGCAGACGGCTCTTCCCGACTACCGATGGCGAGGACCGCTGGCGTGCTGACCGTTCGTCCCCGATTCGCCGAACTGGCCTTTCATCTCTACGGTCGTCCTCTTCATCCCGAACTCTTCCGGACGCTCGCCGAGCGGTCGCTGGAACGAGACGGCTACCGAGCGAAGGTCGCCATCACCGATTCGGGACACGTCTTCACCTTCACGTGCGGCCACGTCGTGCTGACCGAGGTCTCGGCCTCGTCGCGCAATCCGCTCCCGCAGCGCCGCTGCCTGAGTCGCCGACCGCTCTCGCAGGAACATCGCGAGCGGATCGACTACCGCGAAGGGATCATCTACGAGACCCATTTCCGTTCCGAGTCGGCGACCGCCGCGAACTTCCTCGATCTCCAGCACCAGCTCGAACGGTGCGGCGAGACCGACGGTCTCTACCATGCCTTCGACTCGAGCGGCCGGATGGCGATGGGAGCGTTCAGCTACATCGACCTCCAGTCGCGGAGCCGTTCGCTGACGGTCAAGACGTTCCATACCTTCCCGGACGACGGCCTGATCGTCCGAGGCGTCTCGACGATCCGCCTGCGAGCCGCCGACGAGTAGTCGCCGGCGCTCCGGCGTGCCGGCGCAGAGCGTCCCCGATTCGCTCGAGCGATCGCTCGGTCGGTTCAGGCCGAGAAGAGGAACGCGTCGAGCGAGCGACCGAAGGCTTCGGGGTTCTCGAGCGGCGCCATGTGTCCGGCATCGGGCAGACAGACGAATCGAGCGGCCGGCATCGCTGCCGCCATCCCCTCCATCTCTTCCGGGCGCGAGATCTCGTCGTCCGCTCCGCAGACCAACAGCGCCGGAAGGTCGATCGATCCGAGCCATGAGGTGACGTCCAGACGGACCGCCATCCCTCGCTGAGCCGCGGCGATGGCGCGCGGCTCGGTCCGCAGGATCACCTGCTCGATCTCCGCCACCCGCTCCGGATACCGACGAAAGGTCTCCGGAGCGAACAGACGCGGGAGCATCGAATCGGCGACCGGCCGAGGGCCCGACGCGATGACGTCGTAGGCCATCCGCCGACGTCCGCGAGCCACTTCGTCCGTGTCCCCCTTGGCTCGCGTGTCGCACATGACGAGCCGCTCGAGGCGGGCTCGATGACGACGCCAGAACTGCCAGCCGACGTAACCGCCCATGCTCAGGCCGCACCAGGTCACCGGTTCGTCGATACCGATCCGGTCGAGCAGCCGGGCACAATCGTCAGCCAGCTGATCCATCGTGACGATCTCGTCGTTCGAACGACTGGCGCCGAACCCGCGCAGATCGACCGCCACGACGCGACAGCGATCGGCGAACTGCTCGATCTGAAATCGCCACATCGAATGATCGAGCGGGAATCCGTGGACCAGCAGCAGGACCGGCCCCCGATCCCCTCGGCGGACATGAGCGAGCCGACACCCGCCGACCTCACACGTTTCCATCGATCGCATCTCCTGTCGCCTTGCCGAATGCTTCGGTGACTTGCGCCGCGTTCCCGACTTCGACGAACCGAACGTCGAACCGGGTCCGACGCTCAGGTCACCAGTCCGATGATCCACTGACCGAGCATCAGGATCAGCACGACGATCGCGTAGGCCGAGAACCAGGCGGGGGCGACGAGTTCGGACGAACCGCGTCGCACTCGGACGATCTGGATGATTCGCCAGGGGATCTGCCCGGCGACCATCGGAAAGAAGAGGAGCGCGGCCGGATTGTAGCGCCAAGCATCGAACGGATTGCCGTGGCCGAGTGCGATGAAGGCGCGCGTCATGCCGCAACCGGGACAGGCGACGTCGAGCATCGCTTTGCTGAAACAGAGTTCCGGGAGCGGTGCGTCGATACCGGGAAGATGGACTCGCGTCCGCTGAGTCGTCGACATCACCACCGAGAGCCCGACGACCGCCAGACAGAGCAGTCCCATCGCCGCGTGGTAGCGAATCGTGTTGCGGCGCCATCGAGCCGCATCGGCGGCCGGGATCGATTCGGCGCAGGGGTCGAGCGAGCTGCCGTCGGTCCTTGCCGACGACTCGGTTCCGCCGATCGCGGCGGCGGACATCGCCGCCGACTCGACCGCCATCTCGAGGTTCGTCGCTCTCTCCATCGGCTTCGCTCCGTTCCCCTCGCCCGGTCCGAACGATCGACCGAATCGCGGATCGCAACGCCGTCAACGCAAAGAGGCCGGCGGATGCCGGCCTCGTGCGTCGTCGATTCGACTCGTTCGGTCCCGCTCAGCGATTGTACGCGTCACCGGGGCTCGGGGTATCCGATCCCTCGGCTCGCTCCATCGCGACCGCGAGCGCCCGCTGAGCGAGCATCAGCTCGTCGAACGAGAACCACTTCTGGACATAGCCGCTCCGCAGGCGAACCCGGTCCTTCNNCCTTCGCGGCGAGCTGATCCCAGGTCAGGCCATCCATCACGTGCCAGGCCACCGCCTGAGCACTGTTCTGCGGGAGCTGATCGGTCGCCAGCATCTTGCAGATCTCGGCGATCTCCGGCTTGTCGGTGAACTCGGCGATCGGACGGATCTCGTACTTGATCTGCGGGTTCGGATCCCGCTTGCCGTGCTCGAGGCAGAAGGTGTTGATGCGGACGCGGCCGACCTTCTCGGGAGCGAGGTTCATGAACCCGCCACCCATGCCACCCATGCCNNCCCATTCCTCCCATGCCACCCATACCGCCCATGCCGCCGCCCATGCCTCCCATGCCGCCACCCATGCCGCCGAGGCCGCCGCCCATGCCGCCGAGCCCCTGGGCGAGAACCGGCACGCCGGCAAACGCCTCAGGCATGCGGATCGAGACCGGTCGATCGGTCTTGTTGGTGACGACGACGGTCGCCCGAGTCGCGTCCTTGGGGATCAGCTGAACCTCGACCTTCCCTTCGGCAATCGCCTGGAACAGCTCGATCTGATCGTAGTCCTCGACGGGCTCGGAAGTCTTCGTGACGGCGGCCCGGTCGGTCGCCATGACGGGGACTGCCGCCAGGAAGGCGCCCAGCACGGCCACGCGAACGGCCCAAGAAGCCACAAGATTCAACTTCATCGGTGAGTCTCTCCTCCGATTGACCTCGGTCTCCGCTCTTCGAGATGAAGAGGACGGATGTTGCCCCCGCAACGTGGACCAGGCCAGCCCGTGAGCATGATTGTGAGAAGGATTCGTCGTCGGGTCCAGCAGAATGCACGATCAGGCCGCCGCTTTCGCCTGCGGTCCTACCGTTCCACGTTAATCGGGGCTCGATCCAAGTCCAACGAAATTCCTCCCCCGACCCGACTCGCCGAACGAGTTCGGCTCCGGATCGATCGCCTCTCGCGGACCGCCCGCTTCAATCGTCGCTGCCCGACGAAAAAACCCCTCGACGGAACGGATCCGGCGAGGGGTCTTCATGTCGATTGCCGTGCGATCGCCGCTCCCGAGGAGCGGTAACGGCTCAGAACAGGCCGAGGGCCGTCAGGCTGTAGCGGACGACGAACCCGGCGCCGACGACGCTGACCATGCTCATCAGCTTGATCAGGATGTTCAGGCTCGGGCCGCTCGTGTCCTTGAACGGATCGCCGACCGTATCGCCGACGACCGCCGCCTTGTGGGCAGGTGAGCCCTTACCTCCCAAGTGCCCCGCTTCGATGTACTTCTTCGCGTTGTCCCACGAGCCTCCGGCGTTCGCCATGAAGATCGCGACGCAGAAGCCGCAGGCGAGCACGCCGACCAACAGCCCCAGCACGCCGGCGACTCCCAGACACCAGCCGACGATCAGCGGCGTGACGATGCCGAGAATCGACGGCAGGATCATCTCGCGCTGAGCCGCTCGGGTACTGATCGCGACCGGTCGGGCATAGTCGGGCTTCTCGGTCCCGTCCATGATGCCGCTCCGCTCGCGGAACTGCCGCCGCACCTCTTCCACCATCCCCTTGGCCGCCCGGCCGACCGCCTTCATCGTCTGGGCACAGAAGACGAAGGTCGCCATGCATCCCAGGAAGACGCCGATCACCACCTTGGGATTCAGCAGTGACGCGTCGTAGTAGCGAGCCAGATCGGGGAGCGTCGCGGTCGAAACCGGAACGAGCGACAGGTCGGCAGCCGCGAAGCGAACCGAGGTCGGATGGCCGTCGGCATCGAGGTCGGCGACCAGCATGTCGGCCGGAATCGGCGTCGGCTTGGACTGGACCGAGAGGCCCGCCCACGCCTCTCGAACGCGGGTATCGCGACGCGTCTCGGGCATCACCAGAAACCCGTACCGCTCGTCATCGGCGGCTCGGTAGACCACCAACCCCGGCGATGCCTTGACGAACGTCTCGCTCGCCACCTCGACCGTCGAGTCGTCGACCCAGCGATCGAAACTGGTGCGAACCTGTTCGACATAGGCGGCCAGCAGGGCCAGGGCGGTCAACGCGGCCGAACCGATGGCGAATCCCTTGCCGGTCGCCGCGGTCGTATTTCCCAGGCTGTCGAGCGCGTCGGTCCGCTCGCGAACGATCGGGTCGAGACCGGCCATCTGGGCATTGCCGCCGGCGTTGTCGGCGATCGGCCCGTAGGCGTCGGTCGCGAGCGTGATGCCGAGCGTGCTGAGCATCCCGACCGCCGCCAAGCCGACTCCGTACAGTCCCAGCGAGTAGTACTCCATCTCCTGGAACTTCCAGTCGGTCGCCAGGCCGAAGGCCGCCATCGTACCGACGCAGACGACCAGGATCGGCACCCAGACGCTCTTCATCCCGTCGGCGATGCCGCCGATGAGCACCGTCGCCGGCCCCGTCTCGGCCTGAGCCGCGAGTTCCTGAGTCGGCTTGTACTCGTCGCTCGTTGCGTACTCGGTCCACTTGCCGATCAGCCACCCCGCGACCAGCCCGACGACCGAACTCCCGGCAATCCCGATGAAGTTCGGTCCGAGCAACAGGTAGGTCGCCAGAAACGAGATCGCGAAAACCGCAATCGTCGCCGCCAGAATGCCTCGGCCGAGCACCTTCAGCAGCGCTGCCTGACTGGTGTCCTCGTCGGTCTTCACCAGGTAGATCGCGGCGATCGAAGCCAGGATCCCCATCGACGCCAGGACAAGCGGCAGGAACATGGCATAAAGCCGCCACGTCGGGGCCTGGGCGACATCGAAGCCTTCCAGACGGAGCAGCTCGGGCGAGAAAGCCGCGACGCCGAGCGCCGCCGTCGCCAGAATCGAGCCGCCGTACGACTCGTAAAGATCCGCTCCCATTCCCGCCACGTCACCGACGTTGTCGCCGACGTTGTCCGCGATCGTCGCCGGGTTGCGCGGATCGTCTTCGGGAATGCTGTGCTCGACCTTACCGACCAGGTCGGCGCCGACATCGGCCGCCTTGGTGAAGATNNGCCGACTCCCCACCGCAACAACGCGAACCAGAAGGTGATGTCGAGCAGCCCCAGTCCGACGACGGAGAGCCCCATCACCGCCCCCGAACGGAAGGCGACCTGAAGCCCCTCATTCAGCGATCGTGAGGCTCCGGCAGCCGTCCGACTGCTCGCCTGAGTCGCCGTCCGCATCCCGACGAATCCCGCGACCCCCGACCAGAAACCGCCGGTCAGAAAGGCGATCGGCACGAAGGTCGCCTGGATCCCGACATAGACGCAGTAGGCCAGCAGCCCCGCGACGATCACGAAGTAGACGGCGACGATCTTGTACTGCTGACGCAGGTACGCAGCCGCTCCGACTCGCACGTGCTCGGCGATCTCGATCATCGCCGGCGTGCCGGGGTCCTGGCGGAGCATCGCCTTGTAGAAGAGAAACGCCTGGACGAGCGCCGCGATCGAGCCGACCGCAGTCAGCGCCCAGAGCGTCAGCTCGGTCACGAACANNCATCGTCATCACGCCGCCGGCATTCCTTCGGCGACTCGCACGGTTTCGATGGTCCATCTCAGGTTGCTCCGTTCGTTCCGTGAAGCGTGAGGCGGGACGACCGGTCACGACGCCGGCAATAACGCCGCTCGGGCCGGTTCGCACGCCGCCGAAAACCTTTCCTCCGAGGAGCATGAGCTCCCCGTCGGAACGGAGGTTCCGGCTCGGCAAGTCGTCTTTCGAGAGAGCGATCGAACAAGGAGCGGAATCTACCGGCGAGCCGAAACCGGTGTCAATGAGGCGACTCCGGTAAGGTGACCGGTCAGCCGCTGCATCCGTGCGGATGGTGCCGAGTCAGCCACTCGGCCGCAAGGCGACCTACCGAGCCTGCGTCAATTCGCCAGCCTTACATCAGCCCGACGAGCGCGCAGCATCGCCACGATCGATTCGGGTCGGGGACGAATCGTCTCCCGAGAGCGTGCCCGGGCGACGAATCTGGACCGTCATGGCTCGAGGGGGACATTCCAGGCCGGAACGCAACGAGGCCCGGTCGCGGAAGCGCGACCGAGCCTCGACGAGATTCGGTGGGATCGAGCGACGACTCAGTTGCCGAGTCGTTCCTGCTCTTCCTTGTACTCCCGCATCGCTGCCGCTTCGTTCGACAGCTTGAACTCGGGGCCCTTCGGGAAGTGCTGGATGTCATCCCGAAGATAGTAGGGACTCGGCAGCGTCTGGCCGCCGTAGGTTCCCTGGCAGCCGGTCATCATGAGCGGACCGAGAGCGACGGCGCCGAGGAGCATCGCCTGGAGCCCGGTCTTGCACAACTCGATCTTCATGGGCGGGTCACTCCCGAGTGCTTGGCACCGGTGCCGCTGAACGGCACGGAGCCGAGAATCCGTTTGGTCGGTACCTTCGTTATCGGCGGCATCGTCGGAACCGTTGAGAGAAAGCGACCGAAAACCGTGCGAACCGGAACCGGTCTCGGGGATCATGACCCGGGAGAGCGACCGGCGCTTCGCATTCGACCCCGACGAGCGATATCCTGAAATTCGATCGCGATCGAGACCTCGTGCCGCCGCCGTTCCGTCGGTTCGCGCCCTTGTTCGCTCCCTGTCGCGGCGTCCGGCCGGCGTTTCGCGATCGGTTCGGTCGAGTCATCCGTTCTCGACCGCCTGTCGCCGCAGCGACACCGTCCTTCCGCTCTCTCGAGGGTTCGCGCATGCGTCCTGTCGACGTTTCGCCGTTCGGTCGACTCGCTTCGTCCGTATCGGCGCACCGGGGACGAGGCTTGATCGTCGCCGCCGTGTTGCTTGGGCTCGGCCTGCTCCCCTCCTCTGCCGCGGCTCAGCTCACCGGCTCGAATACCTACCCCAACGAGTTCTACGCCGCCGGTTTCGCTCCGTATTACGACGGCGACTTTCGTGATGCGGCTCGGCAGTTCCGCCGCGCCGGCCAATCGGGCTATGTCGGCGTCAACGGCCGCTGGATCGACTCGATCTGCTACTACACGATGCTCGGCGAGTGCCTGTACCGAGTCGGCGATCTGGCCGATGCGCTCGCTCAGTACGACACCGCGCTGCAGATCGTCGTCGCCGATCCGCAGTGGTGGAGTCGAGTGGAGTTTCCGGCCGGCATCCAAGCGTCGAACAGTCAGGCCCCCGCGCGGATCACCTGGGGATCGTCGACTCGTTCGACGGCGCTGGGAAGCTACCCCAACTCGTTTTCGGTCATGACCGGCCGCCTCGACGCCCTGCAGGCGTTCCAACGCGGCGGAGTCGTCGACCGGGCGCAGTTTCGCCAGTTCGACATCGTCGAGATCGCTCGCTGCACGGCGTTGGCGATCCGCCGGCGAAACGAGATTCTCGGGCCGATCGCGATTCATGATCCGTTCAATGCGCAGCTGGTGCGGGCGCTCGGTCAGTCGGGACTTCCGGCCAATCACTGGGCAACGCCATTCGTCTCGGTGCCGCTGGCGATGGCGCTGCAGGGGACCGGCGAGTCGGACAAGGCGGCGGAACTGCTCGCGTCGTCGCTGCAGATCGGCGGTCGGTTTGATCATCCGCTGACCGGTATGGCGCTGATCGAGATCGGTCGGATCAAGACGTCTCAGGAGAAGTGGAACGAGGCGCAGGCGGCGTTCCTCGAAGCGACCTACTCGGGAGCGGCCTTCGAGCTTCCCGATGTCGTCGAAGAGGGATTCCGCGGCGCGACGATCGTTCATCTCATCCGCCGAGCCCCGGGAGTCTTCGCACCGCTCGATCCGGCCGCGACCTGGGCGCGAACGCGCGGGAGTCGGCCGCTGCAGGTCGCGCTGCCGACGCTGGCCGCCGAGTGCGCGCTGAACGCGGGCGATACCCGAGCGGCCGGGACGTTGCTCGATCAGGCGGTCGGCCAGATCGGCCGGAGCGATCTCGGCGCCTCGATGTGGGCCGGGCGAATCGCCTATCAGCGCGCTCATCTGGCCTTTCGCAGCGGCAACGTCGTCGCCGGCAACGCGGCGCTCGCCGATGCGATGAAGTATCAGCGAAGCTCCGGACTATGGCTCTTCCGCATCAACCTGGTCGACACGTTCCGCCGAGCCGACGGCATTTCGGAAAAGGTCGCCGACGATCTCTACACCGATCTGCTCCGCGATCCGACCGAACGGGATTGGCGAACCGATCCGATGGAGACGCTGAGCGTCGTGCTGACGCCGCACCCGGGCCCGTACGAACGCTGGTTCGACATCGTCGTGGCGCGTCGCGAGATCGATCGGGCGATCGACATCGGCGATCGGATGAAGCGACATCGTTTCTATTCGACGCTGCCGCTCGGAGGGCGTGACCTGAACTTCCGGTGGCTCGTCGCCGCCCCCGACGATGCGCTCGACCGCGAATCGCTCCAGTTCCGTCAGAAGCTGTTGCTCGACTACTCGGTCCTCGTCGATCTGACTCGCCGCATCACGGGCCTGGAGAAGGAACTCGATGCGCTCCCGGTCCGACCGGCCGACGGGTCGCCCGAGCTGCGCGAACAGAAACGGATTCTCGACGAACTGGCGGTCGCCTCGACGGCGCTCGAAGCCGCGCTCGGCGATCTGGCCTTGCGACGCGAGCCCTCGCCGACCGTGTTCCCCCCTGCCCTGCCGCTCGACAAGGTCCAGGAACTGCTCGGCGAGCGCCAGATCGTCTGGAACTTCATCGAGACGTCGTCGGGAGCCTATGCGGCATTCGTCACCAAGAGCGATTACGCGATCCAGCCGCTCCCCGCAGCCGCCAAGGTGCGCACGCTGACCGCCAAGGCATTTCGCGAGATGGGCCTGGTCGATCGCAACGCCGCGATCTCGGCCGAGACGCTGACCGGCGAGGGCTGGCGCGAGCCGCTCGCCGAGCTGCGCGAGCTCCTGCTCGGCGAACGCAAGAAGGATTTCTGGCTCGCCTTCGACGAACTAGTGATCGTCCCCGACGGTCCGCTCTGGTACCTGCCGTTCGAGGCGCTGCCGGTCGAGGCGGAGTCGACCGAGCCGCTCGTCGACACGATCGCGATCCGCTACGCCCCGACCCTCGGAACCGCCATCCCGTTTCGCCGCGATGCGTCGTCGCCGCGACCGATCGGCGTCCTCCTGGGCAAGGTCCATCCCAAGGATCCTCCCGAGGCGGCCGTCGCGTCGTTCGACAAGCTGCATGAGACATTCGGCGATGCCCAATCGTTCGACGGCGCCCTTCCGGGCCCGTCGTCGTTGGTCGGTGCGCTCTGCTCGCGCTGGCTCGTGCTCGACGATCTGGCCGATCGCAGCAACTCGCCCTACGGCTGGTCCCCGCTTCCCGCCGGCCGCGGCCGCAATGCCTCGGGAACGCTCGACTCTTGGCTCCCTCTCCCCTGGCGCTCGGCCGACACGCTGCTGCTCCCCGGCTTCCGCTCGGCCGCCGATAGCGGCCTGAAGAACAATGCGGACGGCAACGAACTCTTCCTTGCCTGCTGCGGACTGATGGCCTCCGGAACCCGCACCGCGATCCTGGCTCGCTGGCGGATGGGGGGCGATGCGACGCAGGATCTGATGGTCGAGTTCCTGGCGACCGGCAATCGCGGCAGTGCCGCACGTCGATGGCGCGAGACGGTTTCGGAGTTCCGCTCGTCCCCGCTCGATCCGGCGCTCGAGACTCGGCTGGATGTCGGCCGCGATCCCTTCCCGGCCGATCGCTCGCATCCGCTCTTCTGGTCAGGCTATCTGCTGATGGATGACGGACGGCCGGGAGATGCGCCGGAGGGAGAAGGAGTCCCGGACCCGGGGCTCCCCGGCCTGAAACTTCCCGATGCTCCGGGCGAACCGCTCCCCGATGACGCCGGCGGCGGCGCGGCTCCAGGGGGTGAAGGTCCCGGTGCGCCTGGCGGAGCCGGATCGGCTCCCGCCATCCCCGGCGGCGGAGCTCCCGGCAACGGCGGCGTTCCGAATGAGCCGCAGAACGGGGGCGGTAACGGAGCGACAGGACGATCGCCTCGTTGAGACACGTTTCGCGCCGCGAATCTGCCGATCACACGGCCTCACCGCTGGCGATGCTCGATCGTCGGTCGATCGACGGTCGTCCGGCGCAGCGATGACCTATGTCGTCGCTTCATCCATGGTCGTCTCATCCGGCGTCACGTCGTGCGTCGGGAGCGATAGGATGCGGGCGAAGTCGTCGAACTCCTCGCGCTTCACTTCGGCCGGCGGCCAGTAGATCCCCTTCCAGATCCGCCCCGCGATCTCCTTCGCCCGTTCGATCGCGCCGTGAAGGACCGACGGCTCCCATTCGGCGAGCTTGAATCCGTTCTTCGTCCGATCCTTGCCGAGCACGATGAATCCCAGTTGCCAAGCAGAGGCCGGCGCCTGGTCATCCGCGACGAGCCAGCGGTACATCGGCAACTGCAGGTCGACCCATTCGCCCGCTTTCCGATGCGCCTCGTCCGGCGAGGCTCCTCGATCGCCGCTCTTGTAGTCCAGCAGCACCCGCCGCTCGCCGTCGCGATGGAGATCGATTCGGTCGATTCGCCCGCGGACCGGAATCTCGAACGCTCCGCTGACCAGTTGCTTGCCGTCGAACGTCCGTTCGATCGATTCGATCTTCCATCCCTGTTCGACCCATGCCGCCTGATGGTCGGCGAAATCGTGCAGTCGCAAACGAAGCTGTTCGACCTGCAGGTCGACAGCCGGCAGGTGTCGCGGCGCGAACCGCCGGCTGACCTCGTCCGTCAGCAGGGCATCGAGTCGTTCGCGGATCTGCGCAGGATCCTTCGAGTGCTTCCGATCACCGCTTCCGAATCGCTTCAGCACGTCGTGCATCAGATCGCCGAACTCTCCGCCGTCCAATTCATCCGCTCGATCGTCCGACAGACTCAGTCGACAGATCCGTGAGAGGTAGAAACGATAAGGGCAGGCGAGATAGCTGCGAAAATCGGTCGGCGTCAGCACGTCGGGACGCCGCCGCGAATCGGGCAGAGGCAATCGACCTCGCAATTCGGGCGACGTCGATTCGTAGGGGGCTTCGGGAGTCAGGTAGGCGAGCGGCGGACGATCGAAGACCTGCAGGGCACGAGTCGCGATCGCTTCGGGTTCGTCGGCGAACCAGAGGCGCGCCGGGATCAGCGGATCCCCCGTCGCGCTGCGTCGCCCCGCGACGAGCGACAACCGGCGGCGCGAGGCGACGAGCAGCGTCAGGTAGTACGCATCGCGCGCGTACCGTCGCCCCGAGTGCATGATCCCGAGCTTGCGCCGCAGCGGATTGGGAAGCAGCGGATCGTCCGGCTCCGCGGTCGGCACACAACCTTCGTTGAAGCTCAGCACGATCGAGTGCGTCGCGTCGTCCCAGGGGAGTTCCAACCACCCCTCGAGCCCGAGCGCCCGAGGATCGGGGATCGGCGGGACCCGCTCGCCGGCGATCCGTCCGAGTACCCAGCGCTGGGCCCGCACCGCATCGACACGCGGCTGCAGTTCCTCCGGCAACGCCTCGATCGCGCGCCAGACGTCACGCAGCGATTGGAGCACCGCCAACGTTCCGCGGTCGGCCGGATCGTCCTTGTCGAGAGGTCGCTCCCCCAGAAACTCGGCGAGCGTGTCGAGCCATGCGCTGCACCACGCGCCGATCGGCTTCGTTCCTCCTGCCGTCAGCTCGCGACACCATTCGTCGAGCGTCGCGACCGCTCGAACCACTCGCGTCTCGTCCGGTCCGCCGATCTGCGTGTCGACGCTTGCCGGCAGGTGGCGGCGCTGATGCCGATCGAGTTCCCCGAGCCACGCCGTATGCCCGAGGCTTCGGCACAGACGCTCGTAGACCAGCGGATGCCGGACCAGCGAGGCGAGGGAACGGAACGATCGGGTCGCGAGCCAATCGAGCAGCGATTCCAGGAACCGAAAGGCCGGAAGTCGCCGGACCGGAGTTCCGCCGGCCGAACTGATCGGCAGATCGCAACTCTCGGCGCGGCGCTGCAGGTAAGGCCAAAGCCCCTCGTCGGGCATGCCGATCGACAGCGATTCGCGCGGCACGCTTCGAGCAAACTCCGCGACGAACTCGATCGCTGCCGTCGCTTGATCGTCGGGCGAGTCGACCGTCTCGGTCGTGACGTCGCTCAGCGACAGCGGACGTCGCGCCCAACGCGACTCGATCAGACAGCCGAGCTCGTCGAAACGATCGGCATCCTCCGCGAGCGAGATTCTCAGCACCGTCACGTTCGCCGCGACCTGCTCCAGCATTCGTCGGATCGAGCGACTCAGATCGACCGCTGCGACGAGGATCAGTTCGCGATCGGTCGCGCACTCGCCATGATCGATCGCGTAACGGCGAGCGGTCTGGCGATCCCAGAAGCCCAGACGGTCGAGGCGGGCGAGATAGTCCTCCTGAATCTCGGCCATCCGCGCCCAGCGACGGCGATCTCCCTCCGAAGCATGCACCTCGCTCCGCTCCGCGACATCGCGCATCGAAAGCGTCTCGCCCGCCAACTCGCGATGGACGGTCTGCAGCGAGGCGGCGAGATCCAGACGCCCCTCGGCATCATCGTCGCGCGGCGGAGCGGCGAGCAGATCGTGAAGCTTCTCGACCGGCATCTCGCGCAGCACCGCGCTCCAGACGAAGAGCTGCAGGATGTCGTCGGCGAACGGTCGGCGCGACGGATAGAGAAGTTCGGGAAGCCCGCCGACGGTGACGATTCGCGGCGGACGAAGCTCCTCCTGTCGATCGGCGCAGAGCACGATCAGCCGCTGGAGCAATCGTCGTCCCGCCGACGCTGCCGGCACGACGACCACGACGCGATCCAGATCGACCTTCCCCGCGCGGCGATGACGGTCCGCGATCCGCTCGGCGGCCGCCGCGATGATCGGACCGTCGGGAACCAACGTCTCGATCCGGATCGTTCCCATCGTTCGCTCCCTCGTCGGTCGGTCGAATCCGAAGCACCGCTGCGCATCACCCCTGATCCGCAAGCAGTCGATCGACCGACTCCCAGCCGTCGAAGCGCCGCGATTCGCAAGCGAGCGCTTCGACGTACTTCTGAGCCGCCCCGGTATTGAAGACGACCACCTCCGCGTCGCGAGCCAGTTCCCCCGATTCGACCAGCGATCGGCACGCGATCAGACAGGCGGCCGTTTCGGGACAGATCGAGATCCCTTCGTCCCGCATCGCGGCGCGCTCCGCGGCGATCAGCTCCTCTTCCGGAACGCCGATCGCGCGCCCGCCGCTCTCGCGCAGCGCATCGATCATCAGGAAATCGCCGACCGCGACCGGCACGCGCAGACCGCTCGCGACCGTCGCCGCATCGGGAAACGGTCTTGCGAATCGCTCCCCCGCTTCCCAGGCCGTGACGATCGGCGCGCACCCTCGCGACTGGACGGCGTACAGCTTCGGCAGTCGGGAATGGTCGAGCCAACCGAGTTCGGCCAGTTCGCGAAATCCCTTCCACATCCCGATCAACCCCGTTCCGCCTCCGGTCGGATAGAAGATCGCGTCAGGCAGACGCCAGTCGCATTGCCGAGCGAGCTCGAGCCCCATCGTCTTCTTCCCCTCCAGACGATACGGCTCCTTGAGCGTCGAGAGATCGAACCAGCCGTAACGCGCCCGCCCTTCGAAGACGAGCTTGCCGCAATCGTTGATCAGTCCGTCGACGAGCAGCACCTTGGCTCCGTACGCCTCGGCCTCCAGACGATTGACGATCGGAACGTCGCGCGGCATCAGGACGACGCAGTCGATGCCGGCACGAGCCGCATAGGCGGCGGCGGCTCCGCCCGCGTTCCCTGCCGTCGGCAACGCGACTCGACGATGCCCGAAACGCCGAGCCATCTCGATCGCCATCGCCAGCCCTTGGNNCTCGATCGCCATCGCCAGCCCTCGAGCCTTGAAGCTCCCGGTCGGCAGGGTCGACTCGTCCTTGATCTTCAGGCGGTCGAGTCCCAGGCGAGCGCCGAGTCGAGGGGCGTCGAGCAGCGGGGTGATCGACTCGCCGAGCGACACCCTGACCGGCTCGTCACCGACCGGCAACAGTTCGCGCCAGCGCCACATCGTCCCCTCGCGACGATCGAGCGAGCCGCGGTCGACCGTCGCGCGGATCTTCGGCAGGTCGTAGCGGACCAGAATCGGGCGATCGGCGTGCGTCTGCCACGATCGATCGGGATCGAGCGGCGTGCCGTCGATCGCCCCTTCGAGAGTCGTTACCCAGCGCGTCATGTCTTGCTCGGCCGTCGAGATCATTCGGAGGAAAAGGGCTCGTCCTCGACGATCGGGGCGTCCGTGCCACCACTGTCGAGACGAGCGGCCATCTTCCGACCTCACCGAGCGGCGAACAAGTCGGGCGACTGCCCGGCGCGAGTCGCGGCACGTAGAATCGACTGGCGAGGTCTGCCGAACCGACTCGCATCCCTCGCCTCCCCTTCCCCTCGCGAATCCTTCGTCGATGACCTCCGACCCCTTCTCCGACGAACGGTCGAACGTGCGCGAGCCGCATCGGCTCNNGCCTGCCGATCGCCGAGAGCGTGCTGCCGACGCCGGCCGACTCGGCGCGGTTCGGAACCGTCGAGACCGTCACGAGAGAGGCCGGGCCGAACGGGAGCAGCGACGCCGAGATCCTGGAGGCCGAGATCCTGGAAGCCGAGATCGTGGCAATCGCGGCCCCCCCCGTGGCCGAGACGATTCCGGCGACCGCGATCGCCCCCCCTCGCCTGCCGTTCGGCGATTCGCTGCCGGCGATTTCGGTCCACCCGATTCGAGTCGGTTCGCCGTTTCGCCTGCGCGAATCTCGGCGGTCCCGGTCGGCCGATCTTGGCGCCGGTGCCGCAACCGGCGCGGCCGGCATCGGCGCGTGGCTCTGCCTGACCTGTTGGGTTCCGTCGTCGTCGATCGCGATGCTCCTGGTCCTGACCGTCGCCGGACTCGGAATCGGTCTCGGGCTGTGGGGGCTGCGATCGCCGATGCGACGTCGCGCGGGGATCGGCATCGGCCTCTGTCACGCCGGAGCGATCGCGGCCGGAACCCTGATCTACCTGCGCGGCTGATCGCCCCGCACGTCACTCGACCCGCACGTCACTCGCTCCGCTCGACGTCCTTCGCTTGCCCTTTATCCGCTCGGAGTCACCTCTCGCATGTCGATCGCCTCGGAAGGTCGTGGTGCACGGCGTCTGTTTGCCGCAGCGGCCGTTTGGGTCGGCGCAGGAGTCGCTTTCGGGGCGTTCGGGGCGCACCTGCTCGCCGAGCGGATTCCTGAGTGGTACCCCGAGGCGGAGCTTGCGGCGCGCCGCTCGATGAACTGGGAGACCGGGGCGCACTACCAGATGCTCCACGGCCTGGGAGCACTGATCGCGGCGCTCGCCTGCGGTCACGCTCGCCGCCCTCGTCTGTCGCTGATCGGCGGCGTCATGCTGCTGCTGGGTAACCTGGTCTTCTCCGGCTCGCTCTATCTGCTCGTGCTGACCGGAGCGACTTGGTGGGGGGCGATCGTGCCGCTCGGCGGTCTCTCTCAATTGCTCGGCTGGTTCGTCGTCGCCGGGTGCGGTCCGAACTTCCTCCCACGGAGCGAACGATGATCCGAGTCGGCTATTGCACGAACGTCCATGCGGGAGCCGACCTGCGGACGATGCGCGAGCAGCTCGAACGTCATTCGCTCCTCGTGCGCGATCAGGTGACCGACGACGGCCCGATGGGGATCGGTCTCTGGATTTCGGCGCGGGCGGCCGACGAGCTGCGCGAACCGCACGCGCTCGACGACCTGGCCGATTGGCTCGGTCGCGAGCGACTCCTGCCGTTCACGCTGAACGGATTCCCTTACGGCGATTTTCATCAGGCGGTGGTGAAGCATCGGGTCTACGAGCCGACCTGGGCCGAACCGCAGCGAGCCGACTACACGCTCCGCCTGGCCGAATGCCTCGATCGAATCTTGCCGCCCGGTGAGCCGGGAAGCATCTCGACGCTTCCGCTCGCTTGGCGCGATGCGACCGCCGATCCGGAGTTCGGTCGTGCGTGCGGACGTCAGTTGACCCGTGTTGCCGAAGGACTGGATCGTCTGGCTCAGAGCACCGGTCGCGAGATCGTGCTCGGTCTCGAACCGGAACCGGGCTGCGTCTTCGATACCGCCGCCGGTTACGGCGACTTCGTCGCGAAGCATCTCTCGCCGACCGACACGGCGACACGCGAGCGGCTGCGCCGCCATGTCGGCGTCTGTCACGACATCTGCCATTCGGCGGTGATGCGCGAGTCGCAGCACGAGGCGTTCCGCACCTATCGGGAGCTCGGCCTGAGAATTGCGAAGATTCAGGTCTCGTCCGCCATTCGACTCAGGGTCCATCCCGAGCATCCCGACTCGCTGGCGGCGATCGAGCAACTCCGTACGTTTGCCGAGGATCGGTACCTGCATCAGACGACCGTCGCGACCGCAAGCGGCGTCCGCTTCTACGACGATCTTCCCGAGGCGTTGGCCGAACGGGGAGCACCGACCGAGTCCGAGGAGTGGCGGATCCACTTCCATGTCCCGATCCATCACGATCGCCTGGGCTGGATCTCGTCCACGAACGACGAGATCCGCGAATGCCTGACGGCACTCGCGGATCTCGCGCTGTCGGTGGATCACTTCGAGGTCGAAACCTACGCCTGGAACGTTCTGCCCCAGGCGCACCGATGGGAGCGTCTGGCGGACGGGATCGCCGCCGAGATGCGCTGGTTCCTGAACGAACTCACTCGCCGGCCCGCCTCTGGAACGTGAAGTAGTGGAAGCCGGTCTCGTCGTTGGTCATGACGCCGCCGCCGGCCGTCATGTACTTGGCGAGCACTTCGAACGGAGGAAGCGGCGTCTCTTCGAGGATCTCGTCCAGGCGTCGGGCGAATCGGTTCTCGCCGCCGGCTTCGCGAAGCCGATCGCGGTTGCGACCGTCCTGAGCCAGATCGTAGAAGTTCTTCAGCGCCTTCTCGGGGTCCGAGAAGATCATCGCACCGGCCTGAGGTCCGCCGATCTGCCGCTCGATGTCCTGCAGCATCTCCTGGAACTCCGGATCGGACGCCAGCGAATCCTTGCGTCCCGCTCCGGTCGACAGCAACTCCTTCACCGCTTCGATCGAGTCGGAAATGATCAGGTGGTTGTCGTAGACGACCATGCAAGGCGTCGGTCGGCGGAGGTTCTGTCGCTCGAACGGATCCTCTTCCTCCTGAGCCGGCTCCTCGTCCTCGATCCGCTCGAACTCGCGAGTCACTCCGTCGCTGCCGACACCGACTCGTACCCGATTTCCTCGACCGCCGGTCGGGAAGATCCGGATCGTCGCCCCTTCGTGCCGATCTTCGGTCATCCGATCGGTCATCTCGCGCGTCTCGATCGTCTTCGCGATCGTCTCTTCCGCTGCTTCCGCATCCTTTACTTCGAAGGCGACGATCGTCGCCTGGCTGTTCAGACGGCTCGGCGGCACCGACCACTGGATGTAGTGCAGCCGACCGGTCAGGTTCCCGATGATGTCTTCGCGCAGGCTGACTCCGAGCCGCTCGTCGAGCTGCGCGACCGCGTCGGCCAACGCCGTCTCGCTCTGACTGGTCTTGTTGTACAGCTCCTCGAACGTTTCGTAGGTCGACTCGACATCCCAGTTGACGGTGATGTAGTTGATCGCGTCGGCCGGCACGAACGACGGCGGCTCGATCGGTCCGTCCTGCATCGCGAGCATCTTCACCGCTCCGGCTCGCGGATTGGCGAGCAGGACATGCATGTGCGAGATCGACTCGTAGCCTTCGACCCCCGTGATCACGCTTCCGCCGATACCGAGGAAGCCGTCGAAACCGAGGCTCTTGCTGAGCGCCAGCACGACCGCTCCCTGCACGCCGGTCTGAGTCGCCTGGAAGATGCCGTAGGGGTCGATGAAGAAGGTCATGTCGGGCCGGGCATCCGAGGTGCCTCGGCAACGGTTCATGATCGTCACGAACTTGCGGTTGTTCGAGAAGACATCGTCGCGGTTGTTCGGCGCGACGTTCCAGCGAGTCAGGATCGACTTGGCGATCTCGGGATCGTTGGTGAAGCCGTAGGTGTTATCGCGGACGAAATAGACCATCCGCTCGTCCGGGAAGTTCGGGTTGATGATCTTCAGCTGGGTTCCGTCGTAGTCCTCTTCCTCGCGGTTGGTACCGCGCTCCTCCAGCATCGCCTCTCCCTTCCCCTGCAGCACTTCGGCAAGATCGGCCGAATCGCCGACATCGATCAGCAGGACGGGCGAGAAGGGAAGGTCTCCCGCGTTCTTGTTGCGGACCAGGGCGAAGCAGACCTCGCCCTGCGGGAGCTGCGCGAGTTCGTCGAGCGACAGACCGACCTGGTCGCGAACCTGTTCGAATTCGTCGGTCGCCATTCCCCACAGGTTGTCGACGAGCGGTGCGACTTCGGGGTCGGACATCATCCGCCCCATCGACGAGTCGCCGGCAATCTCGAGGAACTCCTTCATGTCGGCGATCCGGAAATAGATCAGCGTCTCTTCCGGAAGGATTTCGGCGGCAGGGCGTCGCTGAGCGGCGGCGGGGTTGACCATCGCGGCCCAACTCCCGACCAAGGTCAGGATCAGCCCCAGGGTTCTTCGGACGGTCGGTTTCGGCACTCTCACGTATGGCATCTCCTGTTGACGGTAACCGGTTCGACGTCGCTCCCGAGCGGCGGATCGAACCGAGGTCGCGACCCTCGTTCCGGTTGCGGAACGTCGATCTCTTGGCCCCCTTCTGTCGGCCGACAGGTCGACCGGAACAGGGCGGAAGAATCCCGAGCGATGCCGCCGACAAACGGGCGACGCCGAGCCCTCTTCATCGGTTACGGGAAAAGGGCTCGCAATCACCCCGGCGTGATTCCGTCCGATTCGGAACCGCCGGACGGTCACGGCGAACGACGGCATTTCCCGGGTTCCTCGACGAAAGCCGCCTCTCCGTGGGCTCGCCCCGGTGACGATCGGAAGGCCCCCGTTTCGTTACCTTGGGTAAGGGTTGCCGGTCGGACGAGACGACGTTGACCCTGATTCCATCGATGCCGATCATGATCAGACGCGGGAAACGACGGGCTCCGTCTCCGACGTCATCTCACGCTTCCGAATTTCCTCGTTCGGGAACCCGGCCATGCTCCGCTCGCTTCCCATCGCCCTGCTGGTCGTCATGGCCCTCTCCGTCTTGCCGGCCGCGGCTCAACAAGGGGGCGGGACCGGCGGCACCGGAGGAGGGGCGGGAGGAACCGGCGGAGCGGCGACCGGCGGAAGCCAAGGAGAACTCCCGACTCTCGATCTCTCCGGCCAGTTCTCCGAAAACAACACCTCCTCCGCCTTCACCGACAACCGACGAACCGCCGCTCAGACCGGCGGGCAGGCGGGAGGCGGGCAGCGCGGAGGCTTCACGATGTCGGGAGGACCGGGAGGGCTGCTCGGACAGCTCTTCGGCGGCCAGTTCTCGGCTCCGACCTCGTCCCGACGTCTGTTGCGAGCGCCGATGAAGGTCGAGTTCGACGTCGTTCGCCCCGAGTCGACTCAGGTCGCCGACGTCCTCTCGAACCGCTTCGCGAATATCGCGCCGCTCCGGCAGGTCGGCTCGTCGATCTCGGTCGATGTGGACAATCGAGTCGCGACGCTTCGAGGGACCGTCGATACGCAGCGACAGAAGGAGATGGCCGAACGGATGACCCGTCTCGAACCGGGCGTCTCGTCGGTCGTCAATCTGATCACCGTCCGCGAGGAATGATCCGCGGCATTCGGCTTGGGATCGCGTTTCGATCGGAGAGCGCAAGATCAGGGGGAGATCCCGTCGGGACCTCCCCCTGCTTCGTTTCGCACTGCGATCGGCTCGCGTCAGCGGCGCGCCCGAGCGTGCTTGATCGGCAACCAGGCAGCTCCCTGCTGGCTCGAGGCCACGCACTGCTGGATGAAGTACATCCCTTCGATGCCGTCGTTGACGTTCGGATAGATCGTGTCGGTCTTCTCGAACGCCGCTCCCGAAGCTCTCAGACACATCGCGTCGTAGGCGGAACGATAGACGTTCGCGAACGCCTCGAAGAACGCCTCGGGATGGCCGCTCGGCAGGCGACAGGCCCCCTTTCCCGATCCGTTCATGAACGGGGCGTTCGGATCGCGGGTGTAGATCCGATGCGGCTGGCCGTTCTGCCGAACGATCATCGCGTTCGGCTCTTCCTGGCGCCACTGCAGCGATCCCTTGGTGCCGTCGATCTCGATCGACAGGTCGTTCTCGCGACCGTGGCTGATCTGCGAGGCGGTGACGATTCCGAGCGCACCGTTCTCGTAACGGACCATCGCGGTGCCGTAGTCGTCGAGCTGACGCCCCGGCTCGAACGTCTTCAGCTGACAGGCGATCTCGGCCGGGAGGAGTCCCGACATGTAGCGACCGAGGTTGTAGGCGTGCGTGGCGATGTCGCCGAAACATCCGGCGATGCCGCTCCGCTTCGGATCGGTCCGCCAGGCCGCCTGCTTCTGATCCGATTCCTCGAGCCGCGTGCGGAGCCAGCCCTGGATGTACTGCACGCGAATCGCCTGGATCTCGCCCAGCTCGCCCGAGAGGATCATCTCGCGCGCCTGCCGAACCAGCGGATAGCCGGTGTAGTTGTGGCTGACGGCGAAGACGACTCCCGACTTGTCGACCGCCTTGCCGAGCTCCTCGGCCTGCGTCAGATCGAAGGTCATCGGCTTGTCGCAGATGACGTTGAAGCCTGCCTCGACCGCTGCCTTGGCGATCTCGAAGTGCGTGTGGTTGGGCGTGGCGACCGAGACGAAGTCGATCCGATCGTCGGCCGGACGAGCCAGTTCGCCGGCGATCAGTTCCCGGATGCTGCCGTAGGCGCGATCGAGCGGAATGTCGTAGTCGGCCGCCGACGCCTTGGCCCGCTCGGGATTCGACGACAGCGCCCCCGCGACCAACGCGGCGCGGTTGTCGAGCACCGCGGCGGTCGCATGAACGCGACCGATGAACGACCCTTGTCCGCCGCCGACCAGGGCCATGCGGAGCTTGCGATTCAGAGGAGGATTGGTAGGCATGGCTGCGGGAAGTCTCCGATGTCGAGTTGCGGGAATCGGGAGCGGCGCGAACGAGACGCGCGGCCGCTCCGGGGGCGCGGAGAATCGGACGCGATCAGGGACGGCGAGCGAGCCCGTCTCGGGTCCGAGATCGCGGCTCATTCTGCGCGAGCCGCCGTCGACTCACCAGTCGGTCGCTCGAACCGCTGCCGAGCGACCGACCGAAACGAGTCGAGAATGAGGCGTTTCTCAGGCACCGTGCGAGAGGACGAGCTTCTTGAGCCCGTCGAGTGCCGACAGGATCGCCTCGGGAGAGGTCTCGGCCCAACCGGCCGACCGGTGCCGGACGATCGCGACCTGAAACGCTTCGAGTGCCTCGGCCAGATCCTCGGGAAGTCGCCCGAGCTTTTCGAAGGCCGGCGTCGTCTCGGGAAGCGCCTCGCTCGGCTCGTCCTCTTCCGCGACGATCGATCCGCCGGAGGCGTCCTGGTCTTCGAGAAAGGCCTGATCGTCACCGAAGTCGGGCCCTTCCGAGCGCGGCCCGTCCGACGCCTCGTCGAACTCCCGAGCCCCCGGTTCCGCCCCCTTCGCCGGCTCGAAGTCCTCGTCCAGATCGGCCGCGACGACATCCGCCTCGGCCGGTTCCTGTCCGGCGATCGCGCCGAGCGTCTCCCAACGCTGACGTCGCATCCGCGACACGCTCCAGCCGTTGTCGAGCGAGCCCTGCAGCCACATCTCGGCATCGTCCCAGTCGAGCGCCGCCTGGAAGTGCGTCCAGAAGAGCCCCTCGTACGATCCGTGCACCGATCCGAACCGCAGGAAGACGCGACGCAGGCGCCCGACATGCTGGCTCGTGACGCCGCCGACCAGACGCGACCAGACTTCGTCCGAGTACGCGGTCTGCGGAGCCCCCGAGTCGATCAGACTCTGGCGCCAATCGCAGATGATCCGCCCCTTCTCCCAATTGGTCGTGCTGACCAGGCGGTTCCAACGACCGATGAACGGCTGCGACGTGCGGCCGGCGAAATCGAACGGATCGTCCTCGCCGAGCACCGCTCGTCCGAGATCCCCGTACGCGGCAGCGGCATTCGCCGTCCGCTCGTCGGTCGATTCCCCCGGCAGGTCGAACGGCACGTCCTCGTCGGTCGCCGTCGCGAAGTTCGACGCAAGTTCCTGCTCGTCGATCGGCGCCTCGTTCCCGTCCCACGTGTCGAACGGAACGTCGTGGTCTTGGTTCGAGAAGTCGTGCGGATCCATCGTGACTCCTGTGGCAACGAAAAAGGGTCGGTCGAGCGAGCAGGCTAACCGCTCGTCGCCGAGATCGCATTCTCGCCCCTCGGGAATGTCGTAACCTCCCGCTTCATCGGCCGTTGAGTCGCCGGCGCACGGCGGTCACTGCTGGGGAAAACCTGTCGCGCTTCGCGGCGCCGCGAACGCCGATGGTGAGAGCCCCCGAGCTCGTTCGCCGACCTTGCCGGTCAGGCAAGGAGCGACGCGCCGGTGTCGATCTCGGAAAACGCGCGGTCCCCTGCGTAGGCCCGGCCACTGTGTGCCCGAGGCAGGTTTCGTGGCCTTGCCGAACAAGCTTCGCAGCGAGAACGGCATTCGAGCGAAACCGACCTCGGTCGCACGAGATCAACATCGTCCCGAGACCGAATCAAGTCCCGCCAGGGACGGCCGACAATAGCCCACCGATTCATCGGTGGGTCAACCGGCACCGACGACGCGAAGCGAAGAGTCCCGTCAGGGACGAAAGAACGTGCGGCGCGAACGACGTGGCAGTGCACGAAGGACCCCTGCGCTTGGCGCTACGGGCTGGGGAGAACACGGGGGCCCCTTGCTCACGCTGCGGGCTGGAAGGACTCGGGGACCGCGACGATTCAGCGCCAGCGCCGCCGTGGTTCTCCTTCGATCCGATCGGCATCGGTCGAACGCAACCGACGATCGGGGACCGGAGGAGCAAGAGCGCTGCGCGCCGACCACCAACGATGCAGGGCGCCGAGCTGCACCTGCATCTCGCGACGGAACTCGACCATCCCGTCGGTCGGTTCGCTCGCTCGTCCCAGCTGACGCTGGAACTCCGGAGTCCCGCGGCGGTCGAAATCCAGTTGCCCGCCGTCGCGCATCCGCTCGAACGGATAGACCAGCGCATAGACCTCTTCGGGAGTCAGGTACCAGCTGAGCGACGCGTCGCCGCGGAACGTGATCGTCTCGTGGCGGAAGAACGGAGTCGCCTCGCTCGGATCGTCCGGAAACGACTTGGCCATCGTCGCCAGCTGTTCGTCGCTCGAATGGACGATCTTCTGGAAGCCGTTGACCAGAAACCCGGTGACCGGAGTCATCCAGCCGTCCGACCACTTCGGTTCGCTCGCCGGCTTCGACTCGCGCGGATCCTCGCTCGAGATGATCTGCAGGACGAGCACCCCCTGGAGCCGTCGCTGTTGGCGCCAGGTCGTCAGCAGGTCCCGATGGCGTTCGAGCCAACGGACCGCGACGTTCATGCCGTAGTTGTCGTAGTAGGCGGCGTCGCCGAGCGACCACTGCACCCGATCGACCGGCATCGCGATCGGCGGCGAGATCATCGGGAAGGTCGCGTTCAGACGCGCGGCGGTCGCCAGATCGAAGCGGTAGTTGAGACGATCCTCGATGATCCGCGCCTCGATCCCCGAGAGCGTGATCCGCTGCTCGCCACCGGTCCCCGCTTCCCCCTGCTCCATCGCCTCGTCGTACTCCAGCGACGAACCTCCCGGAGGGCGATCGCTCGGATCGGTCGGCCGAGGCATGTGACTGACCGTGAGCGGAGCGAGCGTCAGGTTGCTCATGAACAGCCGCCGGCCGTCTTCGAGGAGCGCCGGAGTGAAGATCAGCGACGGGCACCAGCCCGCCATCTCTCCCGCCTCGAGATCGCGCAGCGGTCGTCGATAAGCGGACGACTCGCCGCCCGAGTTGCGGATCCACGTTCGCTGCAGAGTCTCGCCTCGATCCCGCCCGCCGAGAAACGGCAGGATCTGCCGCGGCAGATCGCGGAAACAGAGCGTGCGTGCGGTCGGCGTGAGCGAGTCGTGCGAAGAGATCTCGACCAGACGCTCGACCGGCAGCGGCTGGCCGTCCTGGCCGTGTCCCCAGCGAGCGGCCGGAGGTTCGAGCGTGCCGACGTAGTACGCCGCTCCGACCATCCCTCCCGATGCGCCGGTCACGACGCGCGTCCGATACGGGAACTCGGGAATCATCCGCTCCACCGCGCCGAGCACGGCGGTCGTCCAGATCTGCGCTCGGATCCCGCCGCCGCTGGTCGCCACCACGACCAGGATCGCCGGCTCTCCNNGAGCGAGTCGGTCGGTATCGAGGTCCTGTCCCGATTCCAGTCGTGCGAGTCGTTCCTGCTGCAGCCGCAATACCTCGTCCACCGTCGGATAGGTGCTGCGAGGAGGCATGTCGGGGAGCGGATACTTGTGCCCGAGCCAGTCGTAGTAGCCGAGCCCCATCATCATCAGCACGCCGCCGGCCAACAGACCGAAGTAGAGCCGATGGACGTGAAAGACGAGAAAGCCGTAGATCCGGATGCCGAGCACCAGCAACATGCAGACGAGCACGGCAGGCGAGAGGACCGCGTCGAGCCACGGCGGATAGGTTTCGACGTTCGCATACACGATCGCCGCGCCGATCAGCATCACGATCCACAGTCCGAAGAAGAGACCGCTCGCGACGTGGACCCAGACCATGTCGACGCCGACCGGCGGCAGCTCGCCGTCGCGCGAACGTCGTGCGCGCCCCGATCGATCGACTCCCCGTTCTCCTTGCCGCGGTTCGCCGCGTCCCTGGCGCACCCCCTGCAGCAGCTTCAGCGATCGTTCGGTCAGTGCGCGGATGCGAGGCATCCCGCAGCAGTCACCGCGAGTCCAGATCGCGACGAACGAGACCAGACAGACATAGATGCTGACGCCCGTGACGATTCCGGTTGCCGACATGCAGGCACGAACCAGATCGAACTGAGCGCGATCGCCACCGACCCGATAGAAGAACGGAGTCGGCAGAAAGGCGGCGGCGAAGAGCAGATTCATGAAGAACAGATAACGCATCAGCACATGCTGGTCGCTCCGATGCGCCACCCACTTGCGGAGCCAGGGGCGATCCGAATCGAGCAGGAAGTTGACGAATCCCCACTCGCCGAGCACCACGCCGATCGCCAGCGACGCGCAGACCGCGATCTCGGCCTGCGCATGCCAGAACAGATACGGAAACCCGACCGTCGTCGAACCGAAGTACCCGGAGAGAACGAGCCAGAAGGCAACGAGCGTCAGGAGCAGCGACGGGTATTGGACTCGTTCATAGAGGCCGTGGACCAGCAACGACGCAAGCGACGGGCGGCGACCGTTCTCGCACGGTGCCGCGCCGAAAGCATCGGGCATTTCGTTCGCATCCTGCATCGTTCGCACCGGAATCCTCCCGGTCGTTCGTCCCCGCTCCGGATCGCTGCGCGGAGCCGATCGGCGTCAGTCGTCGAAATCCTGAGGGCGTTCGCGCCGCCACTCGTCCAGTCGCTGGCGGAGCTGCTTCGGTCGCGCGGTACCGGTCGTCCCGAGCTGCCGCACGGTGATCGACGCCGCGAGATTTCCCAATCGCCCCGCTTCGCAGTGCGAGGCACCGGCGCAGAGCGCCGCCACCATCGCGGCCGTCACGCTATCCCCGGCGCCGGTCGTGTCGATCGGTCCGTCGGCCGGATAGGCGGGGAGCAGACGCGGGTGGGGATCGCTGATCATCAGCCCCCGTTCGCCGAGCGTCACCGTCACCGGCACTCCCTGTCGTTCGCGCAGTCGCGGCAGCATCTCGGCGATCCGCTCGGTCGAGACGCGCGAATCGGGGCCGGTCGGTCGCTCGCCCGTCACCTCGAACTGGTTCGGCTTGATCCGCAGGCCGGGAAAGCGATCGATATGAAAGCGACTGTCGGCCCAGACGATGCGCGACGAGTTGGCCGCCGCGCGCTCGCAGGCCCAGCGCNNACGATCTCGTATTCCGGCTCCTCGACCTGATCGAGCAGAATCAGCGCATCGATCTTCGGCCACAATCGCTCCGCCCCCTCGATCACTCGGCGAACGAGCGAATCGGAAGTCCGGCGTCGATTGCGGGTGTCGTATCGCGAATGTTCGCCGGCCAGTCCCGGCACGCCGACATCGCGCGGCTTCAGATAGACCGGAGTCATCCGCTCGTCCGACTCGAGCAGCGCGTCGGTGTCGCATCCGACTCGCTGCAGCGCGCGGCGCAGTTCCCAGCCGGTTCCGTCGTCCCCGATCGCGCCGCNNTGGAGCGCCGCGAGATTGTTGACGACCGTCCCCGCCGCTCCGGCCGAGTGCTTCACGCCGACGACCTGATGCGCGACCTTCCCCGTCTCGACGCTCGGTTCGGCCAGTGCCGGATCGACATCCAGGTACGAATCCAGGAAGTAGTCGCCGAGCACCGCGATCCGCAGCGTCGAAAACCGATCGAGAAGCTGGTCGAGTCGCTCGGGCGTCATGCTTCCCACCGCTTCATGATCGCGTGATACAACGCCGGCACGGTGACGCGATGATCCCCCTGCACGTATCGACTCTCGCCTCCATCCGCGACCGTGCGGACCAGGATCGTCTTGAACGGCCGGAAGTAGTAGCGAGGGTCGTTCTTGGGCGCCTCGCGATCGAGGTCGTCGCCGAGTTCGGGCAGATCGAAGACGCCGGTCGTGAAGTGTCGGATCTCCTCGCCGCGCCGCCGCGCCACATTGCGGGCCATCGCGAGCGCCTTCAGGTAGACCTCGGGCCCCATCACGGCCGAACCGATGTTCAGGAAGACGCCCCCTTCGAGCTTGGTGACGCTCTGGGCGTAGATCAGAAAGTCGGTATACGACGTCGCACCGGTCGCCGCTCCGTCGAAGTTCGGATGCTCGTGGACGATATCCTGTCCCAGACAGACATGCACCGTCACCGGGACCTGCAGTCGATAGCCCGCTGCCAACACGCTTTCGTCCCGATACGGAAAGCCCTCCGTCTCGATCGCTCGCCCCACCGCCTCGCCGAACCCCAGGCCGTCGCGATGGCCGGCGGCCACGGCGTCGTTCAATCGAGCCGTCTCGCGCCACAAACCGAACTGCCCTTCGCGGATGTAGCGCGCCACGCTCTCGCATGTCCGGCCGATCATCGCCAGTTCGAAATCGTGGATCGCTCCCGCGCCGTTAAGTGCCAGATGAGTCAGCAGACCGCGGCGCATCAGATCGATGAGCAGAGGCGAGTTCCCCTGACGAAGCACATGCGCACCGCAACAGAAGAGGATCGTCCGCCCCTGACGCGCCGCCGCGACGATCCGCTCGGCGAACATCTCGATCGCGTCATGGCGAAAATCGGGAGGGGGATCGTTCGGTCGGATCGCGATCCGCTCGATCTCCAGATCGTGCACGCGCTCCATCAGCGGCAGGATCTCGAGCTGGTCGCGATCGAACTGCGGGAAGGGCATCGGAACGGCTCGCGGGAAACGCCGACGATCGGTCGAGCCGGAGTCGGTCGACCTCATCGAGGGGGCAGGATAGCAAAGCACCCCATTTTCCGGCAGATCGATTCGCCCGGGGGACCGAGACGCCCGCCCGCTCAGCCGAACAGGTCCGCCAGCCCGACTCGATAGTCGGGATAGTCGGGGCGAAACCCGAGTTCGCGCCGGATCCGCGTCGAGTCGATCCGTTTGCTGCCGGTCGCCCGCGCCCCTTTCGTGGCGCTCATCCGATCGGGAGCGAACGCCACCGGTCCGACTCCGGCCAGACGAGCCACCTCGGTGTAATAGTCGCGGCGCAGCACCGGATTTCCGTCCGAGACCAGATAGCAGCCGGGGCGGCCGTCGATGCGCGCTCGCTCCACCGCCTGAACCGCATCCTCGATCCGGACCAGATTCAGCCAGCCGTCGGGGTTCGCAGCCAGCGGCTCGCCGCNNTCGACGTTCGGCACTCGCCCCGGTCCGTAGAGTCCGGCCATACGCAGGATGATCGTCGAACCGACGCGGTGATCGCCGGCGACCAGACGTTCCGCCTCGAGGGCAGCCCGCCCTCCGTCCCGGTCCGGATGACAGGGGGACTCCTCATCGACTCGCTCCCCTTCCCCTCCGCCGTACACGCCGGTCGTGCTCACCTGGATCCAGACGCGAGGGGGTGTCGTGAGCGCATCGAGCAGATGGCGGACGCCGCCGACCTGCACATCGACGATCGACTCGGTCCCTTGGCGATCGAATCCGACCGCCCAGAGGAGCGCCGCGATCGAGGGACCGAAATCGAGCGTCATCGGATGACGAAGATCGGCGACATGCGTCAGATACCCCTCGGTGGCCCATCGAGCCGCCTTGTCGGGCGATCGGGTGACCAGATGGACCCGAGCTCCCTGGCCGCGCCAGAGCGACGCGACTCGCAGCCCCAGATAGCCGGCGCCGAAGATCCAGCGGTCTTCCGATTCGGTTCCGGTCGGCATGGCGCTCCGCACCCCAGAGGCGTTCGGTATCGGAAAATGACGGGCCCCGCCCGAAACCATGCGGCGAGGCCGGAGCCTCGTACGGCCTCCGCTCGAATCCGGCGGTCCGAAAAAAAGGAGCGACGGATTGTAACCCTCGAACTCGGATCGGTTAGTCGTAGTAGAGCGGCGTCTCTTCCCGGCCGTCGGGCAGATCTCCGACTCGGCCATCTCCTGCGGAACGGCGCTCGGTCCGATCGCCCCAACGCTGCGGAACTCGAAACATGACTACCCCTTGCCGACGCTGCGGAGCGGTTCTTCCGGCGGGAGTCGACGAACGCTCCTGTCCGCGCTGCCTGATGGGCCTGGCGTTCGCCGAGCCGACCGCATCGCTCGGCCTCGGGCCGTTCGTTCCTCCGTCGCCGGCCGAGCTGAACCGAGTCTTTCCGCAGCTCGAGGTCTTCGACCTGGTCGGCCAGGGAGGGATGGGGGCGGTCTATCGGGCGCGGCACCGAAATCTCGACCGGATCGTGGCGCTGAAGATCCTGCCGCCGCAGCTCGCCGCTCGCCCCGACTTCGCCGCCCGGTTCGAGCGTGAAGCGCGGGCGCTGGCGCGACTGAATCACCCGAACATCGTCAACGTCTTCGATTCGGGGCGTTCCGGCGACTACTACTACCTGGTCATGGAGTTCGTCGACGGAGTCAATCTGCGTCAGGCGATCCTGGCTCGGGCGATCGAGCCGGGCCAGGCGCTGTCGATCGTCCCTCAGATCTGCGAAGCGCTGCAGTACGCGCACGACCAGGGAGTCGTCCATCGGGACATCAAGCCGGAGAACATCCTGCTCGATCGGCAAGGTCGAGTTCGGATCGCCGACTTCGGACTGGCTCGAATGCTCGACGCCGATCGGGTTTCGGACACGCTGACGACGACGCGTCAGGTGATGGGAACCCCTCGCTACATGGCTCCCGAACAGATCGAGGGGGCCCATCATGTCGATCATCGCGCCGACATCTATTCGCTGGGAGTCGTCTTCTACGAACTGCTCACCGGCGAACTGCCGCTCGGACGATTCGATGCGCCGAGTCATCATGCGGGAGTCGATCGACGACTCGATCGGATCGTCTTCCGGACACTCGAGAAGCGCCCCGACGCTCGCTACCAGCGAGCCGACGAGCTGAAGACCGATGTCGAGACGGTGTCGCGCGGCGGCCTGGTCCGATCAACCCGCTCGGGCTTTCGCGAATACCGCTCCCGAACGACGCTCTTCGGTCTGCCGTTCGTGCATATCGTTTCGGGAGTCAATCCGCAGACCGGACGTCCGGCGGTCGCCAAGGGAATCATCGCCATTGGGCCGAGCGCCAAGGGGGCCCTGGCGATCGGCGGCGTCGCGATGGGGTTCGTCGCGATCGGCGGCGTTTCGATCGGTGCGCTGACGATCGGCGGCACGACGATCGGTCTGCTCGGAGCGATCGGCGGCATCGCGTTCAGTCTCGGCTTTGCGCTCGGCGGAGGCGCGTTCGGGATGTTCGCGATCGGAGGGGTCGCGCTCGGCCTGACGGCGATCGGCGGCGGCGCTTTCGGAGCGTTCTACCTGTCGGGACACTCCCAGACCGGACCGCCTCCCGAGGTGCTGATGGCGCTGCCGTCGATCGGCGCCGGCGTGACGTTCCTGCTCTTCTGGCCCGCCCTGCTCGTCGCCTATCTGTTCAGTCGTCGTGAACCGAGAGTCGAGACGTTCACCGAAGCGACGATCCCCGGCAAGCCTCCGCGGATCGTCGGAGCCGCGGCATATCGCGACAACCGTTCGTCGCGCGGCAAGGCGACGGCGGCAGTCATCACGACCTTGCTGCTCGTGTTCGGATGCGTGACTCTCTCGGCGATCGCCCTGATCGTCGGATCGCTGCTAACCTACACCCGAAGCGTCGTTCCCGCTCCGGTCATGCACTACGAAGAGGCGGCGCGGCCGGCGGATCAGGCGAGCACGATCGATGGAGTCGTCGTCACGATCCGCAACGTCGGTCGCTCGCCCGATTGGGTCGACGTGCAGTACACCCACGACGGCCCCGAGGCGACCGGTTCGCTCTGTCAGCGCGCCATGCTGACCGACGCGCAGCGTCAGGGGCTCAACGAGATCCTGCAGCGTTACGCACGGCTCGCCGAGAATCTCGAGACTCCCGGCACCGTCCAGCAATCGCTCGGTTACGACTCGTGGAAGATCGTGGTGCCTCCCGCCGAGGATCGGTCGGAGTTTCTGGAACTGGAAGCGAAGTTCTGGGATGACGTCGACCTGATCCTCAACGAGGTGCAACAGGGGATCATCCGCTCGCGGCTGCATCCCTTCCCATTCGGCGTCAAAGGCTCGTTCGATACGACGAACCGGAACGGCTTCTCGCCCATGGCGATGGGCCCTCGGTCCACGGCTCAGGCGATGCCCTCGATCCTCGGCTGGGGTGGCGTCGGAGGCGAGGTCCAGATCGCCAAGCAAGGCTCCTGGTACATCTGGAGCGTGACATCCCAGGGAGCGACCTACTCGGGGAACACCTCGGAGCTTCCCGGCGAACTGCTCCGCTTCGGCGCGATGATTCCGCGGAGCCCCTCGTTCCCCGACGGCGCCATCGAGCGTCCGGCCGGCGAGGGGATCGAAGTTCCGAAGTCGGAACCCGACCGTCCGACTTCCCCCGAA
>DMPQ01000317.1 GCA_003455945.1 Planctomycetaceae bacterium
ACGATCGCATCGTCGACGACGATGCCGAGTGCCAGCAGGAACGCGAACATCGTCAGCATGTTCAGGGTCTGGTCCATCATCAGCAGCACCGCGCTTGCGCCGAGGACCGAAACCGGAATGCCGAGCGCGACCCAGAAGGCGAGCTTCAGCTCGAGAAAGAGCGACAGGACGACGAAGACGAGAATCAGCCCCTGGATGCCGTTGGAGACGAGCATGTCGAGACGATCCTTGACGTCGATCGACTGGTCTCCCCAGGTCGTCAGACGATAGCCGGGGGGGAGCTGCTTTTCGGCGACGTACTTCTTCACCGTGTCGACGACGGTCAGCAGGTCCTCGTCGCTCGTCCGTTCGACCCGGATCACCATGCCGGGACGCCCGTCGATCTCGTCGATCGCCGTCCGATCCTCGAACGCGTCGCGGACCGAACCGAGATCGGCGACGGTCAGCACGTCGCCGTTGGGCTGCGCGACGACCTTGATCCGCTCGATCAGTTCCCCCTGATCGCTCTTGTTCTTGCCGCGGATCACCAGCTCCTGTCCCGACGTCCGGATCGTCCCTCCGGGAAACTCCAGGTTCTCGCGACGAATGATCTGCGCCACTTCGATCAGACTCAGTCCGTGCCGCAACAGACTCTCTTCCGGAATCTCGACGTCGATCTGATAGGGGCGAACGCCGACGAGCACCGCCGACGTGATCGCCCCCGATTCGCGAGCCGGCTTGAACGCGGCGAGAAAGCCGCCGATCGGATCGGTCGGCGGCGCGGGCGGGAGCTGCATCAGCTCGTTGCGGATCTGCTCGGTCAGCTCGCGCAGCTTCAGCTCGGAATCCTCGTCGAACTTGCCGGGGCCGGTGATTCCCAGATGGATGGCCGGTGCGCGGAAGGTGATCTGCTTCACCTCGGGATCGAGCGCCAGCTGGGGGAAGCTCGGGATGTTGTCGATCTCGCTTCGGACTTCAGCAAGCAGCTTCTGGACATCCCGCACGCTCGGTTCGAGCTCGAGAACCAGAAAGCCGCTCCCCTCCTTCGCGACGCTCGTCTGCTTGCGGATCCCCGAGATGGCCGACACCGCCTCTTCGATCTTCTGGCAGATCCCCTCTTCGACCTCTTCCGGACTCGCTCCCGGATACGGCACGGTGACGAGCACGATCTCGAGTTCGAACTCGGGAAAGACCTCGCGACGCATGCCGAACAGACTCAACAGGCNNAGACTGGATCAGGCTCGCGACGAGCCCGACGACCAGCGTCGCGATCAGGAGCGTGTTCATGGCGGGAGAGTTGCGCACCGCCCAGCGGATCACGTTCTTCATCATGCGAATCCTTCGGACCGATCGACCTCGGATTTCGAGAGCGGCCTTTCGGGCACCGCTCTCGTTCTTCCCGGAATCCCTACCGATTCGTTGCCGGATGGATGTTTACGAACCGTCGTCCGCCGACGAGGCGGAGGAGGACGATTCGGCGGCGGCATCGGCGACCGAAGGCGTCGGCAGCAGCGCATCGCGCAGTTCGACCTTCAGTCCGTCGTAGGGAAGCGTCAGCGGAGAATCGACCAGACGATCCCCTTCCCGGAGTCCGCCTCGGTCCCGAACGGCGATGATCCATCCGAGTTCGTCCGTTNNCGGTCGGCATCGACGGTCGCGAGCCAACCGGAATCGAACTCGTACGTCTCGCGAACGCCGCCGACCTCACGGAAGCGTCCCGCCACTTCGACGTCGAGAATCTCGAGTGCTCCGTCGCGCACGGCCCAGACCTTTTCTCCCGGCTTGAGCGCGCCGGCCGGAAAGGCGACCAGCGGGACGTTCGGGCGAACCGGGATTCTCAGCGAGACGAACATCCCGCGGCGCAGCAGTCCGACCGCTTCGTTCCCCGCCAGGATCGGTTCGTCGACGATCACGCGAAGCGGCACGTTGCGGGTCTTGGCATCGACGCCGTGAGCGGCGAAACCGTCGAGACGACCGCGCCAGGTAATCTTCCGATCACCGAACTCGAACGCGATCTCGATGTCGTCGATCGGCGGCAAACGGAATCCGGCTTCGGACGCCGCGGCGATCTGTGTTCCCGTGGGCGTCGAACGGTCCTGCAGCAGCCAGTAGATCTCCTCGGGTCGGAGCGTCAGCTGCACTTCGACGCGACTGGTGTCCTCGAACGTCAGCAGCTTGGTTCCGGCCTGGACGTAGGTCCCCTTCTCGACCTCTTCCGAGACGATGACTCCGTCGCTGGGGGCGACAACGCGCGTCCGAGCGAGATCGAGCTCCGCTCGCTCGACCTTGACCTGGGCGAGGTCGCGAGCCGACTCGAACCGACTGCGGCGCGCCTCGAGCAGACGAGCGAGATTCTCCTGCTGGACGAGCGCGTTCTGAGCCTGGTTATAGCTGCGACGCGCCTGGTCGATCTGCCCTTCCGAAACGCGACCGACGAGCTGTTCCAGTCGGTCCTTCTCGCGGCCAGCCAACTCGACCTCGGCCACCGCATTTTCGATCAGACGCTGAGCATTGGCGATCTCGAGATCGAGTTCCTGGATCTGCACATCGGCCTGCTGCTTCTCGGCCGTCGCCTGGCGCAGCTCGATCGTCGCGTCCCGATCGTCGATCCGCAGCAGTTCGGTGCCGGCCGGAACCCAATGACCGGCGTGGCACTCGGGACTCTTTTCGGCGATCGATCCGGCCGTTTCGGCCGACATGATGATCTCGCGATGCGGGACCACCACCCCCTGCCCTTCGATCACGATCACGCCGTCGTACGCTTCGGCAGGAGACGCGGTCACCAGAGGAACGACCCCGGTCGTGTCGCGCAGCTGCTGTTCGGGGCGCATCGCGTAGAGGCCGGCAAAGAGGGCGAACCCGATCGCCAGCAGCACCAGCGCCGGGATCCCCTTGGCGATCACGTAGCGGAGAGTCGACATCGAAACACTCGGATTCTTTGGGTGTGCCAGAAGTGACGCGGGTCAGCGCCGCTCCTCGCGGTCGAAGGGAAAAGGGGGCTCGGTCGCGCGAGGCGAACCGTTCCCGTGAATCTCGGACGGAATACTTGCGCCGGTCCGTTCGTCGCGCCGATGCGGGCCGTTCAGTCGAATCGCACCATCGACCGAGGTCGACGCCTGGGGATCGCGCGACCGCGAATCGCCCTCGCTCGCCCCATAGCCGCGAATCGCCGCGACCGAGAAGCGGGTGATGTGAGCGATCAGCGCCTCGAGATCGTCCAGTCGTTCCGGAGGCTGACTGGTGATCCGCTTCAGGAGAGCGTTCGCCATGCGGTGATGGGAACACTGCGCGATGATCGAGAAGCCGATCCGCTCGAGCAGCTCGGGCGAGATCGGCTCGACCACCAACTCCTCGAGAATCGTCAGCAGCCCGCGAAAGTGAGGGCGGACGTTCCGCTCGATCAACGTGTCGCTCGCCGCACTCGGATTGAGCATCTCGCGCGTCAGCAGTTCGCTCGGCCAGCCGGTCCGCCGAACGTCCATCATCCGCAGGACCATCGAGCGAACGAAAAGTTCGAGCTTCTTCTCGGGGGCCAACGAGTCGGGCCATTGGGGGATCGGAGCCGCATCGCACAGTCGGCAATGCGCTTCGTCGATCGTGGCGACGTAGAGCCCCCACTTGTCGCCGAAGTGGTACGAGATCGCGGCGACGTTGGCGCCGGCCGCGTCGCAGATCTCGCGAACCGTCGCCGCCTCGAAACCCGAGCGGGCGAAGATCGGACCGGCGGCGGCGACAAGTCGCTCCTTGGTCCCGGGCTCCTTGGCGCCCGAATCGCTTCCCGCCTCGTCCTGTTCCCGCGCCTCAACCACCCGTTCGCTCGCCGACGTGCCCGATCGCTCGCCCAGATTCAAACGAGTGTATGAAACAGGCGTTTGATCTGCCAAGGGGAGAATCTTCAATGATTTCGGGGGAACCTAGAGAGGCCACCCTCGAAGGGGCTCGACGACTCGGCAGTCTGGCTCGAATGGCGAAGGTTTTCGGAGCAGGGGAGTCGTTCTGATTGCGGCGGGACTGGGGTCCGATACAGCCAGGGACTTGGCGTTCCTGCCGAGTCCTTTCGACCGCTCATTCCCGTGACGAACTCCGAATGACCCCCTCTCGAGAATCGCTCGAACAGCACTGGCACCGCCTGGGAATCGAGGCGGGAGAGTACGTCGGCACGGCTCTGCTGCTGGCCGACGCTCACCTGGTCGGCCGCCGCTTCCGATGGGAGCGAGCTCAGGCGACCTGGTTCGCCGACGAAGGGGAAGCGAAGCTCTTCGACGACGACGGCCATCTCGTGGCTCGCCTGGTCGTCTCCTCGGGCGAAGGAAGAATCACCGAGCGACGTCACGCGGCGTGAAGTGACCGGAGACGGGGTCGCATGACGTCAGACGTGCAGCCCGATCGTGGGCCCGCGTCGTCCCCGACGCGCGGCCGTGCGATATCGGTCGTTCTCGAGGCGGTCAGGTTCGTCCGGTATCGACGTCGCCGACGCGGCTGATCCCGGCGCTTCGCTTCGGGCTGGTCGTGTTATTGCAGAGCGCGAAGCGGTTATCGCTCTCCCCGCCAGCCCGCCGCGTGAGCAAGGGGTCCCCGTGCCCTGCATCGTGGCGGATACCATCGTGGTCGGTCGCAGGACGTGGCCCCGGGCTCTCCGAGCCCGAGGTCGGGTGGACTTCGATCGACGTCACGCGTCGAAGCGCGTTCGGTGTCGACACGAAACCTTGCCTCGGCCACGGAGTGGCCGGGCCCACGGCGCTGCGACCGGGGGCGGTCGCCTTACGACAGCCCACGTCACGTCCGATCAGCAGTCCGAGTCGAAGACGCGGACTTGAGCCCAGGTCGGCTTGTTCCGCGCAATGAACTCCAGATGCCGCGGATCGGTCTGATACCGATCGTGCGACGCGCGCGAATCGAAGACGACATGGAGCGCGACGTGGAACGCCCGGTCGTTGACGGGGCGAGCCAGCTCGGGTTCGAGCGTTCCGGCGGCGAAGAAGACGACTCCGTCGTGCCCGTCCAGATAGTGGCGACAATCGGCGACGAGTGCCGCGATCGCTTCGTCGGACGGATTCGCGAGCGTGAAGTAGACGTCGTGCGAGAGCATGCGCTGGGCGACTCGATGAGGTGGTTGAGCGGGGATGACGTTCAGCGCCTCGACCGACGCCTCGGCACCGATCGAATCGGCGCCGAGACGCGATCATCGGCCGGACGACTCGATCACTTCCGGACCTTGAAGGTGTGGACCGTCGCCTGGCGATAGGTCTCGCCGGGGCGGAGGACGGTCGACGGGAACTCCGGATGGTTCGGCGAATCGGGATAGTGCTGCGTCTCGAGGCAGAACGCGTTGTGCTGAGCGAACCCGCCGCTCCCCGGCGTCCCGTCCAGGAAGTTGCCGCTGTAGAACTGGATGCCGGGCTGAGTCGTTCGGATCTCCATCTCGCGGCCGGTCGCCGGATCGTGAACGGTCGCGGCCAGACGCATGCCGTCGGCTCCGGCGTCGCCGCCGATCACATAGCAATGGTCGTAGCCGATCGGGTCCCCTCCGACCGCCTCGATCCGCTCGCCGATCGCGTGGAAGTCGGTGAAGTCGAACGGCGTACCGCCGACCGGAATCTGCTCGCCGGTCGGAATCAGCCCCGCATCGACCGCCAGGTACGTCGGACAGGCGAGCTTCAGTTCGTGTCCGAGGATCGTTCCGGAACCTTCACCGGCGAGGTTCCAGTAGTTGTGGTTGGTCAGATTCACCACGGTCGCCTTGTCGGTCGTCGCGGTGAATTCCATCGAGAGGCGATTCTCGTTGTCGAGCAGGTAGGTCGCCGTCGCCGTCAACGTCCCGGGATACGACTCGTCGTTGTCCGGGCTGACGAGCGTGAACTTCACGCCGACCGCCGATACCGTCTCGACCGCTTCGGCATTCCAGATCTTCCGGTTGAAGCCGACCAGTCCGCCGTGCAGATGGTGCTCGTTGTTGTTGATCGCCAGCCGATAGGTGGCGCCGTCCAGTTCGAACTTGCCGAAGGCGATCCGGTTGCAGTACCGACCGACCGTCGCCCCGAAGTAGGAACCGCACGCCTCATAGCCCGGCATGTCGGGGCACGAGAGGTTGACGTTCGCGAACTTGCCTTCTCGGTCCGGAGCCATGAAGCGAGTCATGATCGCCCCGTAGGTGATCAGCTCCATGCTCAGCCCGTTGGCGTTGGTGCAGACGAACTTGTCGACCTGCTGGCCGTCCGAGGTCTGGCCGAAGCTCGACTTGGTCACGCTCATCGTGGTCTCCGCGGTGGTCGCCGGTGCGGTCGGCGACGGTTCTTCGAGAGTGAGGGTCTGGGAAACGGTCATCGGAGGATCGACCGGCACGATCGGCGTCGCAGGAATCGAAGCGGGAGGCGCCTCGGTCGCGGCCGGAGCGACGAGCGACGAGGCGGTCGGCGGAGCCCCTTCGCTCGGCGCCGACGGAGTCCCCGCGACGGCCGTGGTACCGCTGCCGGTCGAGGTCGAAGCANNGGAGCGGCTTCGTCGTGCGATTCGCCACCGTGGCCGTCGTCACTGTGACCATCGTCACGGTGACCGTCGTCGCCATGGTCATGGTCGCCGCGGTCATGGTCGCTATGGCCGTGATCGTCGTCCGCGTGCGATTCGCTGTGGCCGGTTCCCGAGTCGGTCTCGCCCGACTTTTCGGCGCAGCCGGTGGCGAGCATGGCGAGAGCCGCGGCGCTCAGGACCCAGGGACCGGCAAGCCGAGCCGCAAAGGCTCGGGATCGTCGCAATCGGATCGACATCGGTTCGGACTCCAGCAGATGTGGTGGCGATCCCGAGCGGATCGGCTCGGCCCAGTGCAGGGAGCGGTGCAGGCACGGGTGCAGGGATCGAGCCGCGCATTATGGCGGTGGCCGGAGGGAGCGTAAAGCAGCGAAGGGAGCTGCCCCTCGGTCGGCCGCCGACGTGGTCGACCGGCCTGGCCGGCTCGAGCCCCCGCGGTCCTGTCCCTCGGTTCCTTCCGGAATCCGGTTCGATCGGGACAAGAGGAGTGCAAGAGCGGGCGAGCGGTCGGTAACCTGAAGGAAGGCCGGGTGGAACTCCGGCGACGAGCGAACGAACGTGCCGGAGGCGAACCGGGCGACGTGAGCGATGCCACCTCGATCGACTGGCCGGATGTCCTCAGCCGCAACGAGCGCTGGCTGAGAACGGTCGTCTATGCGCGGGTCGGAGATCCCGGTGCGGTCGAAGAGGTGATGCAGGAGGTGGCGCTGGCGGCGGTTCGTCAGTCGAGTCCGATTCAGGACGTGACGAAGGTCGGCCCCTGGCTCTATCGCCTGGCGATTCGTCAGTCGCTGTTGTTCCGTCGCAAGATCGGCCGCCAACGGAAGTTGACCGATCGCTATGCCGATCGGTTTCGTCCGACGGAATGCGATCACCGGACCGTCAGCCCGCTCGGCTGGCTGCTGCGGGACGAACGACGATCGCAGGTCCGCTCGGCACTCGAACGTCTGAAGCAGAAGGATGTCGAAATCCTGCTGCTGAAGTACGACCAGAACTGGAATTATCACCAGATCGCGGAGCGTCTGGGCATCAGCCACAGTGCCGTCGAGGCACGGTTGCATCGGGCCAGGCAGCGACTGAGGGACGAACTCGCTGCCGTGGAGGACCCTGTCGCCACCCATGAGTGAATCCGTTTCCGGAACGGTCCGGTCCCGTTCGGGGCCTCCGACCGACGCGCAACTCGATCGATTGGTCGACGGAGAGGTTTCGCCGGCGGAGTATCGCGACATCGTGTCGGCGCTCGAGCGTCATCCCGAGTGCTGGAGACGCGTCGCGGAACTGTTTCTCGAGTCTCAGGCGCTGCAGCGCGATCTGGCAGGCTGTTTCGCCCCCGAAGCTCCGATGCTCGAGTCGCTGCTGAACGAGTCGCGATCGGACGACGCCGACACGTTGCGGCGCGCCGGGGATCGAGCCGAAGCGGATGACGACTGGTCCGATTCGCGAGTCGAGCCGGCTCGGCCGCGGATGGCCGATCGCTCCTGGCGCGACTGGGCCGCGCCGGCCGTCTCGCTGGCGGTCATCGCCGTCGCGTTTCTCGCCGGTCGTCAGGCCTCATCGATCTCGTCGCCGTCACCGCAGCCCGGGGCATCGGGGTTGGCCGAGACGCAACCCGCTTCGTTCGTGCCGGCCGGTCATCTCCGACTTGCGGTCGACGACCTCGATCAGAACGTCGCCGTTCCGTACTTCGATCCTCAGACCTACAACGCCTTCGTCAAGCGGACTCCGGCCGATGCGCCGATCGAGTCGCTGCTGCCCAGCGGGACGAAGGTCGATCGGGTGCGGGCGGTGATGCCCGAGTCGCTGGACGCCGATCGCGAAGTGCTGGTCCCGGTCGAGATGATCTCGATTCCGGGAATGGGCGAGTTCCAATAGGGCTCGTTCGAGTCGCTCGGTTCGGTTCGCCGATCTTCGACTTCCGCTGCGGCGGAAGCCAACGTCAGGATTCCGATCGATGAAGTTTCTGCTGATCATCGCCGGTCTGCTCTTCGTGTGCGACGAACGACTCGGCGCGCCCGATCTCGGTCCGATGGGCATGCCGGTCGGCCAAGGGGCTCCGGTCACCGATCGCTCGCTCGACGCGATTCCGACCGCCCCCGAGCCGAAGCAGACCGAGGTTGCTCCCGTGCCGAATGCGGACGAGCGAGTTCCGATCGCTCGGGACGTTCCGTCGGACATCGCGATCGAGGTGACGCGCGGAAGTCGCGACGAGACGTCGGCGCGGTGGTGGCTCGGCGTCAGCTGCATGGAAGCGCCCGAAGTGCTGCTGGGGCATCTGCAGATTCCTTCGGCGCTGCTGGTCGGTTGCGTCGCTCCCGATTCGCCGGCAAGTCGTGCGGACCTGCGAGCCGACGATCTGCTCCTGACGCTCGACGGCCGGACGATCGGCGGCATCGATGACCTGGTGACTCGGGTCGAACTTGCCGCAGGAAGGCCGTTGACGCTCGAACTGCTGCGGAGCGGCGAGCGTCTGGAAGTCGCGATCGAACCGGCGCTCCGCCCTCGGTCGACGCCGTTGGTGGTGATGGTCGATCCGGCCGGAAGGCCGCTCGACGCCGAAGCGGCTCGGCTGCTCGAAAACCTCAAGCGGAATCGCCCGACCTACGACATGCAGATCGTGCTGGTCCGTCCGGGAGTCGTGGTGTCGCGGGCGACCGTCGGTCGAGAGTTCGCCGGAGGTGACGGGAGCGTGACGACGACCGTTTCGTCGGGCGAGTTCGAGATTCGCGAAAAGGGACTCCGGACCGGCGCCGCTGCCGACGAACGCCCCCGCTTCCTGCCGCTCGAGAGCGTCACGGTCGCCGGAGAACGGATCCTCTTCTTTGCCGGCGATCCCGCTCAGGTCGAATACCGACCGAGCAACGAGCGGTCGGAAGAGCTCGCCGCTCGCGAGGCGTCGTTTCCGCGGATCCGAACGGTCGCCGCGGGAGCTTGGATGGGCGATGCGCCGACGCCTCAGCCGATCGACACGACCGGCGAGGTGTTCCGCCTGAGGGCTCGTACCGAGCAGCTCGAGCAGGAACTGCGACTGATGCGCTCGCAGATCGAAGCGCTCCAGCGCCGCCTGGACGCGACCGAGAACTGAGTATTTCGCGTCCCCGGTCGCACCGTCTGTCGTTGTGCGACCGACCCCGGTCGCAGCATCGTGGGCCCGGCCACTCCGTGGCCGAGGCGAGGTCTCGTCGCGACGCCGCACGAGCTACGACGCGTCAACGGTGACGAGGTCAACCCGACCTCGGGCTCGGAGAGCCCGGGGCCACGTCCTGCGACCGACCACGGTGGTATCCGCCACGATGCGAGGCACGGGGACCCCTTGCTCACGCGGCGGGCTGGCGGGGAGCGATAACCGCTTCGCGCCCTGCAAGAACACGACCAGCCCGAAGCGCAGCGCC
>DMPQ01000323.1 GCA_003455945.1 Planctomycetaceae bacterium
GATTTGCGGGACACGCCCTAGTCGCGATCTCCCAGCGGTAGCCGTCGGGGTCGCCGAAGTAGCCGGTGTAGCCGCCCCACTCGCGCTGGACGGCCTGGTGCACCGGATCGGCACCGGCGGCGCGGGCGACCTCGAGGATCTCGTCGACCTCGGCCTCGGTCGCGACATTGTGGGAGATCGTGAACGGCGCCACCCCGTCGCGCTCGGCCAGTCCGGAGGCGATGGCGCCGACCTCGGCCTGGAAGTGCTCGCGGTCCCAGAGCGAGAGCACGAGCCGGTCCCCTGTCTTGATCATGAGCACGTCGCCCTCGACCTCGAGTTCGGGGGTCCAGCCCAGGCCGTCGACGTAGAACCGCCGACTGGCCCCGAGGTCACGCACGGCCAGGGTCAGGAAGCTGATGCGCTGATCCATGTCTTCACCGTGCCACGCGCAGCCGACTGCGCTGGATCCCGCCCTCGTCGAAGTTGGCCGGGTCGAGCCAGGCCTCGAAGGCCGCGAGCTTCGGTGCCGCCTCGCAACGACGCAGCTCCGCCGTTTCGGCTGTGGACAGCTTCTTGGCCGTCGCCCGCTGCTCGATCGCATCCAGTTCCTTGAACCGCGCGATCGCGTACGCCGCACCTGTCGGCGCCGCTTCCTTCGCCTCCATGAACTTGCGCCGGGCATGTGCGCAGCACGCAACTTCCGTCGCCGGGCCGCGATCNNCGACCTGGCCGGTGGCCGGGTCCAGCCGCGTGTACGACGCCAGCCCGGACGGCGGCCCGTCCCGCGGCACGAGCACGAAGGTGAGCAGGTCGGGGGTGTCCAGCGTGCGGGCGATGAACTCGGTCATCTCGGCGACATCCGCGGGCGGNNCGCGACTCGCGTGGACCTCGGTCTGCATCCGCAGCACCAGCGGTTGCATCAGTGTCGCAACCGTCGCGAGTCAACGGCTCTGCGCGCTGCGAGCGAGGTCGGACCGCCGCTGCGCGACAGGATCACTTCCATCCGGTAGAGCGGCAGATGATCGCCGAACTTGCCGACGGCGACAGGGTCGCTCAATCGCTCCGGCTGAAAATTGACAACGCCTTCTTCAGGATGTCGCGTTCCCGCTCCAGGCGTCGGATCGTCTCCATGAGCTCTTGGACCGGAGCATCACGCGGCGAGTCGACGGGAGCGTCAGGCGGCTCGATCGTGCGTCGCCAACGATTCAGCATGCTGACCGAGGAGATCCCGAGCCGGTCCGCGACGGCTCGGGGCGAATGCCCATCGAGGAGCATTCGGACGGCATCGCGCTTGAACTCGTCCGTGTACCTCCGACGGCTCTTGGTCCTCGGGGCCTCGCTCATTTCGGAGATCTCCTGAGCCGGGCACCTTTCGCCGCGGGCGCGCCCAGGATTTCGGCCCCCCCTCAGACAATCGCTCGAAAGCGGCCGATTCCGCACGATCACGACGACCGGTTCGTCGAGCGTGCGTTCGGGGGCCAAGTACCAGAGGTGGGAGTCGAACCCACACGCCCTTTCGGGCAACGGATTTTGAATCCGTCGCGTCTGCCATTTCGCCACTCTGGCTCGTTTCCGCCGACGACTCCATTCAGAGGCCGCCCGCAACGAGTCGGGATTCTAGCTCCCCGCCCCGCGTCTTCTCAAGGGAGCGACCGTGCGGACGACCGACAGGTTCGCTCGGCCGCCGGCGACGTTCGATCAGCCTCGGAGCGAGCGTTTCACGTCGATCCCCAACAGGCTCCGCGAGGCGAGCGAACCGGTCAGGACGCCGATCAGGGCGACCGCTCCCAAGATCGCTCCGAGTTCGCGCCACGGCACGCTCGCTGCACCGAACCACCAGTGAGGCAACACGACTCCGATCGCGCTCGCTCCGCCGATCCCCAGCCCCAACAGCAGCAGCCAGGCGTTCTCGAGGGCCACGAGCGACATCAGCCGCCGCCGCCGAAAGCCGATCGCCTGCATCAGCGCCAACTCCCCTCGCCGCTCCAACACGCTTCGCAGCTGCACCGTCGCCAGACCGAACGTGCCGAGCAGCAATCCGAGCGCCCCGAGACTCTGAAAGGTCGAGAGATAGGTGTTCTGCACCGCCAGCAGCTCCCCCAGCACGCGATCCGAGCGACGCGTCGCGAAGCCGACATCCCCCAGGCGATCCTCGAGCAGCCCTCGGATCCGCGTCCGAATCGCCTCGTCCGCGGCCCCGGTCCGGACCAGGAAGAACCGATCCCCTTCCTCATCCGGAAACAAGCGGCGGAAGTCGGCGTCGCCGACCAGCAACCTCCCCTGCAGGATCGTGTTGTCCAGGAACGCCACCGCCCGAAACTCGACTTGCCCCACCTCCTCGTATTCGATCGTGAAGCGCTGACCGACCGAGTAGACCTGCAAGCCCCACATCGCCGTGTTCTTGTCGATCACGACCGGAATCGGTTCGCCGGCCGGGGTCGCTCGTTCGGGATCGAGAGCGCGCCAGGGATTGGCGCGGACCGATTCGTCGCTCGATTCGGTCCCTGCCCAGCCGAACGCCGGGTGAGTCGACTCGTCGAACCAGCGCGCCACGTCGGCCGAGACCCCCATCACCTGCGGCTGCGCCGCTCGAAACGGATTGTTGCAGCTCGCATCGTCGCCGCGCCGCCAACGAAACGCCAACACGCCGACCGACTCCAGCGTCGGGGCGTCGGCCGCGAAACGGGATCGCCGCTCGGCCGCGTCATTCAGGTCGACGAAGATCGGACGACTCGTTTCCGCCACCAGATCGAACCCGCCGACGCCTCGTTCGGTCGGCGCCAGTCGAAAGGCGCTGATCCCTCCGATCAGGAACGTCGCCGCCGCGACCAGCCC
>DMPQ01000101.1 GCA_003455945.1 Planctomycetaceae bacterium
TCATCGGCATGTAGATCGACACGCGATCGCCCGCCACGACCCCGAGCGACTTCAGCACGTTCGCGAACCGCTCCGTCTCGCGCAGCAGTTCCGCGTAGGTCAGCGTACGCCGATCCCCCGGCTCCCCTTCCCACAGGATCGCCGTCCGATCACCGAGGCCCGCCGCGACGTGGCGATCGAGGCAGTTGTAGGAGAGGTTCGTCTTCCCCTCGGGAAACCACTCGACCCCCGTCTCGGTCCGACGAAAGACCGTCCGAAACGGCTCGAACCAATGAAGTTCCTCGCGAGCCGACTCCCCCCAGAACCGCTCCGGATCGGCGATCGATCGATCGTAGAGAGCCCGGTACTCGTCCATCGAACCGATGCGGGACCGAGACGCGAACTCCGCCGACGGCGGAAAGACGCGGCTCTCGTGCATCACGTTGTCGATCTCGCTGGCGGAACCGTCGGTCATCCCTGGTGCACTCCCTGGACAATGGACCCCGGAGCGGAACCGGGCCGATCGAAACCGGGAGTTTAGGGAGGGGGCTCAGGGCTGTCAACGAACCGCATCGCGGTCGTAAGGGCGTCCGCTCCGCCGCACCAGGCGACGCGAAAACGGACCTCGTCCCGAGCCGATCGGCCTAACGTCGATCGGCCTCGCGACCGTCGGGCCGGCGACTATCGACGCGGCGACGATCGGGACCGCCGCTCGTCGAGCGCCGCGCGCAACGCCTGTTCCAACTCCGGACCGCTCTCGTCGAACGTCGCGCGAAGTTCGCCCGAGACATACAGACGGTAATGAGGAAGTCCGGCGTCGATCTCGAACGCATCCATCGCCGCCGTCCCCGACAACGACGACTGCAGCCGTGGGAAAGTCGCCCCGAGATCATCGAGCATCTGCCCGGCCAAGACGCGACGTGCTTCGTCGTCGGGCGAGTCGAAGTTGAGCGAGAGAACGGTCAGCCCGTCGTCGCGATACTCCCGCTCCCACTCGATCGTTCGAGGCATCTGTTCGAGACAGTGCAGACACCAGGTCGCCCAGCAGTCGACCAAGACGATTCGATCGCCGTAACTCCGGATCTCGGCCGCAAGCCCCTCGGCATCGACCGACACGAAGGCCGCGGCAATCTCCTCGGATTCGTTGGCGGAAACGCGCTCGGTATCCCCCGCGCTCCCCGCCGAACCCTCCGAAGTCCCCCCCTCGCGCTCGTTCGACGACGTCGTGCGAGACGCCTCGGTGCTTTTCTCGGCGCCATCACGCGCCTCGGGCGAGCAACCGGCGACGAGCGCGAAGAGACTCGCAAGCACCAGTCCGAGTCGACTCATGGCGCGCATCGATCGACGCATCGAAGCCCCCGATTTCTTATGGAAATGCCGCGTTTTTCTCAATCGCCAGAGGTTCGCTTGCCATGTTCAAAATGCCCAGAATACCTCTGTGCGTTTCCATGTCTTTGCCGATATGGTCTATGCCGCGGAGGTTTCCCAGTCTAACGAAAACTCCGAGGCATCCAATCTTTCAGGAAGCCCCTAGACCCCATGCGAACGAGGAGCCTCGAACGCTCATGGAGGAGAGCTGCCCCGCGCTCGACAACCTGAACGAACTACGACAATTCGTGCATCTCGCTCTCTGTGAACAAAACGACTTCGAACCAGGTGCCTTTCAGTTCAGCGAACGGATCCTGGTGCGAGGCGGACGACCGGTCGGTCTCTTCTTTTGTCTCCACGGACCGCGCAGCGTCAAGCTGACGGCGATCTGGGATGCCGACCAGAACACCATCATCTTCTACAGTTCGACCGGTGAACGACGTTCCAAGGCACGACTCGGCAGACGATTGCCGTTGGTGCCCAGCGCCGCCTAGCTCGCACGGACGCGACAGGCCCCGATCGAACGCCGATGCCAACGACGATCAGGAGGATTCTTCATATGCTCGTGCTCTCCAGGAAGGAAAGCGAACGCATTCGTCTCGGCGACTCGATCGTGCTGACGGTCGTCCGGGTATCAGGCGACAAGGTCCGGTTGGGGATCGAAGCCCCGGCCGATCTCGTCGTCCTGCGTGAGGAGTTGGAGCCTCACGAGGTGCCTCAGGCCAAGACCGACGCGGCCTGAGACATCGATGATCGAAGCAGGACCTCGGCGACTCGTGTCGACCGGGACGACGAGGTCCTGCGAAGCGAGAGGCGAGTCACCTCGCCGAAGTCGCTCGACCGGATTCCGCGGCCTTCGTCACGCCGCGATTCGGAAGCGACAGCGGCCCAGCGGCGACTCGGAACGAATCGGCTTCCGGACGAGACGCGTCCGACGACCGGCCGACAAGCGGCAAGATCCCTGCGACACCTGCGACGACGAACGGCATTCCGGCGATGACACCGGCTCGTACGTCCGAACTTCGCTCGGGCCACGACGGCCCGAGCCGACTCGGCTACGGCAAACTCCGAAACCGCTTCGATCGTCCCGTGACCGAAGAGATCGAACCCTGGTCGACCGCGATTCCTCGGCACCCGCACGCCTCGGAACGACCGACCGTTCAGCCTCGATAAAGTCCGTGCGTCCGAACGTACTCCTCGACCGCCCGAGGAGTCTGGTAGCGGATCGAGCGCCCCGACCTTACCCGCTCCCGCAACTCGGTACTGCTGATCTCGACGGCTCGGAACCGGACCGCCAGCTCCCGCAGCTCGGCGGTCCGCTCCGCGCCGACGAGCGTCTCGAGCACCTGCCACGCGATCGGCCCGCTGCCGCCGCGAGCGACGACCAACGGAGTCGCCAGTTCGCAGATCCGTTGCGGCTGACGCCAGTTGCCGAAGTCGGCCAGCGAATCGCTGCCGAGCAGCAGGAATCGCTCCTCCTGCGGATGCCGATCCGCCATCGCCTGAAGCGTATCGACGGTGTAGTTGACTCCGCCGCGCTCCAGCTCGCTCCCGTCGACGACGAAGGCGGCATTGCCCCAGGTGGCCAGGCGAACCATCTCCAACCGATGTTTCGCCGGAGCCGACGGTGTCCCCTTGAACGGCGACTGAGAGGTCGGCACGAAGCGGATCTCGTCCAATCCCGCGACTTCGCGACAGTATTCGGCCAGCAGCAGGTAGCCCAAGTGGATCGGATCGAACGATCCGCCGAAGACACCGACTTTCCTCACGTTCGCCGCTCCCGAAGACTCTGGTTCGCGTCGTTGCCGAGACGTTCTNNCGGCGCACCGCCGCGATCGCTGCGGCGCCATCCGAGGGCCCCTCCGCCCGCGTCGCCGGTCCGCCCCGGTCGCTGAGTGGCCCCGCGTCGCCGATCAGCCCCGGTCGCCGAGTGGCCCCGGCTCGCTCACTCTCGAACGCTTCGAACGGGCCGAGGCGTCTCGGCGACGGACGGTTTTCGGTTGTAGGGCTCCGCGCCGCTCCTGCCAAGCGGTAACGCCGATCGCCCCGACGCGGTACGATGACTCGCGAACCAGGGGAGTAGCCGAGCGGGGCGAGTCGGGGCGATCGAACCGAAACCGCTCGACTGACGACCCGCCCTCCCAATCGGGAACGATCGGCGCGATGCGGGAACGACAGCGGAGTCTGTTCGATCANNGCCCGAGTCGTCTTCGCCGAGAATCCGTTCGGCCCTTACGACTACCGGATCGGCGAATCGCTGCGCGGCGTCGTCGAAGCGGGGATGCGAGTCGACGTGCCTCTGGGGCGAGGCAATTCGCTGCGCGAGGGGTACTGCATCGAAGTGGTCCCCGCCGAGCGTCT
>DMPQ01000049.1 GCA_003455945.1 Planctomycetaceae bacterium
ACATGGCCTGGATGAACTGTGCGACGTGCTGCGCGAGATCCGCAAGCCGATGGTGGTCGTGCCGGGGAACGCCGAATCGGACGAGGAGCTTCGCCGCGTCTGGCACGACACGCCGCTGGTTCATGTCCTGCACGGCTCGGGGTGCACGATCGACGGTCAGGCGTTCTGGGGAGTCGGCGGCGCGGTGCCGATCACGCCGTTCGGCGCCTGGAGCTTCGATCTCTCCGAGGACCAGGCTTCGGCGCTCCTCGATCCGTGCCCGACCGGCGCGGTGCTGGTGACGCATTCGCCTCCTTACGGCGTGCTCGACCACGGAACGCGCGGCGTGTCGCTGGGGAGTCGCGAGGTGCTGTCGACGATCCGTCGTCGCACGCCGCCGCTGGCCGTCTGCGGTCATATCCACGGCAGCTCGGGGCGAACCGCATCGATCGGTCCGACGATCGTCGTGAACGCCGGTCCGCGCGGCGTCGTGCATGTCCTGTCGCGCGATCGCTCAGTCTGACGTCGCTTCGTCGGTCGAGCGGCTGCGGAAGAGGGCGGCTCCGTAGGTCGCGACGCCGAAGGTATCGATGAACTCGGCGGTCGCCGAATCGTTCAGCGCGTCGAACAGCTGCGCCACGCGCGGATCATCGCCGGCCGGACGATGCTCGGGACCGATCTCGAACAGTCGATACCGATTGGCCAGACGCTCGTCGCCGCCGCCGAGCAGTTCCAGCTCCAGCGATCGGGCATGCACCGTCCAGGTCGCTCGGTCGGTCAGCGTGTAGGCGCCTCGCTCCGACGCGACTCGCAGGGAGGGGGCCTGCCCGAGCCCCGTCTCGATCAGTCGCTCGGGCGGCAGCACGATGCCGTTCGCCTCACGCAGCTGCAGCTCGCACAGATGCGTTCCCGAGCGATCGGCGCGCGAGACGAACGTCGCGGCGCTGTTCGCGATCTTCTGAAGCATCGCGACCGGATCGGTCATGCCGCGCACGCCGGCCGGATCCTCCGGCGGTCCGACGAACACGAAGTCGTTGCTCATCAGCATCCGCTCGCGCGTCGCGATCCCCTCGCGGAGAAACTCGCGTTCGAGCGTCGGCGCGTGCGTCATCAGCAGATCGGCATCACCGCGCCGCGCCAGCTCGAACGCCTGGCCGCTGCCGACCGCGATCGCCTCGATCCGCAGGCCGGTTCGCTTCTCGAGCATCGCGACCAGTCCTTCGAGCAATCCGGTGTCCTGCACCGAAGTGGTCGCGATCCAGCGAATCGGTCGCTCCGACGCCCGCTGCTCGGAGCGTCCGACGCAGCCGTTCGGGATCATCGTCGCCATCAGCAGAAGCAGCAGCAACGAGCGGGGTAGGGGAGTGACGTGCGTCGCGCGGCCGACGAGACGACGCGACACCAAGCGGTTCGATCGGCCGTCGCGACGTCGATTCAGCAAGGGAGTTCTCCCTGAAGAAAGCGGCGGAACTCGACGTCGCTCGGAGCGTCAAAACGCTCCGCCAGCGGGCCGGTTTCGCGCAGTCGTCCGCCGAAGAGAAAGGCAACCTGATCGCCGACGCGACGGGCCTGGTGCAGATGATGGGTCGACCAGACGATCGTCGTTCCTCGTTCGGCGGCGCTGCGGATCCGTCGCTCGACGAGTGCGACCCGTTCGGGATCGAGGCCGACGGTCGGTTCGTCGAGCAACAGGAGCTCGGTCGGAACGATCGTCACGCGAGCCAGCGCGGCGAGCTGCCGCTCCCCTCCCGAAAGTCGTTCCACCGGTCGGTCCGCCAGCTCGTCCAACTGCCAGAGCGCGAGATGCCGAGCGACGCTATCGGCAGAGAGATCTCCGCGCAGCCGGAGCGGGAGTGCGACGTTGTCGCGAACGGTCCCGCGGATCAGTCGCGGTCGCTGGGGGAGCCAGGCTCGCCGGCGGCGGCGCTCGAGCGTTTCGACGCGCCGTTCGGCAGCACTCCCCTCGAGAAGTTCGCCCGAGTCGATCGGTAGGGTACCGGCAAGCAGTTCGAGCGCTGTCGACTTGCCCGAGCCGGTCGGACCGAGGAGCACGGTGATCGCGCCCGCCTTGATCGTCCAGTCGATCAGCTCGACCCGAAATCGGTCCGAAACGCGGCGCGACAACTCGCGGCAGTGGAGTGCCGCCGGCAGCGACTCATTCCCGCTCATGTCGAGCTCCCGAGTCGAGAAACAGCAGCGGGAGCTGGCAGCAGGTCGCCAGGAGCATCAGCACCAACGCATGGCCGAGCGCCGTATCGAAGTTCCCTTGCGCAGTCTCCTGCACGATCGTGGTGGTGAGGACGCGAGTGCTGCCGCGGACGTTGCCGCCGACGATCAGGATCGCTCCGACCTCCGACAGACTCCGCCCGAGCGCGACGCTCGCGGCGAGCATCAGACTCGGCCGCAGTTCGCGCAGCAGCAGCCGGCGGAGCTGATGCGGCGAGGCTCCGAGCGCCACGAGCTCGCGTTCGAACGAGCGGGGAATCGCGCGCATCCCTTGCCCGATCACCGCGATCGGAAAGGGGAGGATCAGCACGACCTGAGCGAGGACCATCCCTTTCCAGGTGAAGAGCCACTCGAGATCGCCGAGCGGCCCGCGGCGCGTCAGCAGCAGATAGACGACCAGTCCGATCGCGACCGGCGGAAGGGCCGTGGCGATCCGAGCTACCGCCAGCCCCAGCGATGCCCCTCGCGAATCGCTTCGACCGAGTGCGGCACCGATGGGGATGCCGATCGCCAGCGCGATGCCGACCGACAGCCCCGAGACCTGCAGAGTCCTGAGCAGGACCGCCAGCGAATCGCCGCCGAGGCTCGGAAGGAAAGCAGGAAGCATCAGAGGGTTCGTCGGAAGACCGAGAACGAAGGGGGGCTGTCGGCATGCAGGGCCGAAGCGGTTTCGGACTCGACCAGCTTAGCCGGGACGCACGGGTGCGCTGAGTCGGGCGGAGCAGGAAGTGCGTTGTGGTGCGTGACGCCCCGCGTTCGGCTCCCGTCCGCTTCGGCGACGGCCGACCGGCGAGGCCTTCGTGACAAGAAAGCGAAGCGGGCGACGAGTAGGACTCGCCGCCCGCTGGCCATATGCATTGACGTTCGATC
>DMPQ01000259.1:0-3051 GCA_003455945.1 Planctomycetaceae bacterium
CGCGATGCTTACGGCTTCCCCTTGTCGACGATCGTCCGTTCGCACGATCCCTCCGCACCGCTCCCCGCCGCTCCACTTCGTCGAGCCCTCTCCATGACCGACGGACCTTCGACCCTGTCGCTGATTCTCTTCGCGCTGTTCGTCGGCGTGACGCTCGGGCTCAGCTTCTACCTCGGGCGCAAGGCCCGCTCGAGCGCCGGTTACTTCGCCGCTCATGGCCAGATCCCGTGGTTCGTCAACGGAGTCGCCTTTGCCGGCGACTATCTGTCGGCCGCCTCGTTCCTGGGNNCGCAATCTGGGCAAGTTCACCTTTGCCGATGCGCTCGATGCGAAGTTCGGTTCGCGCGGCATCCGCTTCGCCGCCGGCATCAGCACGCTGGCGGTGAGCGTCTTCTACCTGATCCCGCAGATGGTCGGCGCCGGAGCCCTGATCCGCCCGCTCCTCGGTCTGCCGCAATGGACCGGAGTCATCATCGTCGGGGCGGTCGTCGTACTGATCGTCCTGACTGCCGGCATGGTCTCGACCACCTGGGTCCAGTTCATCAAGGGGACGCTGCTCGTCATCTTCAGCGCCGTCCTGACGGTGATGATCCTGTCGCGCGGGCTGAAGGTCGAAGCGGGAGGGATCGACGGCCATCGATTCCGCAGCTTCGGTCCGTTCGCCGCGGCGAACTGGGAACAGGAACTGCGTGCCGCACTCGATGCGAATCCCGAAGACGCCTCGTTCGACGTGCTCCCGCCGACCGGCGTCTGGGAAACGCCGAAGATCGTCCGGCTAAGACACCGCACGACCGGCGAGACGACCTACTGGATACTGCGCGATCTGCCGCCGGAGGTCATGGCCGATTCGGCCGAGGGAACCTCTGCGCCGGCGAGCGAATCGAACGCTCGCGTCGAACTGCGCGAATGTCAGAGCGAAGTCGAGGCGCCGGGGGAACCGAAGCGGATCAACGGTCTCCCTCTCGGCGATCCTGATCGCCCGGCGCGACTGCATCCGGTCGGCCATGTCGAGCGTCTTCCCGACGGGAAGACCGCTACCGGACCGCTCGGGCCGATCGGGTTCCTGGCGACGGTGCAGCAGAGTCGCGTCGTTCTCTGGCGTCCGGTCAAGCTGCGAGTCGACGGCGAGAGCGATCGTGCGGCGGCTGCCAGCGATCCGCAAGGGACGAGCGTCACGCTGCATGTGCCGACGCCGACCGACGGCTCGCGACTGTTGCGCCCGGGCGAACACAAGGTGTTCAAGGGGATTCGCAGCGGCAAGCTGCTCGACAAGGTCGACTTCATCTCGCTGATGCTCGCTCTCTTCGCCGGCACCGCGAGTCTGCCGCACATCCTGATCCGCTACTACACCGTCAAGGATGCCTCGGCCGCGCGCAAGAGCACGATCGTCGGCATCGCCTCGATCGGCTTCTTCTACGTGCTGACGCTCTTCATCGGTTTGGGAGCGATGACCAGCGGCGCGATCGACGTCAGCGACTCGAACATGGCCGCGCCGCTGTTGGCGCGCAGTCTGGAGGAGTGGCTCTTCGCCGTCATCAGCGCGATCGCGTTCACGACGGTGCTCGGCACGGTGAGCGGTCTGATTCTCGCGTCGACCGGAGCGATCACGCACGATCTGCTCGCGCTCGTCGTACGCGATCCGATCAGCGACGCGCAGCTGGTCCGCTTCGCCAAGATCGCGGCGGTCGCGGTCGGTGCCGTGGCGATCGTGCTCGGGATCGTCTTCCAAGGGTTCAACGTCAACTTCCTGGTCGGCTGGGCCTTCAGCGTCGCCGCCTCCGCCAACCTGCCGAGTCTGGTGATGATCCTGTTCTGGAAGCGGACGACGCGCTACGGCGTGATCGCCGCCGTGCTGATCGGCATGATCACCTCGCTCGGATGGATTCTGGCGAGCGGCGAATCGTACGAGACGCTCTACGGCTGGGATCGCGACTCGGCGTTCGTTCCGTTCAGCCAGCCGGGGATCGTGACGATTCCGCTCGGATTTCTCGTCCTGATCCTCGTCTCGATCTTCGGCCCTCAGGCGCCGCCGGCCGATCGACCTCGTCCTGCCTGATCGATGTCGCGTCGAAAGGGGCGATCGGCATTGGCGTCCCGAGCGATCCGCGGCGATACTGGAACTCCCGCCCGAACGCTCCCACCTCAGCGCTGTCGCATCGGAGTCCTCCCGATGTCCCCTCCGAACCGCTTCTCGACGCCCGATCGACGCACGCTGCTGCGCGCCGCACTCGGCGGCTTCACGTCGCTCGGCCTCGCCGACCTGCTTCGTTCGCGAGCCGGCATTCGGGCCGCCGCCGGGAGCGAACCTTCGTCCGACGGGCCGACCGCCATCATCCTGGTCTGGTTGCGAGGGGGCTGCAGTCATCTCGACACGTTCGATCCGAAGCCCGACGCGCCGCTCGAGTATCGCGGGCCGTTTCGTCCGATCGAGACGCGCGTGCCGGGGCTGCTGCTGACCGAGCTGCTGCCGAAGCTCGCGAACTGTGCCGATCGCTTCTCGCTGCTGCGTTCGATAGCGCACACCGGCGGGGGCCATCCGGCCGGCTCGCTGCAGGTCCTGTCCGGAGATCGGGACGCGGCGGACAAGCCGGGGCCGATCCATCCCGACTGGATGTCGGTCGTGAACTTCGCGCGTCGCGATCGACGCGGCGCGCTACCGAACTACATCGCCGTCAACCCGGTCGATCGCTACGACAACTTCGTCATTGCCGGCTCGGCCTATCTCGGTCCGTCGCACGATGCGTTTCGCGTGATCGGCGACCCGAGTCGCCCCGACTTTCGCGTCCCCAATCTCGACTCGGGAGATGCCGCCGCGACCTCTCGACTGCACGAACGCTCGACCCTCTCGGAGAACCTCGATCGGCTGAGGCGCTCGGTCGACGCGTCCGGCGCGATGGAGGCGTTCGATCGGTTCGAGGCTCAGGCGATCGAGCTGCTGACCGATCCGACCGCCCGCGCCGCGTTCGACTTGAGTCGCGAGGACGAGCGGACTCGCGATCGCTACGGCCGCCACGCCTGGGGCCAGCAATGCCTGATGGCTCGTCGGCTGGT
>DMPQ01000259.1:3071-3252 GCA_003455945.1 Planctomycetaceae bacterium
CCGGCGAGTTCGGCCGCACCCCGCTGATCTCGCATGTCGCCAGCAGCGGCGGCGGCGTCGCGAGTGCGGCGGCGGGCATCGTCCAGCCGGGACGCGACCATTGGCCTCGGGCCAACACGATGCTCTTCGCCGGCGGCGGAATCCGGACCGGTCAGGTGATCGGAGCGACCGATCGGCTGGG